>CACOQX010000040.1 GCA_902629465.1 uncultured SAR86 cluster bacterium | reverse complement strand
TTGAAGCTTCTGGAAGAGATTTTGATATGGAAATTGATATAGCTTCTATGAGCTTTTCTAAATAATAAAATTTAAAAAATATGATTACTAAAGCAGACGATTATCCAATTCACCAACTACCTCATCCTGTTTCAGAAGTTGGTACAGAAAGAAATTTTTATGATCGATATTTTTTTAATGGGTATTCCAAAAAAGAAGATTTTTATTTTGCTGCTGTACTTTGCTTGTATCCTAATTTGAATATCATGGACGCTTCTTTCACTTTGGCAGTTGATGGAAAGCAGCATAATATAAGGTCTTCAAGAATTCTGGGCCTCGAAAGACTTGATACAAAAGTAGGCCCTATAGAAGTTAAAGTTCTTGAGCCTTTAGAAAAGCTTTCTGTTGAACTTACAAATAATGATTCAGACATTACAGCAAAGCTAGAATTCACCAAAAGATTTGAACCCATGCAGGAGCCAAATATGACTCTTTTTGATGGTCCGAGAAAAATAATGGATACCTGCAGGCTAACTCAGCATGGAAATTGGTCTGGAGAAATTAAAATAAAAGATGAAGTTATCAAAATATCTCCAAAAGAATTTATTGGAACGAGAGACAGATCTTGGGGGGTTAGGCCTGTTGGCGCCGGCGACAGTCAACCCATGGTGCCCTTTGAAATGCCACAATTTTTTTGGCTTTGGGCTCCCGTTCATTTTGACGAGTTAGCGACCCACATTTATTACATTGATAACGAAAAAGGAGAAGCTGATAATGCTTTCGCAAAAATTCAATTCGATGACGGAAAAGAACAATCTAATTTTGTTTCACATCAAAAGTCTATCTCTTACTTACCCAAAACAAGAAGAGTTGAATCGTTATCTTTGAACTTAAAAACTTCACAAGATGATTTGTTTGAATTTCAAATTACCCCTGAAGTAAATATGTTTATGTGTGGTTTAGGGTACATGCACCCTGATTGGGGTCATGGCCAATACAAAGGAGAATTAGAAACCCACTATGACACCTATGATTTAAATGACGATCCCCAAGATCCGCCATTTCTTCATATTCAATCATTGTGTGAAGTTCAGCTTAAGACTCCGAAAAAAGAGCTTCAAGGTCGAGGTGTTTTAGAACAATTGTTTTTGGGGCCTCACGAGCCTAGTGGGTTTAAGGACCTTTTCGATAAGCCCTAATAATGCCTGTTTCTTCAGAAAAAAATTTCCAAAAAAAATTATCAATTTTTAAAAGCTGGCTCGAAACGAAAGAGCGTTACAAGAAACAAAATATTTCAATACAGCCACACGAATCATCAGAGGCAAGTGGTTTTTCAAATGAAACTTTCTCTTGCAAAATTTTAGGGAATAACATTGATGAGGATATAGTCTTGAGAATAAAGCCAACCGGTTTTCAAGTTTTTCCTGAATATGATCTTGGGTTGCAAGTCGAAATTATGGAGCAATTGAAAAATCTTAAATTTCCTGTTCCGGAAATTTTATTTTCTGAACAAAATGAAGAAATCATAGGATCAGAATTTTATGTAATGAAATACGTCAGTGGAGAAGCGCCTTCCGACAATCCGCCATACCATATGGATCCTGAAGGTATGATGGGGAGAGCTTCTTCAGATCAAATTAGATCAGTTTGGCTTGGTTGGTTAGAAAATTTAGTATCTTTCCATAAAATAAGTTACGAAGATTTAGAGTTGAGTATGATTAACAAGAGAAGAAATGAAAGCTCTCATCTACAGTCTGATCTTCAATACTACAAATCGTTCATGGAATGGGGCATGGACGGAGAAGCAAATGCGTTTTTAGAAGAAGTTCTTATTTGGTTATCTGAAAATCTTCCCCTAAACCCAAATCCAAAAAAACTTTGTTGGGGAGACTCAAGGATAGGAAACGTACTTTTTGAAGATTTTCAGGTAAAGAGTTTGCTTGATTGGGAGATGGCAACCATTGGAGATCCTTTATGTGATTTAGCTTGGGGACTTACAACCGATGACGTCAGTAGCTATGGGCTTAATATTGAAAAGCTTGCGGGTTCTATTTCAAACGAAGAAG
>CACOQX010000039.1 GCA_902629465.1 uncultured SAR86 cluster bacterium | reverse complement strand
TAATAATGAGATTGCTAAATTTCCATTATCTATAACTCCAAAATCAACACCTGAATTTTCTCTAACTTTTATCACTAATTCTTCAGCAGACAAAAAATTTAAATATTTATTGTTGTACCAATTTAACAAATCTTGAGAGTATTTTGATGAAGAAGAATTAACATCACTTAAATCAAAGATTTTTTGAAGCTTTTCTAAAGAAAATATTTCTTCTTCTCCATAAGACCATCCCAATCTTACTAAGTAGTTTATTAAGGCATCACTCAAATAACCTTTCTTTTTATAATCCAAAATATCTTCTGCTCCATCTCTTTTGGAAAGTCTTTTACCTGATTCAGCCAAAACCATTGGAAGATGGGCATATCTGGGAATTGTTGCGCCTAATGCCTCTAGAACATTAATTTGCTTAAGTGTATTAGTAATATGATCATCTCCTCTAATTACCGTTGTAATCTTCATATCCATATCATCAACAGCAGCAGAAAAATTATAAGTTGGAGAACCATCACTTCTCAGGATTATAAAGTCATCAAATTCTTTGTTCTTTACTGCAATATCGCCCAAAATTAAGTCTTTAAATATTGATTCTCCTTCCAAAGGAAATTTAAATCTTAAAACCATCCCTTCTGCAAATTCGATATTTTTATCTCTGTTCAGCCCGTTGTACTTAGGCTTTTGTTTTTTAGCTATTTGTTCTTCTCTCATTTTAGAAAGAATTTCTTCGCTACAATTACAAGCATAGGCAAAACCTTTTTTATAAAGCTCAATTGCAAGTTCTTTATGTTTCTCAATGTTTTTTGATTGATATACAGGTTCGGAATCAAGTTTAATTTGCATCCAATCAAGAGAGTTGAGAATAGAGTCAACATATTCTTCTTTGGAACGTTCTTGATCTGTATCTTCAAATCTAAGAAGAAACTTTCCCTTATTTGCTTTCGCGAATAAAAAAGAGAATAAAGCAGTTCTTGCTCCACCTATATGCAAATGTCCAGTTGGACTGGGTGCAAATCTAGTTATTTCCACGTTCTGGCATTAAGGAATTTAGGTAGTTCTGATGCTGATTCTCATCATCTTCTGAAACCTTAATTTTAACTAAATTAAAATCGTTTGAAAGAGTATTAGAAAATCTTGATTGAAGTTCTTTTGAAGAGTTCTCATCAAATCCCAAATCTCTCTGCCCTCCTGTCATAGCAAGATATACATCTGCTAAAATTTCGGAATCAATCAAAGCACCATGATAGCTTCTATCATAACCAGTTATTTGATATCTATCCGTTAAAACTTCTAAGCTATTTCTTTGACCTGGATGTTTTTCTCTTGCGATTGATAAGGTGTCAGTAATTTTTCTTACGTGATCTTCAATTTTTATATCAAGATCTGCAAGTTTTAGCTCATGATTTAAAAATCCGATATCGAATTCAGCATTATGAATTAATAATTCTGAGTCTTTAATAAAATTCAACAAATCTTTATAAATGTCTTTGAAGAGTGGCTTATCAGATAAAAAATCATCTGATAGTCCATGTATCTTAAATGAAGGACCAACTTTTCTTTCAGGATTCAAATAAATTTGATAGGAATTTTTTGTTAATTTCCTATTCACTAATTCGACTCCAGCAATTTCTATAATTCTATGGTCGTTAGCAATATCTAATCCAGTTGTTTCTGTATCTAAAACTATTTGTCTCATGTTAACTCATCAATTCCTTTGTTAGCTAAAGCGTCGGCAATATCGTTTTCTCTATGGTTACTATGACCTTTCACCCAAAACCAAGTAACTTTGTGATAACTTGTCAATTTGTCAAGCTCTATCCATAACTCTGAGTTTTTGACTGGGAGAGAAAATGCACCTTCTATTACAGAACTTTTGCTTATATTGGGCAAAGAAACTTCTTTAAAAAGGATAGAATATACCTTAAATGATTAATCAAAAATTATTAGAAATTTTAGTCTGCCCAAAAACCCACTCATCCCTTGTTTTGCGTGGAGATGAATTGATTAGTAAAGATGCTAGATTAGCTTACCCAATTAGAGATGGCATTCCTATCATGCTCATAGAAGAAGCCCGAGAATTGTCAAAAGAAGAACTTGATAAGCTTTAATTCTCTGAAGCTAAATCTCTTTTCTGCTCATTAGAAGATAATGCGGCATGATTCAAAATAT
>CACOQX010000038.1 GCA_902629465.1 uncultured SAR86 cluster bacterium | reverse complement strand
TATTCAGAACACGAAAAAGCTGTAGAAACTTTTCAATCAGGAAAAGGCAGACCATGGGGAGAACATCATCTGTGTTGTTTCTGTGGGACCGATAGATTTTTTAGGCCTGGGTATGTTGGTAATTTAGTCAGTAATTGGATTCCGTCTTTATCTGGAGTTGAAGACCAGTTGAAAGCTGGTGCCAAGGTAGCAGATATCGGTTGCGGACTGGGCTCTACAACTATCATCATGGCTCAGACTTACCCCAATTCAACAATTCATGGATACGATTTTCATGGTCCTTCCATTGAAGAGGCTAGTGCAAGAGCCAAGGAACTCGGACTGACTAACATAGAGTTTCACGTATCGGATGCCAGAGAAATTCCAGATAATGAATACGACTTTGCCTGCATTTTTGACGCTCTGCATGACATGGGCGATCCTGTTGGCGTTGCCAATCATATTAAAAATGTACTTTCCGATGATGGCACATTCATGTTGGTCGAACCCGCTGCAGCGGATAATTTAGAAGATAACTTGAATACTTTTGGTGGCTTGGCATATGGCTTTTCAACAATAGTTTGTGTTCCTACTTCTAGAGCTCAAGATGTGGGTCTCTGTTTAGGTGCACAAGCCGGCCCGAAAAGGCTTACGGATGTTTTGAATTCTGCAGGATTTAATCACGTTAGAGAGTCAGCTAGAACTGGAACAAATATGGTTTTTGAGGTTAAGCAAGCTTAATGCCAAACGAAAATAATTTTCTTGAAAAAGCTTTACTTGTTCAAGTTGAAACTACAAAAGTCAGGCGTATTTTAAATTTTGAAAACTCTTTTGAAGAGTTTAAAGACTTAGCCCGTTCAGCAGGGGCTAACGTATTAGGTGAAATCAAAGGTAAGCAGGAACTTGCATCTCCCAGATATTTCATTCAAAAAAGGGAAACTGGAAGAAATCAAGCAAGAAGTGCACAAAAACAAAATTGGCTTGGTAATTTTTAATCATGCTTTGTCACCATCACAAGAAAGAAATATCGAGCGCTATCTGAAAGCAAGGGTTTTGGACAGAACCGGATTGATCTTAGATATCTTTGCTAGACGTGCTTTTAGTCACATTGGAAAACTTCAGGTTGAGCTTGCTCAACTATCCCATTTATCCACCAGACTAGTAAGGGGTTGGAGTCATTTAGAAAGACAAAAAGGAGGAATTGGCTTGCGAGGACCAGGAGAAACGCAATTGGAAACAGACAGAAGATTAATTGGTAATCGGATCAAAGCTCTTAAAAAGAAACTTACAAAAAGTCACAATCAAAAATCTTTGAATAGATATGCAAGAAAAAAAGGCAAAAATAAAATTGTAGCGTTAGTTGGCTATACCAATGCAGGCAAAACAACTCTTTTCAATGTTTTGACGGGCGGCGAAGAATATAAAGCCGATCAGCTTTTTGCAACTCTAGACTCTGTGACTAGGAAAAACCTCAGTCCAGGCAGTCGAGCAATACTTTTTACCGACACTGTAGGTTTTATTTCAGAAATTCCTACAGAATTGATCGAATCTTTTAAAACTACTCTGGACGATCTTAGATCTGCTGATTTGCTGATTCACTTAGTAGATGTAAATGATCCAGAAAAAGAGCTCAAACAAAAAGAAGTTATCAAAATTTTGAAGGATTTAAACTTAAATGATATTCCTCAACTTTTAGTTAATAACAAGATAGACAACCTTTCTGCCGCGAAACAACAAGAATTAGAGTTTCAAAATCCCAAGGATATTTATATTTCTGCAGAAAAAAATATTGGGATTGACTCTTTAAAAGAAAAAATAATGGAACAAACCAGTAACGGGCTCTTCAAAGGCTGGGTTGCAGTTGATCATACGGCGTCTGCGACACGCGCGAAACTCTATGAAGAAGGCTGCGTTAGAGATGAGATTAGTAAAGATTCAGAATGGCATCTAAAGTTGAATGTTGGCAATGATTTTCTTACAGAGTCAATTAATGCATCGGAATTAAAAATCTTATTTGATGAAGAACAAGAAAGCTTTGAAATTGGTGAGCCAGGCAGGACTTGAACCTGCGACCTTTTGCTCCGGAGGCAAACGTTCTGATCCGCTGAACTACTGGCTCAATAGTTAAAATATTTATAAATAAGCTTAAACTTTTCTTCTAGTTAGAGATAGATTTAGTTAGGTAGGGGTCTATAATCGTTTCATGAAAAAATTATCAGTCGCTTTAATTTCG
>CACOQX010000037.1 GCA_902629465.1 uncultured SAR86 cluster bacterium | reverse complement strand
CTCGTGAAAATTAGGATCGAATTTATCCCCTAAAGGATCAATTTCTTCAATGTTGTTATTGGTTAGGGCCTGTGAAATTTCTTTTAAAACAAGTTCTATCAGACTTCTTGGAATTTCCTTTTCAGAATGTTGTAAAGACCTTGTCAAATTATCAATCGGCGAGAGCAGGTCTTTAGCAATTAGCTCCGCTGAAAATAATCTTGCTTTGAGAATTTCTTTTTGTGAAGTTCTTCTAACATTCTCAACTTCTGCATGTGCTCTAAGGACTTTCTCTTCAAGAGCAGTTATCATTTCTGAAGAAATTTTGCTTTCAACCTCATTGTCAGATGAATTTTCTTCTGAAAGGGATTCTTTGTTTAGGAGAGATTCTTCTTGAGAATTCTCATCGACATGCTTAGTTTTTGTGTCCTTTTTTTTATTTTTCGCCATCTACAGGTCTTACATATAAAACTAATTTATGATCCACAATTTCATATCCATGCTCGAGTGCAATTTTTTTTTGTTCATTCTCAATAAGTTCATTTTTAAATTCAATTACTGCTCCAGAATCAATACAAACCATATGATCATGATGATCATCAAATTCTGGGTTTGAAGATAGCTCATAGACAGATCTATTATCTTCAAAATTTAATTTTACTAAAATACCAGCTGATTCAAACTGGGTTAATACTCTATATACAGTGGCTAAACCTACTTCATCACCCGCTTCTCTTATTTTATTATAAATATCTTCTGCGCTTAAATGCCTTTCAGAAGACTGCTCAAAAATTTCTAAAATTCTTACTCTTGGCAAAGTAACTTTTAGGCCAGCTTTTCTTAAATTTTTATCTTCGCTCATATTTAAAAAATATGCTTAAATCTCGTTGTGAAATTTACACTTCTAATCACTATTATAACTATTTTTTTTCTTAATTCTTGTGCAAGCAGCTTTTATCAAGTTCCCATTGCGCAAGGAAACATTGTTAGCATAGAAATGCTGTCCAAACTCGAAAAGGGTCTTACAAAAGCTCAAGTTCAATACATAATGGGAACTCCCTCAATTAAAGATCCATTTGATTCATCTAAATGGGACTATATTGGATACGAAATAATTGGAAATGAACTATTGAGAGAAATTCATTACTCCTTGTATTTTCAAGGCGAAAAGCTCAATAAATGGATCAAAAAAATTGATTCTGATTCAAATGAAGATGTAAGTGGAATCACAGAAAAGCTGAATAAAGAAAAATCAGAAGAATAGCGCCAATTGATATATATCTAAGACTAAAGTATAGAGGTTTGAATAAAGATTTTTTTATATTTAAGTATTTAATAAGAAAACTTTTGGGCAAAACCCAGCCGGTAAGCAAAGCAATAAAAAATCCGCCCATAGGCAACATTATATTATTGGTTAAATAATCAAGTCCTTCCAAAAAATTAAATCCAAAAAATTTAATTTCTTGTCCGATATTAAAAGAGAAAATACTTCCAAGTCCAATAACCCATATAAGCAATCCTAAGATACAGACAATAATTCTTCTTTCTGTTTTGAACTTTTCTTCCATCCAAGCTGTAAATGGCTCTAATAATGAAATAGAAGAACTTAAAGCAGCAATCGACAAAAGGACAAAAAATAAGACAGAGAAGATATTTCCAAAGGGTAAAGAATAAAAAGCAACCGGTAAAGTTTCGAAAATTAAACTAGGCCCTGCGTTGATCATTAGGTCAGAGTTACTGAAAACTATGGGGAATATTGCTATGCCAGCAATCAAAGCTACAAAAGTATCCAATAAAATTATCGACAAAACTGTTTTGCCAATCAATTGATTTTCAGGAATATAAGCTCCATAGGCCATTATAGCGCCCATGCCAATGGATAAAGAAAAAAAAGCCTGGCCCATTGCGCTAACAATTACTTGAGGTGTTAAGGCTGAAAAGTTTGGATTGAATAAAAAAAATAAGGTCGAATCTATATCTCCTATCAATGAAGAGTAGATAGCTATCATAATTATGAATATAAAAAAAATAGGCATTAAGAAGCTTACCGACCTTCCAATTCCCTTTACCACTCCATAACCAACAATAAAGCAGGTAAAAATTATAAAAATTGAATGCCATAAGATAAGTTTTAAAGGAGAAGCTGCAAAGGAAGAGAAATAATTTGTTGAATACTTTGAGGGATTTTCCAATCCCGAAGGAAAAATGTTGAATACATAAGAAAACGCTATCCCCGCAAAGACACTGTAGTAAGAAAGAATCAATACTCCTGCAAAAGCTCCTAAAACTCCAAGGTATTTCCAACCTTTATTTAGTTGGAAATCTATAGAAATCTTTTTTAAGGAATTTATCGGGCTTTTTCTTCCATATTTGCCAATTATTATTTCTGAGGCCATTACAGGAAGTCCTATAATTAAAATACAAAACAAATAAACAATCACAAAAGCACTGCCACCATTTGAGCCAACCATATAAGGAAATTTCCAAATATTTCCAAGGCCCACGGCCGAACCAGCTGCGGCTAATATAAAAGTTGAATTGCCCTTCCAAATTTTTGAATTACTCATTCAATATAATTTTATAAATTTTCTAACAAGTTATACTAGTCCAGTAAAATGGCTAAAGACAAGAAAATAAATAGAAAGCCGG
>CACOQX010000036.1 GCA_902629465.1 uncultured SAR86 cluster bacterium | reverse complement strand
CCAGCATTTTCAGATAACTATATATGGATTCTTACCGAAGGTAACTCAGCGGCAGTAGTTGATCCCGGTGATGCATCAGCAGTTGAAAATTTTCTAATTAAAAATAATCTTAATCTAGAAGCAATATTAATTACCCATCATCATTTTGATCATACAGGAGGAATATTAGATCTTACTTCCAAATGGAATCCGAGAGTATATGGCCCCAAAGGAGGGCACATAAATGGAATTGACTCAGAGTTATCTGAAAATTCAATTATTACAGTTCTCAAAACAGATTTTCATGTATTCGAAACTCCAGGTCATACACTTGATCATATTACCTACTATTCTAGAGATATTAATTCTTTATTTTGCGGCGATACTCTTTTTTCGGGTGGATGTGGGAGACTTTTTGAAGGAACTCCTCTACAGATGTTTGATTCACTTAATAAATTTACTGGCTTACCAGAAGAAACTAAGGTTTATTGCACTCATGAATATACTTTGAGTAATTTAACTTTTGCATTAGAGGTAGAGCCTGATAATGTTGAACTAAAAAAATATTTTGAAGAAGTTAGTCAGTTAAGGGATTCCAATCTAATTTCATTACCATCGAGTATTAGCTTGGAGAATAAAATTAATCCTTTTTTAAGAACTTCTATTGACCAAGTAAAAGAAAATGCTGAGAATTATGTTAAAAAGCAAAATTTACAACCCGTGGAAGTCCTAGCAGCAATTAGAGATTGGAAAGATAATTTTTAGCATGAACAAATATCTTCTTCTTTTTTTTGGAGCCCTTTTAAGCTTTTCATCACTAACTCAATCATCCAATGATTTATGGAGCGAAATCAGAGATAGAATGGTTTTTGACCATGCTTTAGATCATCCTTCGGTTACTTACGAGCTTGAGAAATATAATGATAATCAATATGTCATCAATAGACTTGCAAAGAATGGTCAGCGATATCTTTATTACACAGTAACTGAATCGATAAAAAGAGACTTACCTGTAGAACTTGCATTACTTCCTTTTATTGAAAGCCAATTTGATCCATACGCACAATCTTCCACTGGAGCATCAGGAATTTGGCAATTTATCTTAAGTACTGCTCGTGAACAGAAACTCAAAAAAAATTGGTGGTACGATGGAAGAAGAGATATTGTTGCTTCAACGGACGCAGCATTTAATTATCTTAAGAAACTTCATAAAAAATATGATGATTGGTTACTTGCAATTGCAGCTTATAACGCTGGTCCCAATAGGATTTTAAAAGAAATTAAAAAAAACAATGAGAAAGGATTACCTACGGATTTTTGGTCATTAAAACTCCCTAAAGAAACAAGAGCTTATGTACCAAAGCTTTTAGCGTTATTAGAGGTCATTAAAAGTCCAGAAAAATTTAGTGTCGTTATTCCAAATTTACCTAACAGGCCTTATTTCCAATTGGTAACCCTGCCTTCTCAAGTAGATTTAATGCAGGTAGCCAATATTTCTGGTTTGAAACTGGAGGTGATTTATGAACTAAATCCTGGCTTTAATCAGTGGGCAACAGATCCAAACGGTCCATTTCACATTCTTTTGCCTGTAGGCATAGCTGATAGATTTCAAGTCATTCTAGATAACACTGACCCGTCAGAATTAGTTCAATGGGATAAATATTTAGTTAAAAAAGGAGATACGCTAACATCTATTGCAAAAAAATATCTTATAGATTTTGCTCTTTTAAAGGAAATTAATGGTTTTAAAGACGATACCATTTATGAAAATGAAGAGTTAATCGTGCCAAGAGGGCCTAGTTGGATTAAAGACTATCTCAACAAACCTGATATTTATTATGTTAAAGCAGGTGATAGTATGTGGTCTATTGCTAAAAAGTTTAATGTAACCATAAGAGATTTATCAATTTGGAATGATTTAAATCCAGAAAAATTTCTACTTACAGACACTAAAATACTGATTTATCCTAAATATTTTAAGGAAATAAAACCAAAAACAGTTCCTAAAAATGACATAGCTTACCCTGTCAAAAGAGGAGACAGCATCATTAAAATATCCAATAAGTTTGGCATCCCAAAAGAATGGATACTTAAATGGAACGATATTCCGGATGAAACCTTAATTTATCCTGGTCAGATACTCGAATTAAAGCTTTCCGAAATAAACTAATTTTCTAGTTTTTGAGTATCTCTCGGATCTAAGATATCCCTTAAACCATCACCTAAGAAATTTAACGCAAATAAAGTCAAAGAAAATAAAAAAGCTGGAAAAATAAGTAACCACCAATATTCCTCCATAGTATTAGCGCCCTCTCTTATTAATATGCCCCATGAACTATCAGGTGGCTGAACTCCTAGGCCTAAAAAACTTAAAAAAGCTTCTAAAAGCATAAATTGAGGTACTAGTAAGGTCGAATATATTATTACAGTACCCAGAACATTTGGTATGATATGCTTAAACAAGATTCTGAAAGAGCTAGCACCCATAATTTGTGCAGAAATTACAAACTCTTTTTTTCTTAAACCCAAAACTTGCAAGCGGACAATTCTTGCCATAGAAAGCCAACCGAAAGCTCCAATTGAAATAAATAAGAAATAAATATCTCTACCAAAAATTACGAGAATAAGGATTATAAAAATTACAAAGGGCAGACCATCCAGTATATCTACCAATCTCATCATCAATGAGTCTATTTTTCCCCCAA
>CACOQX010000035.1 GCA_902629465.1 uncultured SAR86 cluster bacterium | reverse complement strand
ATATGCAAAAGTAAATGATTTCGGTTTTCTTGAAACTCCTTACAGAAAAGTAGAAAACGGTAAAGTAACCGATGAAATCCAATATGTATCTGCAATCGAAGAAGGTGAATTTGTCATAGCGCAAGCCTCAGTTAAATTAGATAAAAATAATAGATTTGTTGAAGATCTAGTTCCAGTTAGATATCGAAATGAATTTGAGTTGATGACTGTCGATAGGGTTGATCTTATGGATGTATCTCCTCAACAAGTAGTCTCAATTGCAGCTGCGTTGATTCCTTTTCTGGAACATGACGATGCAAATAGGGCATTGATGGGATCGAACATGCAACGGCAAGCAGTTCCAACTTTATCAACGGAAGCTCCTTTAGTTGGAACCGGTATGGAAAGACTGGTAGCTCAATACTCAGGGGATTGCATTATTGCTCAAAATTCCGGTACTGTCGAAAAAGTTGACTCGGGAAAAATTGTTGTAAGAAAAAACCTTAAAGAGATAAGTGGAACAGATTCCGCCGTCGATATTTATAATCTGATCAAATACACAAGATCAAATCAAAATACTTGCATCAACCAAAGGCCTATCGTAAGTGAGGGAGATAAGATTTCCTCCGGAGACATATTGGCAGATGGCTCTTCCATTGATTTAGGAGAATTGGCTCTTGGACAAAACATAAAAATTGCTTTGATGACATGGCATGGTTACAACTTTGAAGATTCAATCTTAATTTCAGATAAATTAGTTAAAGAAGATAAGCTTACAAGTGTTCATATTATTGAGGAGACTTGTACTGCTAGAGATACAAAACTAGGCCCGGATGAAATTACAGCTGACATTCCTAATGTTGGTGAGTCTGCCCTATCAAAACTCGACGAATGTGGAATAGTTCACATTGGAGCTGAAGTAAATGCAGGAGACATTCTCGTTGGCAAAGTGACGCCAAAAGGCGAAACTCAACTTTCTCCGGAGGAAAAACTTTTAAGAGCTATTTTTGGTGAAAAAGCCTCTGATGTTAAAGATACTTCTTTAAGAGTTAAGGCTGGACAAGATGGAACTGTTATTGATGTCCAAGTTTTTACAAGAGAAGGTTTAGAAAAAAATTCCCGTGCTGAGGTAATAGAATCTGTTTCTTTGGCAGAAATACAAAAAGATATTGATCAAGAACTAAGTATTGTTTCTGATGCTACTATCAATGCTCTTATGCCTTCGCTTGAGGGTAAAAAAGTAATTAGTGGAAGAGGTATTTCCAAAGGAGAAGTTTTGACAAAAGATTTCTTAAAAAACTTGCCATCCTCTGAGTGGTTTAAATTAAGACTGCAAGACGAAAAGCTTAACGATTTAATAAAAGAATCTAAAGACAACCTCAAAAAATATGAGGACATGCTTAAAGAACGTTTTGAAGCTAAAAAAAGAAAAATAGTTTCTGGTGACGATCTGCCTCCTGGAGTTCAACAAGTAATTAAAGTTTACCTTGCTGTGAAAAGAAAAATTCAGCCCGGAGATAAACTTGCTGGAAGGCACGGAAACAAAGGAGTAATTTCAGTAGTAATGCCTGTTGAGGATATGCCTTATGATGAAAACGGCGAACCAGTCGATTTAGTTCTAAATCCCTTAGGGGTTCCTTCCAGAATGAATGTAGGACAACTTCTTGAAGTTCACCTAGGTTGGGCTTCAAAGGAACTAGGTAAAAAAATAGGTGAGCTAGTTGAAAAGTCTAAGAATCTTTCAGAAGTAAAACCTTTTGTTGAAAAAATTTATTCTTCTACTGGAAAAAAAGAAGATCTTGAAAAACTTTCTGATAAAGAGTTCAAAGAACTATGTGAAAATTTAAAATCAGGAGTACCGATGGCCACACCGGTTTTTGATGGAGCTTCAGAAGCAGAAATTAAAAAGATGCTCGAACTAGCCGATTTACCATCTTCTGGTCAAGCTCAATTATACGATGGAAGAACAGGCGAGGCTTTTGATAGATTAGTGACAATTGGATACATGTATATTTTAAAATTAAATCACTTAATTGAAGATAAGATGCATGCTAGATCTACAGGTTCATACAGTCTTGTAACCCAACAACCTCTTGGAGGAAAAGCTCAATTTGGAGGACAAAGGCTTGGAGAAATGGAAGTATGGGCGTTAGAAGCTTATGGAGCCGCTAATACTTTACAAGAAATGTTAACTGTAAAGTCAGACGATGTACCGGGAAGAACTAAGGTATACAAAAATATTGTAGATGGTAACTATGAAATGGAAGCTGGTATCCCCGAATCCTATAACGTATTAACCAAAGAAGTCAGATCTCTTGGAATAGACATAGACTTCGATGAGGTAGATTAAATTTATGAAAGATTTATTAAAACTTTTTAAACAGGACGAAGAAAACAATTTCAACGCTATCAAAGCTGGATTAGCTTCCGGGCAGCAGATTAGATCTTGGTCTTTTGGAGAAGTAAAAAAGCCTGAAACTATAAATTATCGAACTTTTAAGCCAGAGAGGGATGGTCTATTTTGTGCAAAAATATTTGGTCCAGTTAAGGATTATGAGTGTATCTGTGGCAAGTATAAAAGAATGAAGCACAGAGGAGTTGTTTGTGAAAAGTGCGGAGTTGAAGTAACACAAGCCAAAGTTAGAAGAGAAAGAATGGGACATATAGAACTAGCAGCGCCAGTCGCGCATATCTGGTTTCTTAAATCCCTTCCTTCTAGAATATCTCTTCTTTTAGATAAGACTCTAAGAGAAGTAGAAAGAATCTTATACTTCGAATCTTTTGTTGTCACAGATCCGGGCATGACTGATCTCGAAAAAGGTCAGATTTTAGATGAAGAGGAATATTTTGAAAAGCTTGAAGAGTTTGGAGAAGAATTTTCTGCTGGTATGGGTGCAGAATCGGTAAAAATCCTTCTTTCTGAGATGAATTTGGATAATGAAATATCAGAAGTACAAGAACAAATAGTTTCCACAAACAGTGATGCTAAGAAAAAGAAGCTTTCCAAAAGATTAAAAATTCTTAAGGCTTTTACCTCCTCCAATAATAAACCGGAATGGATGATCTTGGATGTATTACCTGTCTTGCCTCCAGACTTAAGACCTCTAGTACCTCTAGAGGGAGGAAGATTTGCAACTTCCGATCTCAACGATCTCTACAGGCGAGTTATCAATCGTAATAATAGACTTAAAAGATTAATAGAGCTAAATGCTCCTGAGATAATTGTAAGAAATGAAAAAAGAATGCTTCAAGAATCCGTAGATGCTCTACTTGACAATGGAAGAAGGGGTAGAGCTATAACTGGTTCTAACAAAAGGCCTTTGAAATCACTCGCAGATATGATTAAAGGAAAACAAGGAAGATTTAGACAAAATCTTCTTGGTAAAAGAGTAGATTATTCTGGAAGATCAGTAATTGTTGTAGGACCAACATTAAAGCTTCACCAATGTGGGCTTCCCAAGAAAATGGCTTTGGAACTTTTCAAACCATTTGTTTTTGGCAAGCTTCAACAATTAGAATTAGCTACAACTATTAAAGGCGCTAAAAGAATGGTTGAAAGGGAAGAGCCAGTGGTTTGGGATATTTTAGCCGACGTGATTAGAGAACATCCTATTCTTCTAAATAGAGCGCCAACTTTGCATAGACTTGGAATTCAAGCCTTTGAACCAACCTTAATCGAAGGAAAGGCCATTCAACTTCATCCTCTCGTATGTAAAGCTTATAACGCAGACTTTGATGGCGATCAAATGGCTGTCCACGTTCCCCTTACTTTAGGAGCTCAACTAGAGTGTAGAGCTCTCATGATGGCAAGTAATAATATTCTTTCGCCTTCTAATGGAAAACCTATAATCGATCCTTCACAAGATGTTGTTCTTGGAATCTATTACATGACCAGAGAAAAGATTTTAGCAAAAGGTGAAGGTTCCATTTTTGCTGATGTAAATGAAGTTCATAGAGCTTACGAAAGTGGAAATGTTGATCTTCA
>CACOQX010000034.1 GCA_902629465.1 uncultured SAR86 cluster bacterium | reverse complement strand
AGAGATGGAGGAGTCTCGAGATGAAGCGCTTGAGGCCAATGAACAGAGAAGTAAATTTTTTGCCAATATGAGTCACGAACTCAGAACGCCACTGAACGCTATATTAGGATACGGCGAAATGCTTTACGAAGAATGTGAAGACTTAGGTTATGAAGATTTAATGCCAGATCTCAAGAAGATTACTACTTCTGGAACACATCTCTTGTCTCTGATTAATAATATTTTAGACCTTTCAAAAATAGAGTCTGGAAAAATGGAGCTTTTCATTACCAGCTTTGAAATTGAAAAAGTGGTTGAAACTCTTAGGGATATAAATGCACCTTTGGCAGCAAAAAATGATAATGGCTTCAAAATAAATATTCAAGAAGCTATAGGATCAATGTCACAAGACG
Source organism: uncultured SAR86 cluster bacterium (assembly GCA_902629465.1). Classification (GTDB taxonomy): domain Bacteria; phylum Pseudomonadota; class Gammaproteobacteria; order Magnimaribacterales; family AG-339-G14; genus MEDG-81. The sequence goes on along the minus strand of CACOQX010000034.1, from coordinate 5,039 downwards.
AAACGAAGCTAAGACAGTGTGTGACAAATTTCCTAAGTAATGCCTTCAAATTTACTAATAATGGCCTGGTAACTTTGGATGTTAACTCTTTCATAAAGGATGAAGTTGAAATGATTGAGTTCAAAGTTACAGATGATGGAGAAGGTATGAGCAAAGAAGGAGTAGCTAAAGTCTTCGAAGAATATGAGCAAGCTGAAAGATCTACCTCGGCAACACATGGTGGAACTGGACTGGGTCTGCCTATTAGTAAAAGATTTGCTGAATTAATGGGTGGTGGCGTAACAGTATCTAGTGAAAAGGGAGTTGGATCTGTATTTTCAATTTTTATTCCTAGAATCTGCGATGAATCTGAAGAACTCGAAAATGAAGAGATATCGTCCTTAGAGGGAGAAAACTTATGCGTGCTAATTGATGATGATATAGCAATGCACGACTTAATAAAAAGGACAGTAAAAAAAGCAGGCATGACTTTAATTGGAGCAACTAATGGTGAACAAGGCCTAAATATGATAAGAGAATCAAAACCAAAGCTCATTCTATTAGATGTTTTGATGCCGGGAAGAGATGGTTGGTCTATCTTAAAAGAATGCAAATCTGATGAATCTATTAAAGACATTCCAGTAATAATGGTTTCCCAAATGTCACAAGAAACTTTGGCATTTTCTTTAGGAGCTGATGACTATCTCACGAAGCCAATTGATCGGGATAAATTTCTTAAAATGGTAACGAACTTGCTTGGTAGCTCAACAAACAAAAGAATCTTAGTTGTTGATGATGATTCAAATACAAGAGACATCTTGGGTAGAGCTTTAAATGATGCTGGATACGAAGCGTTTTTAGCTAAAGATGGAAAAGAAGGACTTGAGAATTTGGATAAAAATCCGGCGCTTATTGTCCTTGATCTTGAAATGCCGCGTATGGATGGTTTTGAATTTTTAGAAAACTTTGTCGAGATGAATTTCGAAGATAAACCTAATATTCTTGTTTATTCAGGAAAAGATTTATCAGAAGTACAAGAAGAACTTTTAAGAAAGAACGTTGCTGGACTGGTTAAAAAAGATGAAGTATCCATTAATCAACTTCCTGGAATGGTTACTAAATTACTTGGAGCTAAGAGCTAGGCGCCTAAATTCGACTCAATTTTTTCTAAAAGCCTCTTAAAATCAACGGGCTTAGTATCGAAGTCGTCTGCGCCGCATTCCAAGGCTTTTTGTCGATCGTGCTCCATTGCATGAGCAGTTAAAGCGATTATTGGAATATTTGAAATCTCGGGATCCGCTTTTGCCTGTGTAGTAGCTTCCCAACCGTCTAGAACAGGAAGACCCATATCCATTAATACTAGATCTGGGCTTTCCGATTTCATTTTATCAAGCCCTTCTTGGCCATCGAAAGCAAAGATGACGTCATATTCTCTTCTTGTCAGTCTTCTGCCTAACATGTCACGATTCATTTCATTATCTTCAACGTAAAGAATCTTTTTCATAACTTTCTCCCTCAGCTATAAATGAACTGGTTTCTTCCCCCTTCTTTTGCTTTGTAGAGTCTTTCATCTGCAAGGTTAACAAGTTCTTCTTGATCCTTAACCTCAGATGAATTAACAACTCCTCCACTTATAGTAATATTTATTTCAACATCTTGGAAGGGAATTGATAATTCAACCACAGCCTTTCTAATGTTCTCACAGTAGTCGTTTAAGCTCATTCCTTCTTTATTCTCTAAAACCGCAATGAATTCCTCTCCACCTACTCTGCCAATGACGTTTTCTCCGCATGCATCTCTTAAGCCATTAGCAACAGCTTTCAAAACCTCATCACCTCCAGGATGTCCATAAGTGTCATTTATGGATTTAAAGAAATCTATATCCATAGAAAGTAAAGAAAATTCATAACCTTTTTCTTTATTCAATTTCTCGAAACATTCCTCGATTTTGTCAAAAACAACCTGTCTGTTATAGATTCCAGTAAGTGGGCAAGTAGTTGCTTTGAGATTTAATTCTTTCAATAACTCTTGTTCTCTTGCTCTAAAATATTTTGCTTCTAGGCTGGCAATTGATTTCGCCATTAAAATTGTTCCATTCAATGGTTTAGGAAGATAGTCTGAGGCACCCAACTTTATACATTTAGCTGTGCTATCAACATCATTGAATGCCGATACCATAATGATTGGTAACTCATCTCTATCATGGTTCTTCCTAAATCTTTTGAGGAGCTCTAATCCATTTATATCGGGCAACATTACATCTAGCAAAATAAGATCGGGCGTCTTAGCATCCACTTCTTTAATTGCAGTTGTCCCATCTAGAGCTACTCTGCAAGAAAGCCCATTTTGAGTTAATCTCCTTTCCAAGACTTCACAGTTAGTCTTGTTATCATCAACAATTAGTACATCGGATCCTTTGAGATAATCATCTATGTCTAAACTGTAATCTATGTCTCCTAAAGATCTAAAGAGAGATTCAGCATTCTGAATTTGACCTTGTTCAGAATCTTCAGCGGCTTTTTCATTTAAGTCACCTTTAATAAAATCTACAAATCTTTCGATGGCCGTCTCTGTTTCTCTCGATAAAGTTAGAATTGTATTTAAGTCTTTTAGACACTCCTCAGATAAATCATCTTCAAAGTCTTCCATTAAGATTTCGCTATATCCAATTATTGCATTCAAAGGAGTACGAAGATTATGTCTAAGCTCTGAGTATTCTTGTGATGTTTTGGCTTGTTTGTCTGCGGCTGTATTTTCTTTAAAAGCATCCTCATACTGACTTAAAAGCTTATCTTCAGCTTCTTTTATTTGATTTATTTCTGAACTGATATTGAGGTTATTTTTTACGCCAAACTCTTCTACCAAATCAATGTATTGTTCGATAGCTTCAGCAGGAGCTGCAAACTCTTGTTTAATTTGTGCTAGTAATATTTTTTCCGCGCCTTTAGAGGGTTTTTCCGAAATAACCATTAAAATTCCCTCTTGAAATCCTTTAAAAACTGGGGTCTGTGATGAAAGTATCCTTGACCTTTGTGGCACCCAAGTTCTAAAAATGTTTTCTGTTGTTCCTCAGTTTCAATACCTTCAGCTAGCATACCTAACTCCATGTTATTGCAAATTGTTACCACAAATCTAACAAGCTCTTGCGTATCCTGTTCAGAAACAGTTCTAGCAAAATCCTTATCAAGTTTTACTAAAGTTATTGGCAAGTCTCTCAAATAGCTTAGTGAAGAGTAACCGGCTCCAAAATCATCTAGCGCGAGAGGTATTCCATGTTTTTTAAGTTTTTCAAAATATTCTGCAGCTCTAGACCTATCTTCAAGCTCTGCGGTTTCTGTGATTTCAAGCCCCAAGTCTCCCGAATTAAGATTATTTTCTTTTACAAAATCTAAAATAAGATTACAAAAGTTTTCTTGCATAGCTGTATAAGCTGAAACATTTAGATAAACGGTAAAATCTAATTTTTTCTTTTTCTTGAATTCAAAGACCTCCTTTAACTTCTGCATGGAAGCCAACACTACAAGAGAAAATAAGCTTTCTCCTTCAACTAGTGGAATTAATTTATCGTTTGGGATGATGTCTCCGTTTTCGTCTCTCAATCTTAGTAATGTTTCGACACTGACTAACTCTCCCGTAGCGAGGTCATATTGCTTTTGGTAAGCCATGTCTATTCGGTCATTTTCAAGACAAGAAATAGTATTTTTCAAAGCGTCTAAAGCCGCCTCGGACTGAGCCAACACCTCTATCAAAAAAAAAGATTCTTCTTTGTCTAGGGGAATTTCGTGAACTCTGGACCTAAGAAAAAACTTTATTTCCCTCAGCGAAAGTTCAAGATCGGATTGAAATGAAGACCCAATTGCTTCTATCTTCTTTGAAGCACCATGAGATATTATTGGAGCGATACTTATATCACTTATTTCAGATGTATTAAATACATATTGAGCAGATTGATTCATCCATTCAACCCCATCTCCTTTACAAAAAATTAAATAAGGGCTTGGGTGATGTTGCAGGGATTTAATCAGGTATTTGGCCTGTTGATCTTCAATTATTGTCATCTTCTATAAGTTCCTCAACAACTTCAACGAAGCTATCATTAAATGTATTTTTCATGAAAGACCATAATTTCAAATGGTACTTTGATTTGAAAAGTGTTTTGAAAGATCTTTTGTAATTATCCCATTCTCCTTTATCGATCATGCCAATCGTATATTGATAATGCTGATTTTCTCTAGACCTTAACATTATGCTGAAATATGACATATATTTAGCGTCTTCTTCTGGAGTTAGCTCCTCATCATTTCGCAATTTTAACTTAATCTTAACCATGCTTTTCTTCATACCTTCTAAAGCAATTTCTTGGTGGCTATCGGCAACATTTTGCCTAGCATTTGCCCTTGCTACTCTGTTTTGCTCTCTCATTTCTTGAATTAAATAATAAATAGAAGCTACTGCTCCAATTGCTGCCAATGCTCCAACAATGCTATTAAAGTACTCTATAAAGAATGCCATATTAAAAATTAAAGAATAAGAATAATGGTTTTTTATAATATTTTAAATTTATTTTTATTATTTCTACTTAAATTTAGGAACGTCTTCGAATGATAATCCTTGTTTATCCTTTCGAGAAATTGAAGTTGGGAGAAAAGGGAGTTTCAATTTTATTTTTTTGTCATCGTACTTAAGAGTAAATTCGTCTTTAGAATTCCAGTAATCAGAGACTTTATACATTATTTTCGTGTCGTTCGATAAAGATAAAAAACCATGTGCAAATCCTTCAGGAATAAACAATTGCTTTTTATTTTTTTTTGAAATTTTGTATGAAGCCCAATCACCAAAGCTTTTAGATGATTTTCTTAAATCTACGACAATATCTAGAATCTCCCCCGAAAGGACGCTTATAAATTTTGCTTGAGGTTTTTTATATTGAAAATGCAAGCCTCTGAAAACACCTTTTTTTGAAATACTAAAATTATCTTGAACAAAATTAATATCTCTCCTTTTTGAAATTTTTCTAAACTTTTTCAAATTAAAATTTTCTGAAAAACTTCCCCTGCTAT
>CACOQX010000033.1 GCA_902629465.1 uncultured SAR86 cluster bacterium | reverse complement strand
GCTAGCTGCCACTACAGCTCTGGCAGCCAAATTAAATAAAATAGTAGTTGTAGGGAGATCTCCTAATTATTCTTTATACAAGGAAATTCTTACAAAATGGACAGAGTTCTTAGGTTTAGAAGTTGTCTTTCCTGAAAATGGAGAATTCGCTACAGCGTTGGGTACTTTAGAAGGTTAACTAGAAGCCCGACGATGTCCTACTCTCGCATGGACGCACCACACTACCATCGGCGCTAAGTGGTTTCACTTCTGAGTTCGGGATGGAATCAGGTGGGACACACTTGCTAATGTCATCGGGCAAAATTCTAGTTTCGTATTGTAGATCCTTTGTTTAATTTTAGCGTTATTAAACTTCATTAATATAAAGTATTAAGTTAAGCCTCACGAGCAATTAGTACAGGTTAGCTCAATGCCTTACAGCACTTACACACCCTGCCTATCAACGTCCTAGTCTTGAACGGCTCTTCAGGAACCCGAAGGTTCAGGGATATCTCATCTTGAGGTAGGCTTCCCACTTAGTTGCTTTCAGCGGTTATCCTTTCCGAACATAGCTACCGGGCAATGCCACTGGCGTGACAACCCGAACACCAGAGGTTCGTTCACTCCGGTCCTCTCGTACTAGGAGCAACTCCTCTCAAATATCCAACGCGCACGGCAGATAGGGACCGAACTGTCTCACGACGTTCTAAACCCAGCTCGCGTACCACTTTAAATGGCGAACAGCCATACCCTTGGGACCTGCTCCAGCCCCAGGATGTGATGAGCCGACATCGAGGTGCCAAACACCCCCGTCGATGTGAACTCTTGGGGGGTATAAGCCTGTTATCCCCGGCGTACCTTTTATCCGTTGAGCGATGGCCCTTCCATACAGAACCACCGGATCACTATGACCTACTTTCGTACCTGCTCGACTTGTCAGTCTCGCAGTTAAGCATCCTTTTGCCATTGCACTCATTGCATGATGTCTGACCATGCTGAGGATACCTTCGTACTCCTCCGTTACTCTTTGGGAGGAGACCGCCCCAGTCAAACTACCCACCACACACTGTCCTCAACCCGGATAACGGGTCTAAGTTAGAACCTCAAATGTATAAGGGTGGTATTTCAAGGACGACTCCACATAAGCTGACGCCTATGCTTCAAAGTCTCCCACCTATCCTACACATATAAATTCAAAGTCCAGTGTGAAGCTATAGTAAAGGTGCACGGGGTCTTTCCGTCTTGCCGCGCGTATACGGCATCTTCACCGCAAATTCAATTTCACTGAGTCCTGGGTCGAGACAGTATGGCCATCGTTACGCCATTCGTGCAGGTCGGAACTTACCCGACAAGGAATTTCGCTACCTTAGGACCGTTATAGTTACGGCCGCCGTTCACCGGGGCTTCGATCACAAGCTTCGTCCGAGGACTAACCTGATCAATTAACCTTCCGGCACCGGGCAGGCGTCACACCCTATACTTCCACATTAGTGTTTGCAGAGTGCTATGTTTTTAGTAAACAGTCGCAGCCATCTGGTATCTTCGACCTCTTTCCGCTCGAGAAGCAAGTTCTTTCACGTAATAGAGGCGTACCTTCTCCCGAAGTTACGGTACCATTTTGCCTAGTTCCTTAACCCAAGTTCTCTCATGCGCCTTAGTATTCTCTACCTGACCACCTGTGTCGGTTTGCAGTACGGTTCCCTACTACTTATGCTTAGAAGTTTTTCTTGGAAGCGTGGCATCAATCACTTCTTGATTTAAAAAATCAATCGTCATCAGATCTCGACTTAAAGTATTCCGGATTTACCTAAAATACAAGTCTACAGCCTTAAACAGGGACAACCATCGCCCTGCTGATCTAGCCTTCTCCGTCACTCCATCGCAGCAATAGGAAGTACAGGAATGTTAACCTGTTTTCCATCGACTACGGCCTTCGCCCTCGCCTTAGGGGCCGACTTACCCTGTCCCGATTAGCGTTGGACAGGAAACCTTGGTCATTCGGCGGATAGGGTTTTCACCTATCTCTCGTTACTCATGTCAGCATTCTCTCTTCTGATACCTCCAAAGAACCTCTCAGTCCTTCTTCGACGGCTTACAGAATGCTCCTCTACCATAGATATAAATATCTATCCGCAGCTTCGGTTTATGATTTAGCCCCGTTATATCTTCCGCGCGGGCCGACTCGACTAGTGAGCTGTTACGCTATCTTTAAAGGATGGCTGCTTCTAAGCCAACCTCCTAGCTGTTTAAGCCTTCCCACATCGTTTCCCACTTAATCATAATTTGGGACCTTAGCTGGCGGTCTGGGTTGTTTCCCTTTCGACTACGGACGTTAGCACCCGCAGTCTGTCTCCCGTGCTAACACTTCTTGGTATTTGGAGTTTGCGTCGGTTTGGTAAGTCGGGATGACCCCCTAGCCGAGACAGTGCTCTACCCCCAAGAGTGACACACGAGGCGCTACCTAAATAGCTTTCGAGGAGAACCAGATATCTCCGAGCTTGATTAGCCTTTCACTCCGATCCACAGCTCATCCCCTCATTTTTCAACATAAGTGGGTTCGGGCCTCCAGTAAGTGTTACCTTACCTTCACCCTGGCCATGGATAGATCGCCCGGTTTCGGGTCTACTCCCTGCGACTAAACGCCCTATTAAGACTCGGTTTCCCTACGCCTACCTCATAAAGTTAAGCTTGCCACAGACAGTAACTCGCTGACCCATTATACAAAAGGTACGCCGTCACCCCGAAGTTCCGAAGAACTTCTTAAGGCTCCGACAGCTTGTATGCATATGATTTCAGGTTCTATTTCACTCCCCTCTCCGGGGTTCTTTTCGCCTTTCCCTCACGGTACTGGTTCACTATCGGTCAGCTAGGAGTATTTAGCCTTGGAGGATGGTCCCCCCGTGTTCAGTCAAGATTTCTCGTGTCCCGACCTACTCGATTTCACTTAAATTAGATTTTTGAATACGGGGCTATCACCCACTATGGCCGAACTTTCCAGATCGTTTTTCTAATCCAATTAAAGCTTAAGGGCTGTTCCGCTTTCGCTCGCCGCTACTAACAGAATCTCGGTTGATTTCTTTTCCTGCAGTTACTTAGATGTTTCAGTTCTCTGCGTTTGCCTCTTTACCCTATGTATTCAGGTAAAGATACCTAGGTTGTCCTAGGTGGGTTTTCCCATTCGGAGATCTCCGGGTTATAGCTTGTTTACCAGCTTACCGAAGCTTATCGCAGGTTACCACGTCCTTCATCGCCTCTAGCTGCCAAGGCATCCGTCATATGCACTTAATTACTTAACAAAATACTTTAAATTAATAAAGTTAAGTCTTTCGAATAATAAGCGCCAAAATTTGCCATTAGCATTTTAAGATAATTATCTTAAAACTTGGTGCACTAATAATTGATAACATTAATTATTAGTGTCGTAACTAAAAAAATTTAGTTACTGGATCTACAATACTTTTAAAGAACACATAACTTATTTTCCTATGAAAATAGTAAGACAAGTAATTCGAACGGACACTCACAATAAAAGTCGTGTAATTTGTTTAGGAGGTGATCCAGCCCCAGGTTCCCCTAGGGCTACCTTGTTACGACTTCGTCCCAGTCGCGTATCATACCGTGGGGACCGCCCTCCCGAAGGTTAGGCAAGCCACTTCTGGTACAACACACTCCCATGACGTGACGGGCGGTGTGTACAAGGCCCGAGAACGTATTCACCGCGACATTCTGATTCGCGATTACTAGCGATTCCTACTTCATGGAGTCGAGTTGCAGACTCCAATCCGGACTGAGGAAGACTTTGTAGGATTAGCTCCAGCTCGCGCTTTCGCAACCGTCTGTATCTCCCATTGTAGCACGTGTGTAGCCCAACCCGTAAGGGCCATGATGACTTGACGTCGTCCCCACCTTCCTCCGTGTTATTCACGGCAGTCTCCTTAAAGTTCCCACCCGAAGTGCTGGCAAATAAGGATAAGGGTTGCGCTCGTTACTGGACTTAACCATACATCTCACGACACGAGCTGACGACAGCCATGCAACACCTGTCACAGTGTTCCCAAAGGCACAGTTTTATCTCTAAAACTTCCACTGGATGTCAAGGGTTGGTAAGGTTCTTCGCGTTGCATCGAATTAAACCACATGCTCCACCGCTTGTGCGGGCCCCCGTCAATTCATTTGAGTTTTAGCCTTGCGGCCGTACTCCCCAGGCGGAGAACTTAATGCGTTAGCTGCGCCACTGAATCTAAAGATCCAACGGCTAGTTCTCATCGTTTACGGCGTGGACTACCAGGGTATCTAATCCTGTTTGCTACCCACGCTTTCGCACCTCAATGTCAGTCTCGAACCAGAGAGTCGCCTTCGCCACTGGTATTCCTCATGATCTCTACGCATTTCACCGCTACACCATGAATTCTACTCTCCTCTTTCGTACTCTAGTTTATAAGTTTTGAATGCAGTTCCTAGGTTGAGCCCAGGGATTTCACACCCAACTGAATAAACCATCTACGCGCGCTTTACGCCCAGTAATTCCGATTAACGCTTGGACCCTCCGTATTACCGCGGCTGCTGGCACGGAGTTAGCCGGTCCTTATTCTGTGAGTAATGTCAGGGACTTAAAGTATTAATCTAAATCTTTTCTTCCTCACTTAAAGTGCTTTACAACCCTAAGGCCTTCTTCACACACGCGGCATGCCTGGATCAGGGTTTCCCCCATTGTCCAATATTCCCTACTGCTGCCTCCCGTAGGAGTCTGGGCCGTGTCTCAGTCCCAGTGTGGCTGATCGTCCTCTCAGACCAGCTAGAGATCGTAGCCTTGGTAAGCCATTACCTTACCAACAAGCTAATCTCACGCAGGCTCATCTAACAGCGAGAGCTTCCAAGGAGAGGCCCCCTTTCCCCCGAAGGGTGTATGCGGTATTAATTCGAGTTTCCCCGAGCTATCCCCCACTGAAAGGTAGATTCCTACGCGTTACTCACCCGTCCGCCACTTTACTCGCTCCCGAAGGAACTTTCTCGTTCGACTTGCATGTATAAGGGCTGCCGCCAGCGTTCAATCTGAGCCATGATCAAACTCTTCAATTAAATTAAACGATTATTTTTATAAAAAAATAATAAAAAATGGGTGACTATCAAATTTTGATAATCTAAAAATTGACACTAACCTTTATTAAAATGGTAAGTGCCCGCACGAATTACTTGTTAATAGTTTTAAAGAACACCCGAGCCTATTTTTCTTAGACACGAGCGAGCGATTATACATGGCTTTTGATAATAAGAAAGCGAAGATTCAGCCTTTTTTTAGCTTTATTTTTAAGTGCTTCAGCTTACCTACTTGATAGGTGTTTTCAGACGGATTTTGAATCAAAATAGTATCATCCGAAATCTTATTTCCATCTATTTTTACTGCACCTTGAACGATCATTCTCCTTGCTTCTGATTTACTTTTACAAAGCTTGTAATCGCCCAATTCATCGTTAGACAATAGATCTAGAATAGATATTGAAGATGCTTTCATAGATAACTTAATAAGTTTTATTTCTGCTGGATCGTTTCCTTTAGAAAATCTATTTGTGAATTCTTTTTCAGCAAGAAGTGCTTTTTCTTCGCCATGAAATCTTGTCACAATTTCTGCAGAAAGCATTTTTTTTGCTTCCATGGGATTAAGGCCTTGTTTAGTTTTTTTCTTTATTTCTTTGATCTCATTAGATGTCTTGAAACTTAACAAATCGAAGTAGCGCCACATTA
>CACOQX010000032.1 GCA_902629465.1 uncultured SAR86 cluster bacterium | reverse complement strand
GATCAAAATTTAGAAGAAATATGGAGACCTCGAAATGCTAGTGGCAAATTTTATGGACCGACGAGGCTTAGAGAGGCACTTGTTCAGTCTAGAAATGTTGTGAGCGTGAAACTTCTTCAAGAGATCTCAATTGAAGAGGCAAAGGAATCTTTAGAAAAATTTGGTTTTTATAAAGAAGAGTTGCCTAGCGATTTATCCCTTGCTCTTGGCTCTTATGGTGCAAGTCCAATGAAAAATGCTGAATTATTTTCTATTTTTGCAAATGGAGGAAAAAAAATAATTCCTTATTACATTGATAGAATCCTTTTTCCTGATGGAAATGAGATTAATTTTTCAGAAGAAAAGAAATCTAAAACCGGGGATTATTTATCTCAGTGGTTTGGAACCGACGAAAGGGCAGCAGACAATTTCGACATAGATCCAAGGATAGCTTTCATGATAAACGATATTTTGAAAGAAGCTGCACAAAGGGGCACGGGAAGAAAAATCAATGAGCTAGGAAGAAAAGATTTTGCAGCTAAAACGGGAACATCTAATGATGCGGAAAGTACTTGGTTTACTGGATTCAATGAAAATATTTTGACTACTGTATGGTTTGGATACGATAATCCATCTAGTCTGGGCAATAATGAATTTGGCAGCACTACTTCATTACCGATTTGGCTTAACTATAAAAAACAAATCATCGATAAAATTCCAAAAGGTAAATTCAAAAAACCCTCAGGTTTAATAGCAAGAAAAATAAATCTTGAAACAGGAGAGCTCGCTAAACCTGAAGATGAAAGGGTAAAGTTTGAACTTTTTCTTAATTAGCGAAGATAGCTTTTTTTAGGAAGTTCCACTGATCTTCCCAGGAACTACTTAAATCTTTTTTGAATTTACTTCTCACAAAAGATTGAATTTGTCCTTCCAAGCAGGAGAGCAGAAGGTCGCACGAAGCAGCTAAATTTAAATTTAGCTTTTTCTTTGTTGTTCTTTCATATTCCTGAAGCGATTGCCTTATTTCTATATTTATTTTTTCAAAACAATTAGCGACTTTATCTATTATTTTTACTTCATCTGCTGTAAAAACTTCACGAGTTAAAATCCTCGAGAAACCTTTATTTGTTTCGCAAAATTTCAAAACAAGCGCTATCAATTGTCCTGGAAATTCTTCTGGCTTAGACTCTTCTTTAATTACTTTAATTCTAGTAAAAATGCTTTCCTCAAAAAAAACTACCAATTCTTCAAAGATTTTTCTTTTGCTAGGAAAGTGTTTATAAATTGCTGCTTCAGTTATTTCCGATCTTCTGGCTAATTCAGCAGTTGTAATTTTTAATAAATCTCTTTCTTCAAGCATTGCAGCAAGAGATTGCATTATTATCAGTTTTCGTTGTTTTTTCTTTTCCATTTACTTACTTATCCAAGTACCAACTCCTTTATCAGTTAAGAGCTCAATTAAAACGGAGTGAGGAACACGACCATCGACGATGTGAGCATTTTTTACACCTTTTTCAAGACAATCAATTGCCCCGGTTAGTTTAGGATACATGCCTCCTTTAATATTTTTTTTATCTTTTAAAACTCTTTTTGCTTCTTTTAGACTCATCGTTGATATTTTTTTTCCATGAAGATTTCTTACGCCTGAAATATCTGTGAGCAATATAATTTTTTCTGCTTTTAGAGATGCTGCAATAGAACAAGCTGCAAAATCTCCATTTATATTCATTGGCTCACCTTTAGAAGTCCATCCTATGGGAGAAATGACTGGAATTTTGCCTGCTTTTAAGGATTCCATAATTTTTTTCTTATTAATACTTTTTACTAAACCTACTTCTCCAAGATTTTTTTTAATATCTTTTATCGCTTTGATTGGAGAATTTTTCCTTCCGACAAGCCTAATCGTTTTGCCTCCCCAGAACTGTATAAGTTCTGAAATATCCCTATTGATTTTGTTATCAAGAACCTTTTGAACAATTTTTATCATTTCTAAAGTGGTTTTTCTTATTCCGTCTTTGATTTCAAATTTAATATTATTTTTTTTTAGTTCAAAGTTTATTTGAGGTCCTCCACCATGAACTAGAATCGGATGAATACCGACTGTTTTCATAAGCACTAAATCTCTTGCAAAGTTTTTTTGTAAAACTTTGTTTTCCATAGCATTTCCACCATATTTAATGACAACAACTTTGTTATTAAATTTTCTTATGTATGGAAGTGCTTCAGTTAAAACTTTGGAGATTTTTATAGCGTTTTTTTCAGAGATACTCATTAGAAATCTAATTGCAAATCAATTTCTATTTTAGACAATATCTCTTTGAAATAATTTTTTATTTCTAATAAGTCACTTTCCGTTTTACCTTCAAATCTCAAAACAAGATTTGGCGAAGTGTTAGAAGCTCTTACCAGTCCCCATGAATTTTTGTTTTCAAGTCTAATTCCATCTATGTCTATCAATTCATATTCAGATGAATTTATTGAGGTTTTTAGTTCATCAATAACTTTAAATTTATTTTCTTCAGGAACTTTTAAATTTATCTCTGGCGTAGAGAAATGTTTCGGATAAGAGTTAAAGACTTCATGTGACGTTAATTCATTCTTTGATAAAACTTCTATCATTCTCAATGCAGAATAAATGGCGTCATCGAACCCATACCAGTCATCATTAAAAAAGATATGCCCACTCATTTCTCCACCTAGCAGAGCATTAGTTTCGATAATTTTTGATTTTATGTATGAATGTCCAGTTCGCGACATTATTGGAGTTCCATTAAAATTTTTTATTACTTTCTCTAAATTGGTTGAGCACTTAACGTCAAAAACAATACTCCCTTTTGTTTTTTTTCTTAATAAGTCTTCAGCCAGAAGCATCATAAAAGTATCTGGAAAAATTATGTTCCCCTTGTTGTCTATCAAACCGACTCTATCACCGTCACCATCAAGAGCAATCCCTAAATCAGAATTCGTCTCTAAAACCTTTTTCTGTAAATCTTTTAAGTTTTTTGGATTACTAGGATCAGGATGATGGTTGGGAAAGTTTCCATTGACTTCAGAATAAAGCTCTATAACTTCTAATCCTAGAAGTTTAAAAGCCTGAGGAGCAATCACTCCCCCAACACCATTACCACAATCAAGACAAACTTTTATCTTTGAATTTATGTTTATTTTTTCTTTGAGTTCTCTTAGATAATCTTCTTTTACATCAAGAGAAGATAATTTACCTTCGCCATCCATAAAACTTTCTTCTTCAATCATTAACTTTATATTTTTTATTTTTTCACTAGTCATTGATTTTTTGTTAATAACAATTTTTAAGCCATTGTAGTTTTTTGGATTATGACTTCCAGTAAGCATTACGCCGTCAGAGATATTTGTCTTAAAAGTAGAAAAATAGAGAAGTGGTGTTGGAACTTCTCCGACGTCAACAACATTGCATCCCGAAGACATAACTCCTTTTTGAAATTTATCTAAAAGCCTAGGACCAGAAATTCTTCCATCTCTTGCAGTCAAAATAGATGACCTTCCTTCAGAAAGGATATGAGATCCTATGGCTTTTCCAATCTGAAATATTCCTTCCTCAGTGAGCGCTTCATCTACAATTCCTCTAATATCATATGCTCGGAAAATTTCAGAATTAACTTTCATATTAGTTTATCCACTTTATAATGAATTTTTTTTTATTATGACAACTTTGGCAGAAAAAAAGGGTTTTATCTGGTTCGACGGAAAGATTGTAAATTCAGAGGAAGCCAATGTACATGTTTTAACTCACACTTTACATTACGGTCTTGGAGTTTTTGAAGGAGTGAGAGCATACGAAACACCGGAAGGTACAAAAATATTTCGGCTGAACGATCATACCGAAAGGTTATTTTCATCTGCAGAAGCAGTTGACTTGGAAATTCCCTTTTCGAAAGAAGAAATTAATCAGGCTCAAATAGAAATTGTAAAATTAAATAACTTAAAAGAGGCTTACATCAGGCCCATGTGTTTTTATGGTTCAGGTAGTTTAGGCTTAAGGGCAGACGATTTAAAAGTTCATACAATAGTGGCTGCATGGGAGTGGCCAAGTTACATGGCTCCAGAGGTTTTCGAGAAAGGAATAAAGGTAAAGATATCCTCTTACAAAAGAGAGCGAGGAAACTTAGTTTCAAGATCTAAAGTAAATGGTAATTACGTGAAGTCCATGATGGCTCTAAAAGAAGCTCTTAAAGAAGGCTATGATGAAGCACTATTATTAGATACTGAGAATTTTATATCTGAAGGATCAGGAGAAAATTTATTTGCCATAAAAAATAATGAGCTCCATACGCCAAATTTGGAAGCTTCTTTAGATGGCATAACAAGAAAGGCAATCATCTCTCTGGCAGAAGAAATAGGCATGAAAGTGACTGTATCTGACATTACTGAAAAAGATATTTTATCTGCTCAGGAACTTTTTTTTACTGGAACAGCAGCTGAAGTTGTTCCAATTACTCAAGTCAATGATCAAAAAATTGGCTCTGGAAAGAGAGGCGAGGTAACTGAGATCCTGCAGAAAAATTATTTTGACCAAGTTAGAGGAAAAAGGTCTTCTTTTCCAGAATGGCATACACTAGTTAGTTAAAGGACAAACTTGAAAAAACTGAAGATTGCTCTTTTGAGCTATAGAAGCAAACCTTTTTCAGGCGGCCAGGGTATTTATGTAAAATATCTTTCCAAGGCTCTTTATGATCTTGGGCATGAGATAGATGTTTTTTCAGGACCACCTTATCCAGATTTGGATCCAAAAATTAAGTTAGTGAAAATTCCAAGTTTGGGACTCTATGAAAAAAAGAGTAAATTTTATGATGTAAATCCAATCGAACTGCTTAATCCCATCAATTTTTTTGAATGGTTAAGTGTAAATTCTGGAGGTTTTCCTGAGCCATATACCTTTGGTAAGAGAATAAAAAAAATTCTCAAGAAAAATTTACATAAGTACGATGTTATTCACGATAACCAAAGTCTTGCTTATGAATTACTTTTTTTTCAAAAGAAAAAGCCCCTAGTTACAACAATTCATCATCCCATATCATTGGATCTTGCTTATCAGTTGCAAAGTACAAATGATATTTTTTTAAAACTTCTCATGAGGCGCTGGCATTCTTTCCTTGTTATGCAGAAGTTTGTTGCAAAAAGACTAAAAAAAATTGTGGTCCCTTCTAACTCATCAATGGATGACATAAAAAACGAGTTTCGCGTGGATAAGAAGAAAATGGAAAGAGTGATGAACGGAATAGATCTTAATGTCTTTTATCCAGATTCAAAAATACAAAAAATTCCCTTCAAACTTGTAACTGTAGCTAGTGCAGATGTGCCTCTTAAAGGTTTGGATTATCTTTTGAAAGCTCTATCTGAGTTGGCAGGAGTTTACCCAGATATTTCTTTATCTATTATTGGAGAACAAAAGAAAGGCGGACATACTGAAAGATTGATAAAAAACCTTAATTTAGAAAAAAGAGTTAATTTTTTTTCAAATCTAACTCAAGAAGATTTAAGAAAAACTTATTGTGAAGCTGAACTAGCAATCATTCCTTCTTTGTATGAAGGTTTTGGATTTGCAGCAATTGAGGCAATGGCTTGTGGGGTTCCCTTAATCTCATCTTCTGGAGGCGCACTTCCTGAAGTAATCAAAGATACCGGGATTATTATTCCACCTAAAAATGTTAAAGAGATTTATAATTCAGTAGATTATCTTTTGTCTTCTTCTCATAGCGCCAAAGAATTAGCTGAAAAAGGACTTCAAAGGGCAAATTCAAAATTTTCTTGGAAAGCAATTGCAAAACAA
>CACOQX010000031.1 GCA_902629465.1 uncultured SAR86 cluster bacterium | reverse complement strand
ATGGTTATCGCTAAAGATGGAACTGCTTATGTAGGAAACTTTGGAACTGACAGTGTTGAAGGCAAGATTCATAAAACTTGCATGATCTCAGTAACACCAAAAGGAGAGACAAAAATATGCGCTGATGGCCTGCTCTTTCCAAATGGAACGGTCATTTCACCAGATGGCAAAGAATTAATTGTTGGAGAGACGTTTGGAGGTAATTTAACTTCTTTTCAAATTAATGAATCTGGCGAATTGTCTCATAGAACCATTTGGGCGAGAATCATGCCCCTTCACTTTAAAATAATCACAAGCATTATTAGGTTTCTGAATATTCCTCTAAAAGAATCAAACAGCACCCCTTTTCCTGTTCCAGATGGCATATGTTTGGATTCAGATAATGGAATTTGGGTAGCTTCTCCGACAACTGCAGAGGTGATTAGATACAAGAAAGGAGGAAAGATTACTGATCGAATTGCAACTCCTCAGCCTGCTTATGCATGCATGTTAGGGGGCAAAGGCGAAAAAGAACTTTATATTTTGACTGCCGAATCTTCAAATCCCCAGTTTTGCAAAGAAAACAAAACTGGAGAGATTTATAAAGTTGAAGTTGATTACAAAAGGGCTGGTGAGCCTTAGCCTTTCATTATCAATTCAAAGATTTTTTGCGATTGTTCACCGCCCTGGTAACAGGGTCTTGCGTCTTTCATATCAGAGATTTCGTCCCATTTATCAGCAATATTTTCTGCGGTCATGTCTTCACCAGTACCTAGGTTAACGCCCATAGTTTCATGCAGAAAAACTCTTGCAAAAACTCCAGCGCCAGCAGACATAATTACTCCTGTCGGTGCATCTTCTGAGACCATGTAGGTTACTGCTGGGGTTACATGATCAGGTTGTATCTGATCTAAAACTTCTCCAGGCATTAAATCTTCGGTCATTCGAGTTCCTGCAACAGGAGCAAGAGCATTACATTTGATGTTGTATTTAGCACCTTCTAATTTAAGGGTATTGATTAAACCAACAACGCCCATTTTTGCTGCGCCGTAATTCGTTTGTCCAAAATTCCCATACAAACCGCTGGATGATGAAGTCACAACAATTCTACCGTAATTCTGTTCTTTCATAATTTCCCAAACTGCTTTTGTACAGTTTACTGTTCCCATTAAATGTACTTCTAAGACCATGCGAAAATCTTCGTCAGTTACTTTTGAAAATGATTTATCTCTAAGAATTCCAGCATTATTGATTAAAATATCTATTCTGCCGTAGGCATCCATAGTTTGTTCAACCATTTCCTCGACTTGTGCAACATCAGTGACGCTTGCTCCATTAGCCATTGCTTCTCCACCTGCAGCTTTAATTTCTTCTACAACCTTTTCTGCTGCCGACAAAGAACCATCATCAGAACCATCTACATTTCCACCAAGATCGTTAACAACAACCTTAGCCCCTCTCTTAGCTAAATCTAAAGCATGACATCTTCCTAATCCGCCACCAGCTCCAGTTACAATGGCAACTTTTCCATCAAAATTAATAGTCATTTAGTTCTCCTTGTTATTTAATATGCGTTTGATTAATTCAAGTCGGTAATATTACATCTTGTCAGAACGTAAGCAAAATAAAAAAGTTGATAAAAGAGCTCCTGTCATCGTTGGTGTCGGTGACTTGGTCGATAGATCCAAAGAAGATGGGCTAAACCCTCAAGAGCTACTTGCAAAAGCCTGTGAGCATGCGATTCAAGACTCTGGTATCAAAGAATTGAATAAGCACATTGATTATATGGGTGTAGTTAGATTTACCGTAGATTTTCTTACCGCTACCAACCAATCAAATTTTCAATATTCAAATTTTCCGAGAACTCTCGCTAATAAACTTAATATCTCAGCAAAAAATGAAGTATATGCGCCGATGGGTGGTAATAGCCCTCAAGTATTGTTGGAGGATGCTCTAGTTAAAATTTCCAATGGGGAAACAGATTGCGCTTTGCTTAGTGGTGGCGAAGCTCTTCAGACAATGATAGCTAAGTTAAAAGCTGGCATGTCATTGGATTGGCTTGATGAGCCAGGAGGCTCACCAGAGATGATAGGTAATAATGATATTGGTTTTTCAGATCACGAAAAGTTACATGGAATGGACTTGCCAACCAACGTATACCCTCTTTTTGCTCAAGCATTGAGAAAAGAAGAAAAAAAAACAGCGGCTACTCATCTTAGTGAATGTAGCTCCTTATTCAGCGAATTCAGCAAGATTGCATCTAAAAATCCTTATTCTTGGTTTCCTTCCTATCGCAGCGCATCAGAGATCGAAGAAGAAACGTCAAACAATCGAATGGTTGGTTTTCCCTATACGAAATATTTAAATTCGGTCATTCGAGTAAATATGGCCTCTGCCTTTGTCTTAATGTCACAAAGTAAAGCTGACGAACTAAACGTTGCAGAAAATAAAAGAGTATATGTTCATGGTTGCTCTATTCTCAATGATATTTGGAACGTTACTGAAAGACCTGATTTTCATTCTTCCCCTGCAATCAAAACTTGTGTAAATCAATCTTTGGATCAAGCTGAAATTTCTTTCTCCGACATAAAACACTTTGATTTGTATTCTTGTTTCCCTTCAGCAGTTCAAATTGCAAAAAAAGAATTGGGTATTCCGGAAGAAAAGAAAGATTTAACAGTTACGGGAGGTTTACCCTACTTTGGAGGCCCAGGAAATTCATACACGATGTTTTCAACTACAGAAATGGTAAGACAGCTCAGAAAAAAACCTCAAACTTATGGGCTGCTTACTGCAAATTCATGGTTTATCACCAAACACGCAGCTCTTGTCATGTCGACAATCCCAGCTAAACCTTTTGAAAAAATAAATAACAGTTCTGTTCAAAAGGATATCAACTCAAAAGCCATTCAAAATTTCACAGAAACACCTTCAGGTAATGGAAAGATAGATACTTATACCGTCATCAATGGAAGAAAAGGTTTAGAATTTGCATTAATAGTCGGGTCTTTAGAAGACGGAACTAGATTTATTGCGAATAGCGAAAAAGATGAGATTCTTCTGAATAGCATGATTAAAAATGAGATGTTGGATGCCAAAGTATCCGTTTTTCAAAAAGAAGGAAAGAATATTTTTAACTTAATTTAAGGAAAGATATATGAAAGAAGTAAATGTTTTAGTAACTGGAGCTGCCGGTCAAATCGGTTATGCCTTACTGACTAGATTGGCAAGTGGTGAAACTTTTGGATCAGATGTGAAAGTTAATTTGAACCTAGTTGAAGTACCTCAAGTTGTTTCCAGGCTTGAAGGTTCTCGCATGGAATTAGAAGATTGTGGTTTTAATACTCTAGGAGCTGTAAAAAACTTTTCCGATATGAATGAAGCTTCAGGAGACATAGATTGGGCTCTGCTGGTAGGTAGCATCCCAAGAGGTATAACTATCAATGGAAAAAAAATTGAAGAACGTGCAGACTTATTAAAAATAAATGGTGGTATTTTTACTGAGCAAGGAAGAGCCTTGGGAGAAAATGCTAGGGCAGATGCAAAAATACTTGTTGTTGGAAACCCGGCAAATACCAATGCTTTGATTGGTTGCACGCATGGCAACAATGAGTCTCAAACGTGGATGGCAATGACTGCCTTAGATGCTAACAGAGCTAAAGCTCAGGTAGCACAGAAATGTGATTTAGATATCTCCGATATCAAAAAAATGACTATATGGGGAAACCACAGTCCAACCATGTATCCTGATTTGGACAATGCAGAAATCAAAGGTGAATCAGCAAGCGGTTGGATCAATGATCAAAATTGGATTGAGAGTGATTTTCTCAGAATCGTACAACAACGTGGAAAAGCTATTATCGATGCCAGAGGAGCTTCATCTGCAACTTCAGCGGCTAATGCTGCTATTGATACGGTAAAGGCAACACTTTCAGAAACTCCTGCAGATGACTGGTTTAGTGCGGCAGTCTTTAGCGACGGTAGTTACAATGTTCCAGAAGGTTTAATTTTTGGCTTTCCTTTGAGGGCAGATGCCAATGGAAAGGTCTCAATTGTCCAAAATTTGCCAATAAGCGATTATGCTCAGGAGAAAATTGATCTAACTACTCAAGAGCTTCTGGATGAGAAAAACGATATAAAAGATTTACTTTAATTAATGTCGATGGATCATATGCTCAACTGAATGCTGCATTTTTTCCAACTGAGTATGATAAAAATTGTAGAGAAAAGCTCCTCCAAAAACTAAAACCAAAATTATAAATATCAAAGTTTTATTCATCAGTTAATACTTCTTTCAATCCATTCTTCTAAAAAACCTTCGTACGGTTGTTCTCTATCATGAATTGGCATTCCCTTATCATCAATGGTAACTCCAAAAAAATACCTTACCCCAACATGAAAGGATTCCATAATAAAACCCTCATCTAAAGCTAAAGGAACCTCCAGATGATCAGCTCTATGTTTTAGATAATTAAGAAATCTGATTGGTTGAAAATCTTCTTCGTTCATTTAAATTAAATTACTTATACTTGGGATTGTCTATTTTGATTTTTTCTTCTGTTAGTTCATATAGAAAATCTATCAAAGATTGATTTTCATAATCTAATTCTTTATTTCTTATTTTTTCAGAAAGTTTTTCTATAGAGAAATTTTCCTCACTGAACAACTTAGAGCCTAATTTAGTTAATTTATCATTTACTTCTTTTCCAGTTTCAACTTCCCTTTTAACAATACTTAGAACATTTAAAACGATCTGAAGTTTAAACTTTTTATTTGCAGGATAAGAATCCGATTTTATTTCGGTGTTGATAAATTCAATTACCGCCTCCAGAAGTTCTGCTGAGGTTGGTCTGTCAAAAACACTCATAAGAAATTTTTATATTTAATCATATTCATTAAATCAAATTCCGTTTCGGATACTCTTCTACCAATCGCTGCTTTTTCTACTGAATTTACCATTCCACTTAGATGAGCAAAAGTTTGCATCATACAAATAACTCCCCATCGTAATGAACCATAAAGCTGCCAAATATCTAGCTGTGATTCGTCAATTTTTATATCAGAATTAGATTCATAACCAGCGATAAGATCTTTGATATCGCCCAGGCCGCCTACTCTTTTTTCAACATTACCAAAGCGCCAGGAACGTACGCAAAGCCATCCCAGATCTTCCATAGGGTTGCCTATGTGCGCTAACTCCCAGTCAATAATTGATTCTAAATTTTCTTCGGAAATAATAAAGTTACCAAAGCGAAAATCGCCATGCACCAAAACATCGCCATATTCTGTAAGCTTTTGGGCTTCCAGCCATTTGAAAGCCAAATCAAAGACCGGTTGTGGTTGATTGAAACTAAGATATACCTGAAAGAGTTTTTCTAGAGAATCTGAAAAGGTCACTTGGTCAAGAGCTTTTAAATCGTCTAATTGTGTTCGGTGTATTTTGGCTAGAGACTTACCGATTTCAAAAGGAAGTTTTTCTCGAGCAGTTGCAAATTTTTCATCTCTAAGAATTTTACGAGGAATAGTCTCTCCTGGGATTGCTTCCATGACATATCCTTCACCTATTTCTTCACCTTCAGAAAACTCAAATATTATTGCTGGTACAGGAGCTCCATTTTTTTTAACAACTTTTTGTATTTTTGCTTCTAAGATTTTTGGAATTGCCATCACAGATTTTTCTTGTGACAAAGTTCTTCTAACGATTAGTTCATCTTCATTAGCAAGAATAATACGATTGATGTCTGCAGATGCTCCGCCTGTGAGAGGAACCAGTTGCTTAATTTTTTGCTGCAGAGAATTTTCTAGAAATTCCTGAAAGACTGACATCTTAAGATACTAAAGATGCGTCTCGCTCACCAAAGTCCCAACCAGG
>CACOQX010000030.1 GCA_902629465.1 uncultured SAR86 cluster bacterium | reverse complement strand
AAGAAATCGAATCTCAGTATTCGTCTGGTCTAGTTACACAAGGCGAAAAGTACAACAAAGTTATTGATATTTGGTCAAGAGCAAATGAAAAAGTTGCAAGTTCATTAATGGATACAATCTCAACTGAAAAAGTTGAAGACAGAGAAGGAAATTCTGTGGATCAAAAATCCTTTAACTCGGTCTTTATGTATCTTGATTCTGGTGCAAGAAGCTCACCTGCTCAGGTCAGACAACTTGCTGGAATGAGAGGACTTATGGCTAAACCCGATGGCTCAATAATCGAGACTCCAATTACCGCAAACTTTAGAGAGGGTTTAACAGTTCTACAGTATTTCACTTCTACTCATGGGGCTAGAAAAGGTCTGGCAGATACTGCCTTAAAGACTGCTAACTCGGGTTATCTAACGAGAAGATTGGTCGATGTTGCACAAGATCTAGTAATTAGAGAAGAAGATTGCGAAACAAAAGATGGTATAGAGCTAAGATCAATTATTGAGGGCGGTGAAGTTGTTCAACATCTAAAAGATAGAATTTTAGGTAGAGTTTTGGCTGAACCATTATCTTCAAAAGATGGGTCCTTCAAAATTCCTAAAGGTAATCTTATTGATGAAGCATTGGCTGAACAAATTGAACAGAACAATATAGATATTGCAAAAGTAAGATCTCCAATAACCTGTGAAACCAGTTTTGGAATTTGTTCAAAATGTTATGGAAGAGATTTGGGAAGAGGAAATCTGGTAGACCCTGGAGAAGCTGTTGGTATTGTTGCTGCTCAATCTATTGGAGAACCTGGAACTCAACTTACAATGAGAACTTTCCACATTGGAGGAGCTGCTTCTAGATCCTCAGAAGAAGATAGAATTCAAGCTAAGTATGATGGGACTGTGAAATTTAGAAATTTGAATTCACTTCAAAATAAATCTAAAAAACAAGTTTGTATTTCTAGGTCAGCTGAATTAGTTCTTTTTGATGAAAATGAATCTGAAAAAGAAAGATACAAAATTCCTTACGGAGCAGAAATTAATGTCAATGAAGGTGCTGCTATTAAAGCTGGAGAATTGTTAGCAACTTGGGATCCATTAAATCATCCGATTATTTCTGAAGTTAAAGGTAAGGTAAATCTCAAAGATATGGAGAATGGCATAACCATTAGAGAAGTAACTGACGAATTAACAGGCTTATCAAGTGTGGAGATATTGGATGCGTCTGAGAGAACCTCTGCCGGAAAAGATATGAATCCCATGGTGGTCATCACAGATGCTAAAGGAAAAGAAGTTATGCTTCCAGGAGGTAAAAGACCTGCTGAATATAAGTTAGAACAAAAATCTCTTGTGAATGTAGCTGATGGTCAATCTATTGAAATAGGTGACGTTCTTGCAAGAATTCCTAAAGAATCTTCCAAAACAAGAGACATTACAGGAGGACTTCCTAGAGTTGCTGATTTATTTGAAGCAAGACAACCAAAAGAAGTTGCTATTCTTGCTGAAATAAGCGGTGTAGTTTCATGGGGAAAAGAGACCAAAGGAAAAAGAAGGCTCGTTTTAACTGGAAAGGAAGGTAAAGAAGAGATTGTTCGTGAAACATTAATACCTAAAACAAGAAGTATTAATGTCTTTGAAGGAGAAACCGTCACCAAAGGAGACGTGATAAGTGAAGGTTCCTTGAGCCCGCACGATATTCTTTCTTTGAAAGGAGTTGAGGAACTAACAGAGTATGTGGTTAATGAGATTCAAGATGTTTATCGACTACAAGGTGTTGAAATAAGTGATAAACATATCGAGTGTATCCTTAGACAAATGCTTAGAAAAGTTGAAGTTACTGAATCTGGCGATACAGATCTTATTATAGGAGATCAACTAGAACTTTCAGAGGTATTACAACAAAATAAAAAAGTCTCTTCAGATGGCGGAATTCCAGCTAAATTCAAGCGTCTTTTACTAGGTATTACCAAAGCATCTCTTGCTACCGAATCTTTTGTTTCAGCCGCATCTTTCCAAGAAACAACAAGAGTTTTAACTGAAGCCTCTGTAACTGGAAAGATAGACAAGTTAAGAGGCCTTAAAGAGAATGTTGTGATAGGAAGGCTTATTCCAGCTGGAACTGGATATGGAGCCTCTCAAGGACAAGCTGATTTAGTCTCAGATATTGAATCCGAGCTCAGCGAAGTAATCGCTGATACTGAGGCTGATCAAAGTGAATCTTCTAGCGAAGAATAGTTTGACCAAATGACAATGTCTCATTAAAATCGCGCACTTAATTATGGCAAGAGTAAATCAATTAATAAGAAA
Source organism: uncultured SAR86 cluster bacterium (assembly GCA_902629465.1). Classification (GTDB taxonomy): domain Bacteria; phylum Pseudomonadota; class Gammaproteobacteria; order Magnimaribacterales; family AG-339-G14; genus MEDG-81. Next base: position 3,791 of record CACOQX010000030.1, on the reverse strand, counting down.
ACCAAGAAAGGTTAAGAAAGTTAAAAGTGACGTTCCTGCATTGGTGGGTTCTCCACAAAAAAGAGGGGTTTGTACAAGGGTTTATACAACAACTCCAAAAAAACCTAATTCAGCTTTAAGAAAAGTTTGCAAAGTAAGATTGACTTCCGGATACGAAGTCATTTCCTACATTGGCGGAGAAGGTCATAATCTTCAAGAACACTCTGTTGTTTTAATTAGAGGTGGTCGAGTCAAAGACCTCCCTGGTGTTAGATATCACACAGTTAGAGGTACATTGGATACTACTGGTGTCGAAGACAGAAAACAACGTAGGTCCAAATATGGATCTAAGAGGCCTAAGTAATGCCTAGAAAAGGACCAGTCCCGAAAAGAGATGTCATCCCTGATCCAAAATATGGGAATGTAAAACTTGCTAAGTTTGTAAATAACTTAATGCAAAGAGGAAAAAAGAGTACAGCTGAAAAAATCATCTACTCAGCCTTAGATCAAGTATCTTCAAAATCAAAAAGAGACCCACTTGAAGTTTTTGAAGAAGCTTTAGATCAAGTTGGCCCTCAAGTTGAAGTCAAATCTAGAAGGGTTGGTGGAGCTACCTATCAGGTCCCTTTAGAAGTAAAAACTTCAAGACGTCTCGCTTTAGCAATGAGATGGATAGTTTCAAGTGCTAAGAAAAGATCTGAAAAAAACATGTCTACAAAACTGGCTGGAGAATTAATTGATGCTGCTGACGGAAGAGGAGAGGCAGTAAAAAAACGTCAGGATACTCATAAAATGGCTGAAGCAAACAAAGCTTTCTCTCACTTTAGATTTTAATCAATGTCTACAAGAAAAGTTCCTTTAAACTTATATAGAAATATTGGCATTTGTGCTCACGTTGATGCTGGTAAGACCACAACAACTGAAAGAGTGCTTTTCTATACTGGGATTTCTCACAAAATAGGTGAAGTTCATGATGGCGCTGCCACAATGGACTGGATGGAACAAGAACAAGAGAGAGGTATTACCATTACTTCTGCTGCCACAACTTGCTTTTGGAAAGGTATGAGGAGTCAATTTAATGAACATAGAATTAATATAATTGATACTCCGGGACACGTTGATTTTACGATTGAAGTAGAAAGGTCTTTAAGAGTTTTGGATGGTGCCGTAGTTGTTTTTTGTGGAAGCTCTGGTGTAGAACCTCAATCAGAAACTGTTTGGAGGCAAGCAAACAGATACAAAGTTCCTAGAATAGCTTTTGTAAATAAAATGGATAGAGCTGGAGCTGACTTTTTAAGAGTTGTTAGCCAAATTAAAGATAGGCTAGGCGCTACTCCTGTTCCGATACAACTTCCTATAGGCGCAGAAGATGATTTCAAAGGAATCATTGATTTGATGAGAATGAAAGCTCTCTACTGGGACGGAGATGATATGGGAACATCTTATAGAGAAGAAGATATTCCATCAGACCTTCTTGATCAGTCAAATGAATACAGAGAAGCGATGCTTGAGTCAGTTGCAGAAGCAAGTGAAGAATTAATGGAAAAATATCTGGAAAACGGCGACTTAACTCTTGAGGAAATAATACAAGGTATCAGGGTTAGAACTTTGAATAATGAAATAGTTCCTACTATATGTGGTTCTGCCTTTAAGAATAAAGGTGTTCAACCAATGTTGGATTGTGTAATTGATTTTCTTCCTTCGCCTGACGAAGTAGAAGCAATACAAGGTATTTTGGAAGATGAGGAAACAACCGACCAAAGATCATCAAGTGATGAAGAGCCTTTTTCTGCTTTGGCCTTTAAAATTGCGACAGACCCTTTTGTTGGAACTTTAACATTTGTTAGGGTTTATTCAGGAGTTTTAAATTCTGGAGATGCCGTTTATTCCCCTGCAAAAAGATCCAAAGAGAGAATCGGAAGAATGCTTCAGATGCATGCCAACAATAGAAGTGAAATATCAGAAGTAAGAGCAGGAGACATAGCCGCAGTCATTGGCTTAAAAGATGTAACAACAGGAGATACTTTATGTGATCTTAAAAAACCTATTATCCTGGAAAAAATGACTTTCCCTGAACCTGTTATTTCTGTTGCAGTTGAACCTAAAACAAAAACAGACCAAGAAAAAATGTCGACTGCCTTGGGTAGACTTGCTCAAGAAGATCCATCTTTTAGAGTAAATTCTGATGAAGAGTCTGGTCAGACAATTATTTCAGGTATGGGAGAACTTCATCTAGATGTCCTTGTTGACAGAATGAAGAGGGAATTTGATGTTGAAGCTAACATCGGTAAACCCCAAGTAGCATACAGAGAAACAATAAAGAAAGATGTTGAATCTGAAGGAAAATTTGTCAGGCAATCTGGAGGAAAGGGTCAATACGGCCATGTTTGGTTAAAAATAGAGCCTTTAGAAGAAGCTGAAAAAGAAGATGAAAATGAAGTATTTCAGTTTGTGAATAAAATTGTTGGAGGAACCATTCCAAGAGAATTCATTCCAGCCGTCGAAAAAGGCGCCTTCGAACAAATGCAATCAGGAATATTAGGTGGCTTTCCTTTGATCGATGTGAAAGTAACGGTTTATGATGGATCTTTTCACGATGTAGATTCTTCAGAGATAGCTTTTAAAGTTGCCTCCTCGATGGCTTTAAAAGATGGAGCACTAAAAGCTAATCCAGTCATCCTTGAACCAATAATGAAACTGGAAGTTGTGACTCCAGAAGAGTATATGGGAGATGTTGTTGGAGACTTAAATAGAAGAAGAGGCATAGTTCAAGGCATGAATGATATTCATGCTGGAAAGGTTCTAGATGGAGAAGTTCCACTTGCAGAAATGTTTGGTTATGCAACTGATCTAAGGTCTGCCACTCAAGGAAGAGCAACTTTCACCATGGAACCTTTGAAGTATTCAGAAGTCCCTGCAAATGTTGCAGAAGCTCTTATAAATAAAGGTTAATTTCTTATTGACAGTCTCCAAGGGCAGGCATAGAATTGCCGCTCTTTTGCGTATTTATATGTAAAAGGCCGATTTTTTCGGCACGTTCTTTAAAAATTTTGTTGTTTAAATAGAGGTAAGCTTTGCAAAGCCAAAATATAAGAATTCGTCTAAAAGCTTTTGATAACAAGCTGATAGATAAGTCTGCAAAAGAAATTGTAGAGACTGTTAAAAGAACTGGCGCAGTTGTAAAAGGACCTATTCCCATGCCTGTGAGAAAAAGGCAAACAACAATTTTAATTTCTCCCCATAAAGATAAGGATGCTCGTGACCAATACGAGATTAGAACTTACAAACGTATTATGGACATAATCAAACCTACTGAAAAAACAGTGGATGCACTCATGAAACTAGATCTTTCTGCTGGTGTAGACGTACAAATATCTTTGGATGAACTCAACTAGAAAATGATTGGATTAATTGCAAGAAAAGAAGGAATGAGCAGGGTTTTCACTGATGAAGGAAAGTCTGTCCCTGTTACGGTTTTGAAAATTCATTCAAACGTTGTTTCTCAGATTAAAACTTCTGAAAAAGATGGTTACGATGCCATCCAAATATCAGCAGTAGAGCAATCGGAAAAAAATCAATCTAAAGCTGAAATAGGTCATTTGAAAAAAAACAATATTTCCTTCAAAAAACTTTCTCAAGAATTTCCCTTAAATATAAGTGAAGAAGAAAATCTTGATATAGGCTCTGAAATAAAGGCCGATATTTTTGAGGAAGGCCAATTTGTAGATGTAATAGGTACAACAAAGGGAAAAGGCTTTGCGGGTACGGTTAAAAGATGGAATTTCGCAACTCAAGATGCTACTCATGGAAAC
>CACOQX010000029.1 GCA_902629465.1 uncultured SAR86 cluster bacterium | reverse complement strand
AGATGCGGATAACTTATGCTCTTCAGAAGAATTAAAAAGGTTGAGAGATAGATTGGATCAATTAATTGACCCTTCAAAATCTGTAATAGCAAAACTGGCAAATAGACTGCAAAGATTACTTCTGGCTCAGCAAAGACGTTCTTGGGAATTTGATAAGGAAGAAGGTATTTTGGATTCTTCTAAATTGCACAAAATTATAACGGATCCCCTAACACCCCTTAGTTTTAAGACAGAAAAAGAGACATCTTTCAAAGATACTGTTTTAACTATGTTGGTTGATAGCTCTGGGTCAATGAGAGGAAGGTCAATGAGGTTTTTTCTAATATCGATTTTTTAAGAAAAGCCGTCATAGACTTAAAAGCAGTAAAGGAAAGAGATCCTGCATCAAGTGGCTTTGTATTTACATTATTATTTTCAAAAGGATTTGCTGCATTGCAAGCTCATAGAATTGCAAATTATTTTATGAAAGCAAAAAAAGAAGTTTTTGCTTATTTCATCCAGAGCAGAAGTTCTGCCATTTATGAGGTAGATATTCACCCAAAGGCTGAAATAGGACACGGAGTGATGTTAGATCATGCAACTGGAATTGTCATTGGCGAGACCTCAGTAATTGAAAACGATGTATCAATATTTCAAGGCGTTACCCTTGGGGGAACAGGAAAAGAAACTGGAGATAGACATCCAAAAGTTCGTGAGGGAGTTTTAATAAGCTCTGCAGCACAAATTTTAGGTAACGTTGAAATTGGAAAGGGCGCCAAGGTTGCTGCCGGAAGTGTAGTGCTTTCAGATGTAGAGGCAAATACAACAGTCGCCGGAATCCCAGCAATAGTTGTTGGTAAACCCTCTTCCGAAAAACCTGCAACTGATGTTGATCACACCATAGAAGAAGCTTAAATCATGTCAACACAAAAAAGTTTAGACGACTTGGTAGAGACCCTAAACCTAGAAAGGCTTGAGGAAAATCTTTATCGAGGCGAATGTGAAAAAACCGCCTGGGGGAGAGTTTTTGGTGGACAAGTTCTTGGTCAATCTTTGAGCGCCGCTTACAACACCATAGAAGAAAAAAGGTATGCTCATTCTTTTCATGCGTATTTTTTGAGGCCGGGTAGAATTGATATGCCAATAGTCTACAACGTTGTGAGAATAAGAGATGGTGGAAGTTTTACGACCAGAACCGTGGACGCAATACAAAACGGCGAAGTGATATTTAATATGATTGTTTCTTTTCAAATTGATGAAGGAGGTTTTGAACATCAATTCGACATGCCCGATGTGCCAGGACCAAATGATTTGCAGAGTGAAAGAGAACTAAGAGAATCTATGATAGATGAAATACCAAAAGAGTTTAGAGATGGTTTTCTCAGAGAAAAAGCCGTTGAACTTCGAACCGTAGAACAATACAGCCCTCTGAATTCAGAAAAGAAACCGCCCTACAAACACACCTGGATGAAAGCCAACGGCAAGCTGCCAGATGATATTTTGGTTCATCAAAATATTCTCGCATATGCCTCAGACTTTGGGTTACTAAGCACCGCTCAACTTCCTCACGGTATAAGTTGGGGAGGTATGAATAGAAGAGTTATGTCAGCAAGCATAGATCATGCCATGTGGTTTCATAGACCTTTTAGAGCAGATGAGTGGCTCTTGTATGTTACAGATAGTCCAAGTGCAAGTAATGCCAAAGGCTTCAATAGGGGAACTGTTTATACAGAAGATGGAAAGTTGGTAGCTTCGGCCATTCAAGAAGGCCTCATGAGGCAAATAAAAAACAAAAAAACCTAGATAAGGGTAGTTGTCCCCATAATTTTTTTATCTATTTCTCGAGCTGCAGCTCGTCCTTCATTGATAGCCCAGACAACTAAAGACTGACCTCTGCGACAGTCTCCAGCTGCAAAAACTTTAGGATGGGAAGTTTGGTGGATATTGTGTTCTGCCTTGAAGTTAGACCTCTCATCTAATTCCAGCTTTAATTTTTTATTTAGATAATCTTCAGGCCCAAGAAATCCCATTGCTAGTAGGATCAAATCAGCCTTCCAAACTTGCTCTGTTCCTTTGATTTCTTTGAAGTCTTTATCAACTTTCACAGTTTTGATTCCCGTAAGTTTCCCATTTTTGTCTCTTAAAAACTCTTTACCAGAAACGGAATATTCTCTTGGATCTTTCCCGAATACCTCTCTTGATTCTTCATGACCATAATCAACTTTGTAAACTCTAGGAAATATAGGCCAAGGGTTAGTATCTAATCTTTCTTTGGGAAGTTCAGGAAGTATTTCAAAATTCGTGAGACTTTTACAACCATGTCTTAGCGATGTACCCAGACAGTCGTTACCAGTATCTCCGCCGCCGATAACAATGACATCCTTGTTTTTTGCATTGATAAAACTATCGTCATTTAAATCACTATCCAAAAGACTCTTAGTATTTTGACCCAAAAATTCCATGGCGAAATAGACGCCTTCGCCATCTCTATTTGTTATAGGTAAATCTCTTGGCTTAGTTGCCCCTGTGGTTAGCAAAACGATATCATTCTCTTTAATAAGTTTTTCCATTGATATTGAATTTTTTCCTTTTCCTCCAACATCACAATTGGTGTGAAATTTTATTCCTTCTTTTTCCATGATATCTACACGCATGTCGATAATCGACTTATCAAGCTTCATATTTGGAATGCCATACATCATGAGACCACCAATTCTGTCTGCTCTTTCATATACATTTATAGAGTGACCAACGCTATTGAGTTGTTGAGCAGCTGAAAGACCTGCAGGACCTGAACCTACAATGGCTATTTTTTTGTCCGTTCTAGAATTGGGAATAACCGGTTTTATCCAACCTGATTCAATTCCTTTATCAGCAATTGCAAATTCCAAATTCTTTATTGTCACTGGCGTTTCTGTAATCCCTAAAACACATGCTCCCTCGCAAACAGCAGGGCAAACTCTTCCTGTTACTTCCGGAAAATTATTGGTTTTCATTAATCTCGAAAAGGCTTCTTCCCACTTTTCGTTATAGACAAGGTCGTTCCACTCGGGAATTAGATTGTAAACTGGACAACCCTCATTAGACTGACAAAAAGGAACTCCACAATCCATACATCTTGAAGCTTGCGTCTCCAGACCTTCGTCTTCATGAGGAGTGTATATTTCCTTGAAGTCCAAAATCCTCTCCTTAGGCGGCCTATATGGTTCGACGGATCTCTGAAACTCCTTAAATCCAGTAGGTTTACCCATTTGAAACCTCTTTCTTATTAGATGCCATTTCCAAAAGAACTCTTTTGTAGTCAGTAGGCATTACTTTTACAAAATGTTTTATTTCTTCTTCCCAATTACTAAGAATTTTTTTAGCTATTTCAGAACCAGTATATTTACGATGATTCTTTACTAGCCTTATCAACTCTTTGATATCTTTTTGTTCCTCTAAATTCTCCAATTCGAAAGTATCAGTATTACATTTTGAAGGAAACGACTTTTCTGGATCATATACGTAAGCTTCTCCTCCACTCATACCTGCGCCAAAATTCCTTCCGGTCGGCCCTAGAATAACTGCTTTACCACCGGTCATATACTCACAACCATGGTCACCAATTCCTTCAACAACAACTTCTGCACCACTATTTCTAACACAAAATCTTTCTGCGGCTATGCCACGAAAATAAGCCTCACCTTTGGTTGCTCCATACAAAGCTACGTTTCCTAAAAGAATATTTTCTTCAGCTTTGAAAGAACTTTCCTTAGGAGGATAAATAATTAGTTTCCCACCAGACAAACCTTTTCCGACAAAGTCATTAGCGTCACCTTCGAGTTCAATACAGACTCCCTTTACTAACCAAGCTGCTAGACTTTGACCTGCTGAACCGTGAAGCTTTATCTTTAAAGTATCTTCTGGCAATCCGGCATCTTCCCAAATTTTCGTCACTTCATTGGAAAGCATGGTTCCCACAACTCTGTTTGTGTTTACTATCTTTGATTCGATAATCGTTCTTTTTTTATGCTTTATAGCTTCTTGGGCTTTTTTAATAAGGGTTTTATCTAGAGCTTTATCTAAACCATGATCTTGTTTTATGGTGTTATAGACTTCTGTATTTTCGAATATTTTCTCTGCAGGTTTTAAAATATTTGAGAAATCTAAACCTCTTCTTTTCCAGTGATCTATGGCGTCGTCAGCTTTTAAGCAATCGACTCTACCAATCATATCATTCACAGTCTTGAACCCCATTTCAGCCATAATATTTCTGAGGTCTTTTGCCACCATGAATAAATAGTTAACTACATGCTCTGGCTTACCTTTGAATTTTTTTCTTAATTCTTCGTCTTGGGTCGCAATACCCACAGGACAGGTATTCAGATGACATTTTCTCATCATGATGCAACCAAGTGTTACCAATGGCGCAGTAGCAAAACCAAATTCCTCAGCACCTAGTAAGGCTGCTATGGCAACATCACGACCCGTTTTAATTTGTCCGTCAGTTTGAAGGACCACTCTTGAACGAAGATTGTTCATTACCAATGTTTGATGAGTTTCTGCCACGCCTAATTCCCATGGCAAACCTGCATGTTTAATTGAAGTTAATGGAGAGGCACCTGTTCCACCATCATGACCTGCAATTACAAGATGGTCTGTTTTAGCTTTAACAACACCCGATGCAATCGTTCCAACTCCTATTTCAGAAACAAGTTTTACACTTATTCTCGAGGATCTATTAGCGTTTTTAAGATCATGGATAAGTTGAGCCATGTCTTCTATAGAATATATGTCGTGGTGTGGAGGCGGACTTATTAGACCCACTCCTGGAGTGGAATGTCTTATTTTTGCGATATATTCATCAACTTTCTTTCCAGGAAGTTCACCTCCTTCGCCGGGCTTTGCTCCTTGGGAAATTTTTATTTGGATCTCATCTGAATTTGTAAGATAGTGCATAGTGACACCAAATCTCCCTGACGCAACTTGTTTTATTGCAGATCTTTTTGATACGCCGTCTTCAAGTGGCTTAAATCTTATTGGATCTTCTCCACCTTCTCCTGTGTTCGATTTTCCACCCAGTTCATTCATCGCTATTGCAAGAGATTCGTGCGACTCAGTAGATATAGACCCCAAACTCATCGCACCAGTAGCAAATCTTTTCACTATTTCCTTTTCAGACTCAACTTCGCTTAAATCGATGGGCTTATTTTTTGGTGAAAACTTCAATAGCCCTCTTAAAGCACTATTTCTAGTTGTATTTTCATTAGCATGTTTTGCAAAATCCCAATATGCTCCTTCATTATTTGACCAAGATGCTAATTGCAGAGAAGAAATGGTTTTAGGATCCCACATGTGGGAATCACCACCATTTCTCCAATGGAAATCACCATTGTTACCGAGTATAGAAACATTACTCTTTTCATCAGGGAAACCTAAATCATGCCTTCTTTTAGCCTCTCTTGCTAAGCCATCGAAACCAATTCCTTGTACACGACTTGCAGTTCCAGGAAAGCTTTTTTCAATAATTTCTTCGGAGAGTCCTACTGCTTCAAAAATTTGCGCTCCTTTATAAGACTGCAAAGTAGAAATTCCCATTTTTGCCATTACTTTCATCATCCCTTTCCTAACAGCTTTTTTGTATGCATAAACTATGTCTTCATAGTTTTTGAGTTCAGTTGCTTTTAACATTCCGTCTTGTTTTGCCTGCCAAAGTGATTCAAAAGCTAGATAGGGATTTATTGCATCGGCACCATAACCGAATAACAGACAATGATGATGTACTTCTCGAGCTTCTCCTGTTTCTATCACCAAACCAATTCTTGTTCTCTTTTGGCTTTTTACTAAATAGTGATGGACAGTCGAGCAAGCAACTAGAGCGCTAATAGCAATCTTATCTTTATTAACTGATTTATCTGATAAAACAATAAATGAGTAACCATCAGCAATAGCCTCGTCAGCTTTTTTACAGATTGAGGAAAGAGCTTGCTTTAATCCTTTATTGCCTAACTTCTTCTTATAAGTGATTTCAATTTTTTTTGTTTTCCATCCTCTAGTCTTCAGAGTTCTTATTGCTTCTAACTCAGCATTAGATATGATTGGAGACTTAAGTCTCAATCTGTGAGCATTTTTGGGAACGGAAGACAATAAATTTCCTTCTGGACCTATTAAACACTCTAGAGA
>CACOQX010000028.1 GCA_902629465.1 uncultured SAR86 cluster bacterium | reverse complement strand
TACCCTTAATTTTAAGGTTTTTAGGAAGTAAATAAGGCGAATCTGTTTCTATCATTATTCTTTCTAGAGGCATATTAGCTATAAAATCAATCATGTGTTTTCCCCTAACTGGATCACAAATCCAACCGGTAAATCCAATCCAAAAGCCCTTGTCGAGATATTCATAAAATTCTTCTTTTTTTCCTGTAAAACAATGGACTACAGCATTTACTTTGAGATCTACGTTACTAAAACAATTCATAAAGTCTTTATGCGCATCTCGTTGGTGTAAGAAAAGCGGGAGATTTAGATCTTGAGCTACTTCAATTTGCGACTCAAAACATAATATTTGATTATCTTTCTTCGAGAAGTTTCTATTAAAATCTAATCCTGTCTCCCCGATAGCTTTAACAGAGGGGTGCTCACTCAATTTTTTAATCTCTCCAATATTTGATTCCTCAAATGAATCTGCGTAATGAGGATGTATCCCACAAGTTGTTATTAAGAAATTTTGGTCATTCTCCAATAATTTTAAAGAAACTTTGGTATCTTTAATTGAAGTACTTGTGATGCAAATTTTTTTTATGTTATTTTTTTTTGCATCTTTTATAACCGTTATGAAATCTTTATCAAAAGATTCATGAGTTAAGTTGGCTCCTATGTCAAAATAAGAATTAGTATTCATTTTAAATTTATGATTAAAACTACTTATGAGTATTTCTAAAGACTTTGAAAACGCAATACAAGTAACTGAAACCTCAAGAGGCAATTTTACAGCAAATATCTCAGATAACTGGAGTATTGGGCAAACTGCCAATGGTGGATATTCAATGTCTTTGTTAGCAAAGGCTTGTTCGAAATACCTTGATCATAAAGATCCGTTGGTATTATCCGCCAACTATATAGATAGAGTTGAGTTTGGATCTGCAGACATAGAGGTATCAAAAATAGCGTCTACTAAAAGTACTTCGACTGCACATGTTTCGTTGAAACAAAAAGGTAATCTAAAGATTTTTACAACCGTAACATTTACAGATTTTTCAATGATGAAAGGCTTAAATGAAAATTTAAGAAGTGAACCTGATTTTGAAGATTATAAGACATGCATACAAGTTCCTTACAAAGAAGGTTTTAGTCCTAAACTTGATAAAAACTTAGAAAAAAAATATTGTTCAGATTCTATATGGTGGGAAAACCCTAAAGAGGACAATCGGGCCACCTTGAAACTATACATGGGGTGGAAAGATGGTGGTTCAGTTGATCTCTTTGGTTTAATTTTATTTTTAGATGCAACAACCCCTCCAATCTATAACAAACTTGGTACAGTAGGTTGGGTTCCAACACTTACATTAACTTCTCATATAAGAAACATACCAGAGCCTGGTCCTTTAAAAGTTATTGCTAAAACAGAATTTATTACCAATAACTATATTGAAGAAGATAGAGAAATTTGGGATTCTAAAGGTAAATTAGTAGGCCAATCAAAACAATTAGCAAAATTAAGAATTAAGAAATAATACTTAAAATATTGTTATTATAGATTTTTAAAAAATACTCAAATTAGGAAAATAAATGAAATTTACAGGTACAAAATCATACATTGCTACAGACGATCTAAGTCTTTCAGTAAATGCAGCAATAGCTCTTGAAAGGCCATTATTGATAAAAGGAGAGCCAGGAACAGGAAAAACAATGCTTGCATTAGAAGTCGCTAAATCTTTAGACCTTCCATTGATTGAATGGCACATAAAATCTACAACCAAAGCTCAACAAGGATTATATGAATATGATGCTGTTACCAGATTGAGAGATTCTCAATTAGGAGATGAAAGGGTAAAAGATATTTCAAATTATATTCAAAAAGGAAAACTCTGGGAGGCTTTTACTTCAGAAAAACAGGCAGTTCTTCTTATTGATGAAATTGATAAAGCTGATATTGAATTTCCTAATGATCTTTTACAAGAATTAGACAGAATGGAATTCTATGTTTATGAGACTAAGGAAACCATAAAAGCTACAACAAGACCAATAGTGATCATTTCAAGTAACAATGAAAAAGAACTGCCTGATGCTTTCTTAAGAAGATGTTTTTTTCATTACATATCCTTTCCAGATAGAGAAACAATGAAAGAAATCATTAAAGTACATCATCCGAAAGTTAAAGAAAAGCTAGTTAAAGAAGCATTGGATATATTCTTTGATGTCAGGAAAGTTCCTGGCTTGAAAAAGAAACCTTCAACTTCTGAATTGGTCGATTGGTTAAAACTTTTGATGGCAGATGATTTACCTGATGAAATCTTAAAGAATAGAGATCCTTCAAAAGCTATTCCTCCTCTATACGGAGCTTTGGTTAAAAATGAACAAGATGTTCAATTGCTTGAAAGATTAGCTTTTATGACTAGAAGAGAAGGTAACAACCAAAATTAATTAAATGTTAATAAATCTTTTTAAAACTCTAAAAGAAGTCGGCGTACCGTGCACCCTGAGAGAACTTCTAGATTTAATATCCGGTTTAGAGAAACAGGTTATTTTTGCTGATATCAATGATTTTTACTATTTATCAAGATCTGTTCTTGTAAAAGATGAAAAACATTACGACAAGTTTGATAGAGCTTTTGATATTTACTTCAAAGGTCTTGAAACTTTAGATGATGTTCTGCAGGCCTTGGTTCCTGAAGAGTGGTTAAGGAAAGAATTTGAAAAGTTTTTGACAGAAGATGAACTAAAAAAAATTGAAACAATGGGAGGCCTTGAGAAGCTTCTTTCAGAATTCAAAAAAAGATTAGAAGAGCAAAAAGGAAAACATCAAAAAGGAGATAAGTGGGTTGGTACAGGCGGTACATCGCCTTTCGGTAATGCAGGTTCTCACCCTGAAGGCATAAGGGTTAATGGAGAGGGAAAACAAAATAAAGCTGTTAAGGTCTGGCAACAAAGAGATTTTAAAAATTTAGATGATTCTGTTGAGCTTGGTACAAGAAATATAAAAGTTGCACTTAGAAGATTGAGAAAATTCATAAGACAATCTAATGATGAAGAACTTGATTTAGACGATACAATTAAAAGTACTGCTAAAAATGCTGGTTTATTGGATATAAAAATGGTTCCGGAAAAAACCAATGCAGTAAAAGTTCTTGTATTTTTTGATGTCGGTGGATCAATGGATCCTCATATTAAGATTTGTGAAGAATTATTCTCTGCATGCAAAACAGAATTTAAAAATTTAGAATACTTTTATTTTCATAATTTCATTTATGAGACCGTATGGAAGGATAATAGAAGGAGACACAACGAAAGAATTAAAACTGAGGATGTCATACATAAATATGCTTCAGATTATAAAATAATATTTGTAGGCGATGCGACTATGGCTCCTTATGAAATTACTAATCCTGGCGGTAGTATTGAGCACTGGAACGAAGAAGCAGGGTCTGTTTGGATGAAAAAAATCATGACTACTTATGACAAATTAATTTGGCTTAATCCAGTTCCAGAAGAGCATTGGGATTACTCGTCTTCAATTGAAATTTCAAGACATCTCATTGAAGATAATATGTTCCCTTTGACTCTTAAAGGTTTAGAAGACGGTATGTCTTTTCTATCAAAAAAATAATTTGAAAGCATTAGAAATCAAAAATCTTACAAAGATTTACGATAATAATTTAGTAGCCTTAGACGATATAAGTTTTGAAGTTGAGCAAGGTGATTTCTATGCTTTGTTGGGTCCAAACGGAGCTGGTAAATCTACCATGATTGGTATCATCAGCTCATTGGTTAATAAATCTTCAGGAAAAGTAAATATTTTGGGATTAGATATAGATACTCATCATTCCGAAGCCAAAAAAAGGATAGGTGTCGTTGGTCAGGAAGTAAATTTTAATCAATTTGAAACAGTTCATAACATACTACTTCATCAAGCAGGTTTCTTCGGTATGCCATTTTCTGAAATTAAAAAAAATTGTGAGTTTTATCTAAAAAGATTAAATCTATGGGACAAAAGAAATGAGCAAGGAAGGAATTTATCCGGAGGAATGAAACGAAGATTAATGGTTGCAAAAGCTTTGGTCAACAATCCTGATCTTCTTATATTAGATGAACCAACTGCAGGAGTAGATACAGAATTAAGGAAATCCCTATGGGAGTTTTTAATCGAAATAAATAAAAAAGGAACTACCATAATTCTTACAACTCATTATCTTGAAGAAGCAGAAAGGCTTTGTAAAAACATATCCATTATTGATCGTGGAAAGATTGTTAGAAATTCGGATATGAATTCTTTTCTTAGAGAAATAGAGATAGAAACTTTTGTTTTTGAATTGAAAGAAAAAACAAGCAAAAATCTTTCTTCAGAAAATTTTGATATAAAAAAAATAGACGATGGTACTTTTTCGGTTCAGGCGAACAAAGGTACCAATTTAAATTCAATATTTGATTTTTTTGATCAAGAAGGAATTGAAATTTTAAGTATGAGAAATGAAACAAATAGACTTGAAGAATTATATCTAAAACTTACCAATAATGACCATTAACGAGCAACTAAGATCTTTATTCATTCTTTTGAGAAAGGAAGTCTTGAGATTTTTTCGAATATGGAGTCAAACTTTGATTCCTTCGGTACTAACAACAATATTATATTTCTTAATTTTTGGTACTTTTATTGGCGAAAGAATAGGCAAAATGTCAGGTTTTGATTACATGCAATTCATGGCACCGGGATTGGTAATGTTGGCAGTTATAACAAATGCCTATTCAAACGTAGTTTCATCTTTTTTTGGCGTGAAGTTTCAAAGAAGTATTGAAGAATTACTAGTCTCTCCTATGCCTACTTATTTGATTCTAATTGGATTTGTTCTCGGAGGGGTAGTAAGAGGAATTATTGTAGGTTTTCTTGTATTGCTCACATCTTTAATATTTACAGATATTACTGTTCAAAATATTCCATTGACCCTTCTGGTTGTCGTAATGACTGCCTTTTTATTTTCAATAGCTGGTTTTTTAAATGCCTTATTCGCAGATAATTTTGACGATATAAATATCGTACCTACATTCATTCTTACTCCATTAATTTATTTAGGTGGAGTTTTTTATTCAGTAGATCTTTTATCAAATACTTGGCAAATTGTTTCAAAGGCGAATCCCTTGCTCTATATGGTTAATGCATTTAGATATGGAATGATAGGCGTATCCGATATCAATGTTCAATTTGCCTTGATGATGATAACCTTTTTCATATTGATCTTTTTTACTCTAGCTTATTATCTGCTTAAAAAAGGATATGGAATAAGGACTTAATGCTATACGAACTATTCTTAACAATTGTATTCTTTCTTTCTTCTTTCGGTTTTAACGAATTTAATGAAATTTCTAATTGTAATGATGATGAAGTATTTAAAATAGTTTGTGGATTTCAGAATCCTGAAGATTTATATCTTTCTCCTTCAAAGACAAAAATCATTGTTTCAGAATTTGGGTCCCTTGCACCAAATACAAAATTTGGAAGCTTGGTTTATTTTGATTTAATCACCAATAAAAGAGAGCCAATCTCAATTAAATATGAAACCAATCAATGGGGAGATAAAACCTGTAGCTTAGAAGACAAAAGATTATCACCTCATGGAATAGATCTTATTGAACGCGATGATGGAAAATATATGCTCGCAGTAGTAAATCATCTTCCCAGAGAAACAATAGAGTTATTTGAACTAAGAGAGGCGGATACCATTGAGCTGATATGGAAAGGTTGTGTGGATGCACCACAAAATAAATATTTTAATGATATTGCCTTAAAAAAAGATGGCTCTTTTTATGTAACAAGCATGTTTGATTCTAATATTTCTGAATGGTCATTAGTTTTTGCAAGCATATTTATTTCAAATACGGGAGAAGTTTTTTATTGGCGTAAAGAAAATGGTTTTGATGTTGTATCTAATACCAGCGGTTCTTTTCCGAATGGGATAGATTTATCTCTTGATGAGAAATTTCTGTACATTAATTATTGGTTTTCCGGATTAACTGTAAAATTTAATCTTATTGATAATTCTATAGATTATGAGCACCTCGGTGGAGGTAAAGATAATCTATTAGTTACAGAATCTGGCTTGTGGGTTGCCGCACATAATTATTCCGGTTTAGAAGGACTTCAGTGTGATGAATCAATAGTTCAGTGTCCTTTGCCTTTTACTATTCATCAACTTTCATTGTTAGATTTGAGTGAAATCAATAGTTATCAATTTTCCAATAAACAAATGGGAGCTGCTACAGTTGCTTTACCAGAAACAGATAAAATCTGGTTGGGTACCTTTCATGGAGATAGAATTGCTAGCTTTAATATTAAATAAAATGGAGAGATGGCAGAGTGGTCGAATGCGCTCGCTTGGAAAGCGGGTAAGGGGGCAACTCCTTCAAGGGTTCGAATCCCTTTCTCTCCGCCATAAATTATATGGAATACATTGAATCAAAATATTTCAGCTATGCGGATCCAGACGATCCTTGGTATCGAAAGTTAATCATAAGAACTATTGAATCTTTAGCTGGCCAGCCTGCTTTGTATAAACTTTATCGAGAGTATCAAGAAAATCCTAACAATTGGGATAGTTTTTGGCATGGGTGTTTGGATCAGCTCAAATTAAAATTAGATTTTAATTCCAATGTAAATATTCCAAAAGATGGCCCCACCATTTTTGTGGCAAATCATCCTTATGGAGTTTTAGATGGATTGGTAATAAGTTACTTTGTTTCAAAATATAGAAATGATTTTAAGGTACTAACACATTCACTCTTGCTAAGAGCACCAGAAACAAAAGGGTATTTATTGCCCATAGACTTTACTGGAGATAAACAAGCTTTGTTGACAAATCTTGATACCAGAAAAAAATCGAGAGAGCACCTTGCTAATGGAGGTTCCATAATAATATTTCCTTCAGGTACTGTATCTACCACTGCTAAGTTTTATGAAAATACAAAAATGGCTTTTGATCCAGAATGGAAAAAATTTACCTCAAGACTCATTAAGCAAACTGATCCAACAATTGTTCCAATTTATTTTTATGGCTGTAATTCCATAAAGTTTCAACTAGCAAGTCACCTTGGCGATATGTTCAGAGCTTCTCTCCTTTTTCATGAAGTAAAAAGACGCATTGGGAGTGACTTTAAATTTATTGTGGGAGAACCTTTTAAATATTCAAATATAGATACAGATTTATCAAATCAGGAACTAGCGGATTATCTCAGAACTAAAACCTATTTATTAAATCCCAAAATTTCTAAAGCGCCACCTTATGGACTAGATATTTAATTAAATTCCTTTAGCATGGTTGGTTTTTTTGCTATCTTATTAGAAAGGGGAAATAATTTGTTAGTTTTAAGTCGAAGAAGAGATCAAACTCTTGTAATTGGCGATAATGTGGAAGTAACAGTATTGGAAATTAAAGGAGGCCAAGTCAGATTAGGAATAAATGCTCCTAAAGCCGTTCCGGTCCATAGAGGGGAAATCCACACTAAAGTAATTAAAGAGGGTTAAAAAAGCGCCCGTAGCTCAGTTGGATAGAGCACCTGGCTACGAACTAGGGTGTCGGAGGTTCGAATCCTTCCGGGCGCGCCATATTTTCAAAAATTAAGTAAAATAAGATTATGTCACTAAAATTAAACAGCGATTCACAGCCATATGTAGAAATAAACTCTCCCAAGTATCAAGAAGTTTATTCTTTCGAACGAGATTTCGACTTAACGGATCTTTTTATGTTTACAAAAGGCCAGCCATACGAGAAATTTGCAGAGTTAAGAAAACAAGCACCTGTATATTTTCACAAGACA
>CACOQX010000027.1 GCA_902629465.1 uncultured SAR86 cluster bacterium | reverse complement strand
AAAAACTTAAAAACGTATTTGGTCAAAGCAATTCCTAGGGCTACTTTAAATGACATTTGTCCTGCTAAAACCCAAACAAAAGTATATATAAATGTATCGAGAGCTTGAGAGCTCAAAGTTGAAACGTTATTCCTAAGCCAAAGATACTTATTTCCAGTTATAGTTTTAATTTTATGAAAAACCCATACGTCAAAAGTCTGACTAATCAGATAAGCAGTTATAGAACCTATTACAAATATAGGCGAGTAAAGAGCTAAAGTAGATATTGCTTGATGAACTTCATTGGCCGAAGAAGCAATTCCTGATGGTAAATAGTAAGTACTTAGAACAAGAGTAAACATTACAATCACGTTTGCTACAGCTCCGATAATTACAGCTCTATTTGCTTCTGCCCTGCCGTATTTTTCATTCAATAAATCAGTGGCGAAGTATATTCCCGAATACATAATAGCTCCCATACTGACTACAAATGTATTTCCAAAAATAGTTAACTCACTTACTTTTCCACCCTGTAAGTTTGCGAGAATAATTCCTAGAATTACTGCTGTGTATAATCCATTTTTACCAAAAAAGCAGAAAAGTATTATTGCCAAAGTAAGGTCATAAAATACCGTAAAAATCCACAATAATTCTGGATTTTGGCTAAAAAATTCTAAGTTCATGGCTGATTAATTATCAAAAATTGTTACAATTAGACACCTTATGAAACAAAAAATCACTTAAAAACTTATATTTAAAAAATTATGGAAAATTTAGATCAATTTAGAAAAGAAACAAAAGAATGGTTAGAAGAGAATTGTCCACCTGAAATGAGAAAGCCTATGGGTCCTGGAGATGTAGTGTGGGGCGGCAGAAACTGTAAATTTCCTCACCCTGATGCGAAATTGTGGTTGGAGAGAATGGGCGAAAAAGGCTGGACCTGCCCTACTTGGCCAAAAGAATATGGTGGTGGTGGTTTAAGTTTTGACGAAAATAAGATTTTGCAAGAAGAATTGATGGCTATTAGAGCTAGACCAGCTTTATCTAGTTTTGGTATCTGGATGCTAGGGCCAGCACTGCTTGAATTTGCTTCAGAAGAGCAAAAAAAGAAATATATTCCTGAAATTGTTAAAGGTGAAATTAGATGGTGCCAAGGTTATAGTGAACCTGGATCTGGATCAGATCTTGCCAGCCTTAAAACTAAAGCAGAAGATAATGGAGATCATTTTATAGTAAATGGCCAAAAAGTCTGGACTTCTTATGCTGATGACTGTGACATGATTTTTACTTTAGTAAGAACAGGTCCTCAAGAACCTAAACATGATGGTATAAGTTTTTTACTCATCGACATGGATCAACCTGGAGTTACTACTAAGCCAATTAAACTTATCTCAGGAAAATCTCCCTTTTGTGAAACTTTTTTTGATAATGCTATTGTTCCAAAAGAAAATTTGGTTAATGAATTAAATAAAGGCTGGGATGTTGCAAAAAGACTACTTCAACACGAAAGAAATATGATTGCTGGAATGGGTCTTGGAGGCGCAGGTTCTGCCAAAAAGAAAAAAGATCAAACAATTTCATCTGGAATGGCAACCATGGCAAAGACATATGTAGGAGAAGAAGAAGGAAAATTAGCAAATCCAGGTTTGAGACAAAAAATTGCATCTTTTGATATTAACTCGCATGCATTTTCTCTCACTATGAGAAGAGCCAGCGAAGAAAGTAAGTCTTCTAATTCTGGACCAAGTCCAGCTTCATCAATGTTCAAGTATTATGGTAGTGAGAGCAATAAACTCAGATATGAGTTAATGCTCGAGGCAATGGGCACTAAAGCTCTTGGCTGGGAAGGCGAAGGTTTTGGCCCTGCAGAACTTGCAATTACCAGAGAATGGTTGAGAACTAAGGCTAACTCAATTGAAGGCGGAACTTCTGAAGTACAGCTTAATATTATTGCGAAGCGAGTCTTAGATTTACCTCAATAATAAAAATTTCTTTGGGAGAAAAAAATGTCATTAGTTTTGAATGAGGAGCAAGTCTTTCTAAAAGATAGTGCCAAAAAATTCGCATCAGAAAAGACTCCTACTACCCACTTTCGTGAAGTAAGGGACAGTGAAATCGATAACTGCTATGACGATAAAATTTGGCAGGAAATGGTATCACTTGGTTGGACAGGTATTTTAGTTCCTGAAGAATTTGGTGGTTCAAATTTTGGAGTTGCTGGCATCTCTTCTATTTTAGAAGAGCTTGGTAGGACACTTACTCCTTCGCCTTTATTTTCTACTGCTGTTGTTGGAGTAAGTCTTATAAAGCATGCATCAGATGATGTAAAAAAAGACATTCTTACAAGGGTTGTTCAAGATGGTCTGAGACTTTGCTTTGCCATCGAAGAAAGCAATCATCATGACCCAGTTAAAATATCTTGTGAAGCAAAAAAAGATGGAAGTAATTTCATTATTTCAGGAGAAAAGTCCTTTGTTATTGATGGTGGTTTTGCAGATAAAGTCATTGTTGCCTGCAGGACTTCAGGAGAAGAAGGCTCTAAGAATGGACTGTCTCTTTTTGTTTTGGATTCTAGTTCTGAAGGTTTATCCGTTACGCCTACTAAGATGGTAGATTCTAGAAATGCAGCAAATATGAAATTTGAAAATGTAAAAGTATCTTCTGACATGTTGATTGGCAAAGAAGATGATGCCTATGAAATTATTGAATCAGTGCTGGATATTTCTAGAGCTGCAATTTCTGCAGAAATGTTAGGTAGTGCTCTTCAAGCTTATGAAATTACTCTTGATTATTTAAAGGAAAGAGAACAATTCGGTTCAAAAATCGGTTCCTTTCAAGCCCTCCAGCATAGAGCTGCAATTATGTTTTCTGAATTAGAACTATGTAAATCGTGTGTTATCGAATCTATTACTTCCTTTGACGAGGGAGGAAATGATTCTGAGAGATTAGCAAGTCTATCGAAAGCTAAGGTTGGAGAAGTATTTCATTTAATCTCTAATGAATCGGTTCAAATGCATGGTGGAATAGGTGTAACAGATGAGTATGATATTGGACTTTACCTTAAACGAGCTAGAGTAGCTGAACAAATTTTTGGAGATTCTAATTTTCATAAAAATAGATATGCTGAATTAACAGGCTACTAAATTTTAGTCGTGCATGAGAATAAAACAGAAAAACTTCTTAAAATTGTTTCTGAATTAAGAGATCCTATTTCTGGATGCGAGTGGACTAAGTCTCAAACTTCAAAAACCCTCCTTCCTTTTATAATCGAAGAAGCAAAGGAAGTTCATGATGCCTTTAAAAAAGAAGATAACGAAAACCTTAAAGAAGAATTAGGCGATCTTCTTTTGCAAATAGTTCTCCAGAGTAAAATAGCTGAAGAAAATAAACTATTTTCTTTTAATGAGGTAATTGATAACTTATGTGAGAAGCTAATTAGAAGACATCCATATGTTTTCCAGGATAAAAGACCTCACACAATAGAAGAACAAAGAGAAGCATATTTTAAGATAAAAGAGTTTGAGAAGAGCAAGTGAAGTTTTTATTTGAAAATCTAATAGGGATAATGTCTATCACCATTTTGGTATTGAACACAGTTATCTTGTCATGTTTGTTAATACCTTTAGGAATAATTAAATTTCTCTTACCAATCACTTCACTAAAAGTTTTATTTACTAAATTTATAATAAATGTAGGTGAATTATGGATTTTCACTAATAAAATTTGGGTAAAGGCTTTACACAATCCCAAATGGCAAATAATTGGTAAAGAAAATATCAAGTCCGATGGCTGGACAATAGCAACTTCAAATCATCAATCATTTGCGGACATATTTCTTCTTCAAGATATCACCAATAGAAAAATGCCTATGCTTAAGTTCTTTATGAAATATGTTCTAATTTACGTTCCAATAATAGGTCTTTCTTGGTGGGCTTTAGATATGCCTTTTTTGAAGAGGTATACAAAAAAACAACTGGAAAAAAATCCCAAGCTGGCTGGAAAGGATGTAAAAGAAATGAAAAGAGCTTTGAAACATTATGCTCTTTATCCGGTAACTGTATTTAGTTTTGCTGAAGGAACAAGATTTTCTCTTAAAAAACATCATAATCAAAAAAGTCCTTTTAAAAACCTTTTGAGGCCAAAAGAAGGTGGCTTGGCTACAGCGTTAAGTCTTGTGAACAAAATTGATTCTATAATTGATTTTACAATCAAGTTTGATTCAAAAAATAGAAGTTTCTGGGACTATCTTTGCGGAAGAATGAATTCAGCTAAAATTGTTATTAAGGAAGTAAAGATTCCCAAGAAATTTCTAAATGAAAATTTATTAGACAATCATTCTCTGAGATCAGAATTCAAGGAATGGGTAAATTCATTATGGCTGGAAAAAGACCTTTTGCTTAGTAATAGAGACTAAATATATGGCCTTAAAATTAAATAAATTTCTCGTACTTTTAATTTTCTTTCTAGCTTCACTAATTCTTCCAAGCGAAGAATCTTTGGTGATAAAGAATGAATATAAACCGGTCGTAAATGAGATCATAGAGATTCTCAACCAAAATCATTTTAAAAAGAATATTGAGATAAATGAACAGAAAGTTATTGATAACTTTTTGTTAAATTTAGATAAAGAAAAGATTATATTTACTTCTGGAGAGTACAATACATATCTTGGTAGATTTAAGAGTATTTATAACCTAGATGAAATTTTTAAAATTTATCAAGATTATTCCGATAGATCGCTTGAATTGATAAGCTATCAAGAAGACATTGTCAATTTGATTAATACTTCTAGCAACTTAAATACAACAGAATTTATTAAAAAAAGTAGAGAAGACGAAAAAAGATTTAATTCTCTAGACTCCATCAAAAATTATCATTCTCTTTTGATAAAAAACGAATTTATCAACGTTCTTTTATCAAATGATGACTTTGAAAACTCTAAGTCAAAACTTATCAAAAGACTCAAAAACAGAATCAAAAGTTTAAAAAGAATAAAGTCAGACGATATCTTTTCTTTATATACAAATTCAATTACCTCTCTTTATGACCCTCATACAAATTATTTATCTCCAAAATCTCAAGAAGACTTTGAGATAAATATGAGTTTGTCTCTAGAAGGTATTGGAGCAATTTTATCTACTGAAGATGGTATTACTAAAATAGTCAGATTAATTCCAGGTGGGCCAGCTGATAAATCAGGTCTCCTAAAGGTAAATGACAAAATTGTGGGGGTAGCCTCCCTGCCGGAAAAAGATATTGAAGATGTACGAGATTGGAGAATCGATGAAGTGGTACGACTCATCAGAGGTCCAAAAAATACCAAGGTCAGACTCGAAGTTATTCCTAATTCTTCTCCGGATGACGTCTTAGGTAGAGTCATAGAAATCACCAGAGGATTAGTAAAACTAGAAGATCAGGCTGCAAAGAAAAAGAAGGTAGAGATATACAAACCAAATAAATCTTACAATATTGGGGTGATAGATTTACCTGCTTTCTATATGGACTTTGATGCATTTAGCAGAAATCAATTTAACTACAAAAGTAGTTCAAAAGACGTCAGAAATCTTTTAAGGGAATTAAAAGAAGAACAGGTAGATGGAGTAATTCTTGATTTAAGAGGAAATTCAGGCGGTTCTTTATATGAAGCCTACTCGCTTGCCAAGCTTTTCATTGGAAAAGGAAGTATTGTTCAAGTAATGGAGTCGAATGGCTCGATTCAGCCTTTGGGTCACACAAGAGGAATTCAAAACTATGATGGGCCAGTAATGATTTTGGTTGATAAATTAAGTGCCTCGGCTTCGGAAATTCTTGCTGGAGCTTTTCAAGATTACAAAAGAGGGTTAATTGTGGGCTCAAACACTTTCGGTAAAGGAACTGTTCAAAGGCTGGAAAATCTTTCCTATGGGCAACTAAAATTCACAGAACAGAAGTTTTATAGAGTCTCTGGAAAAAGCACCCAAAATTTAGGAGTTATCCCTGATATTAACCTGCCTTATGTTTTTGATAGTGAAGAAGTTGGAGAAATGGCTCTTGAAAACTCTCTTCCATATGATGATATTTCATCTTTAGAGTATGAGCCTTTTAATTCAACTTCAAATATAGAGATGATTCAAAGTTTCTCAAAAAAAAGAGTATCTGATTCAAACTTGAATGAGTACATTAAAGATCAAAAAATTCAAAACAAAAACGAATTAGATAAAAAATTGATTCCCGTAAATTTTTTAGTAAGAAAATCTGAAAAAAGAGCGCAAGAAGAAAAAAGACTATTCATTGAAAATAGATTTAGAGTTTCTGTTGGTTTAAAGCCCTATTTAAATTTTCAAGAGTTTTTAGATGCTGATCCTGAAGAATTAAATGAGTTTTCGGAGAAAATGGTTCTTGAAGAGGCTGCAAGAATTTTAATTGATCAAATTAATTTTAATAAGCCCAAAAGACTTTCAAGTTCAAATTTCAGATGAAAATTTTTTCTTTTAATGTAAATGGCCTAAGAGCTAGGCTTCATCAGATGAGTGCCTTAATAGATAAGCACTCACCAGACATTATTTGTCTGCAAGAGACAAAAGTAGACAATGAAAATTATCCTATGGAGAGCATAAATGAATTGGGTTACAAAGCTTTAATTAATGGACAAAAAGGACATTATGGAGTGTCAACTCTCTACAAATCAGAACCTTTGGATTTTCAAATTGGCTTTCCCACAGATGATGAAGATGCCCAATGCAGGCTAATTTCATCAAGACACAAGTTTTCTTCTAAAGAATTAACCATTATCAATGGGTATTTTCCCCAAGGTGAAAGCAGAGATCATCCAAAAAAATTTCCTTATAAAGAAAAGTTTTTTAAGGACTTGATGATATATTTGAATGAGAATTTTGCTCCAGACGATAATATTATTATCTTGGGAGACCTTAATATTTCCCCAGAAGATATCGATATAGGTATTGGAGAAAACAATAGAAAAAGATGGCTTGCAACGGGAAAATGTAGTTTCCTGCCTGAAGAAAGAGAATGGTTAGAAAAAATAAAAACTTGGGGATTTTTTGATTCTTATAGAAAATTTTTCCCAAATTCTAATGAAAAGTTCAGCTGGTTTGATTATCGCAGTAGAGGGTTTGATGATAATCCAAAAAGAGGCTTAAGAATTGACCATCTATGGGTAACAAAACCTCTTTTGGAGATGGCAGTTGAATCTGAAATAGATTACGAAATAAGGGGTATGGAAAAACCTTCCGATCATGCTCCAGTTTGGACTGAATTTAAAATCTAATTTCTTCTTTCTTGAAAAAATTTTTTTAATAACTCAGAACTTTCGGTTGCAAGGATTCCGCTTGAAACTGAAATTTTATGGTTAAAGAAACTCTCCTCTTGTAGTTTCAAATTATTTATTACTACTCCTGATTTTTGGTCCTCCGTAGCAAAGATTAATCTATCTATTCGAGCATGAATGCATGCACCAAAACACATCAAACATGGCTCTAAGGTAACGTAGAGACTAGCTCCATTCAGTCTATAGTTATCTATTTTTTTTGCTGCATCTCTCAGCACGTTTATTTCTGCGTGCCCAGAAGGATCTTTTTTTCTTATTGATTGGTTATGCGAGCTAGAAATTACTTCATCGTTTTTGACCAAAACCGCACCAACCGGAATTTCTTTTTTTGAATAAGCTAATTTGGCTTCATCTAAAGCCAATTTCATATAAATAAAATCCTTTTTGGATTGAAGGTTATTCAAGTATCCTTTTAATCGTCTCGATAGATGATTCCATTCCATCTGAAATTAATTTTTCAAACTCGTCCGGTTCAACTTCAGAAGTCCAAACTAGTTTTGAGAAGTTATTATCTTCAAGCACTGTAACTTTGGCTAAATGGTGGTTCAATGGTGCGGGGGATTTTATAACGCTATAAGTCAAAGACTTATTTGCCTGATCC
>CACOQX010000026.1 GCA_902629465.1 uncultured SAR86 cluster bacterium | reverse complement strand
TTAGAGGTATCCTTCTTTATTAATTCTATAAGCTCAGAAGTCTGTTCAGCGTCTAGAGGTAACGGAGGAATCCCAATACTATTTCTTTCCTTGACCGAATTTAAATAATTCTCAAGCATCTCATGTAAAAAAAAAGTTATTATATCATGAGACGTCAATAGTCTATTCAGTTTAAATTTGGATTAAAATATTTCAATGTCAAAAAGAACAAGAACTCCATGCATCGGAATATGCTCCACAACTTATGGAGACGAAGTTTGCAGGGGTTGCAAAAGATTCTCTTATGAGATCATAAATTGGAATAGCTTTTCTCCAGAAGAAAAAGAGGCTATTTGGAAAAGACTTGAAAAATTAAAAACTCAAATAATGTCTTCAAGAGTCAAAATTTCTGATAGCAATTTAATGAATCAGGGCATAAAAAAATACAGGCTAAGAGTAAAAGATGACCTGAATGATTTTTCTAAAGCTTTTGAAATTATTAAACAAGTAAGTGAAAGTTTTGATGATCTTACCGATTTTGGAATTGAACTATTTAACAGACAAAAAAGTCTAAAAGATCTTAAAGATGATATCGAGATTGAGCTTTATACTTTGTCAAAAGCTCATTATTCAAAATATTTTTTAGAACCTTTAAAAATAAACAAAATTATTTAATCTCTTTTGAGATAAGATCAAATTCACTATTTTTTAGACTTAAATACCAAAAATTTTTATCCCAATCACCTAAGACATATCTTATTCCGAATTTTTCGTGATGAATTTTTGGTCGGTGCACATGTCCATGGATTATTACATCAATTGATTCTTTTGATGCAATTGATTCAACCTCAGACAAATTAACATCCATAAGATATTCGTCTTTATTTTTATTTAAACTAGAACTATCTTTTCTGAGTCCACTAGCAATTTTCAGTCTTTCGCTTAATGTTTGATTTAAAAAATTTTTCTGCCATTCTGGGCTTCTTACCATTTTTTTAAAATCGTGATATTCAGTATCATCTATGCAGAAATCATCACCATGAGACACATAAACCCTTCTATGATTTAATTCAAATATGTATGGGTCATCAATAATTTTTCCTCCAAATTCGTCACAAAAATCTTTACCTAGGAGAAAATCTCTATTGCCATGCATAATGAAAATATTTCTGCCTTTAGAAGAGAATTTTTTTAATTCCTTAATTACTTCTAAAACTGTTTGATCTCGGTAATCATCTCCAACCCAAACCTCAAACAAATCACCAATTATGAAAAGATTTTCAAAATCCGAAGCAATTGTATTCAAGAAATTAAAAAAAGCTTTTTTTATATCTTCTCTTTTATTATCTATGTGAAGATCAGATATAAAACAGAAAGACATTTATTTTTTTTCGACTTTTATAATATAGACATCTTCTACAGGAACATCTTGATAAGGACCAACGTTTGTAGTTCTAACAGATGCAATTTTATCAATAACTTCTTCTCCAGAGATAACTTTTCCAAAAACTGCATATCCTCCATTTGAAGGGTAATCTAGTGATTCATTATCAGTAAGATTGATAAAAAATTGAGATGTAGCAGAATCTAGATCCGAAGTTCTCGCCATAGACAAAGTATATTTTTTATTTTTGAGGCCATTATCGGCTTCATTTTTAATAGGTGGATTGGTCTCTTTAGGAGACATGCCTATTTCAAAACCTCCTCCTTGAATTACAAAGCCTTTTGGAGGAACTCTGTTAGGACCCATGACTCTATGAAATAAAGTATTTTCATAAAAATTTTGCTCCACATATTCAAGAAAATTGTTAGCTGTTATGGGCGCTTCTTTTTGGTAAAGTTCAATATCAAAGCTACCTAAGGAAGTAGTGATAGTTAAAAGTATTATTTCATTCATAATTAATCATACCCTTATCTAGCTTCACTTAAAAATGAAAATATTTAATTCACTCACAGGTAAAAAAGAGACTTTTAGGCCTAAAATAAAAAATGAGGTCAGTATTTATATTTGTGGGTTAACTCCTTATGACGATGTGCATATCGGGCATGCAAGAACTTTTATTAACTTCGACGTAATTGTCAAATTTTTAAGGTTCTTAGGCTTTAAAGTAAAATATGTAAGAAATATCACAGATGTTGATGACAAAATTATAAATCGTGCCAAAGAAGAGGGCATTCCAGCATTAGATTTTTCTAAGAAGTTTATTAAAGAAATGCACAATGATTTCTTTTCTCTGGGTATTGATTCTCCTGACGTTGAGCCAAAAGTATCTGATCACATTGAAGAGATCATTTCTATGATTCAATCTCTTGAAGAAAAAGGCTATGCATATAGGAAGAACGAATCGGATGTTTACTTTGATATACAAAAATTTAAAGACTACGGAAAATTAGCTAATAGGACTTTAGATCAGCTATCTGCTGCAGAAAGAACAATAACGGATCTCAATAAAAAACATGAAGCGGATTTTGTTTTATGGAAAATGGACACCGATGGGATTACCTGGCCATCTCCTTGGGGAGAAGGGAGGCCTGGCTGGCATATTGAATGTTCTGCAATGAGCATAAAATACCTTGGCGAGGAGTTCGATATTCACGGAGGCGGCTTAGATTTAAAGTTTCCCCATCATGAAAATGAAATAGCTCAAGCAGAGTGCGCAACTGAAAGGAATTTTGCATCCTTATGGATGCACACCGGCCCATTGAGAATTGAAGAGAAGAAAATGTCTAAATCTTTGAAAAACTTTATTACGGTCAAAGATATTTTAAAAGACTTTCATCCAGAGGTTTTAAGGTTATTTTTTCTTTTGACGCATTACAGGAGCCCAATATCATATTCGAGAGAAGGTTTGGAAAATGCAAAAAGAGTTATGGATAAGTTCTATACTTTATTCAGAGATATAAAAACACCTAAAAAATTCAATGAAGATAAGTCTTTTAGAGAACAATTCATTTCTGCTTTTCAAGATGATTTTAACTCTCCAAAGGCTCTTTCCCTCCTTCAATCCTATGCAGGAAATACTGAAAACAGCAAAGACCTATCAACTGATAAATTATGCACGCTCAAAGTATTGCTCAATTCTTTAGGACTACTTCTAGATGAAGTAGAGAACTATTTTAAATATGGAGAGCTTGGTCTTTCAGATAGAGAAATTGAAAAGATGATTAGCGATCGTAACAATGCCAGAGGAAACAAAAAATTTGATTTAGCAGATAAAATAAGAGATCAATTACTAAAAAAAGGCATAGTCTTGGAAGATCTTGATGGAAAAACGATCTGGAAGAAAAAGTCTTAAAATAAACTAGTTAGATAAAAACCCATTGAGACGAACATTCCTATAGCAAATACAGGATATAGAGCTTTTTTTAAACTTCCTTCTCCTTTTCCAACAGTTACTAACAAAATGAAAGCAGCTGTTAATGCACTCATAACCATGAAATCTCGGCTAAAAATCTCTTGATCAAAAACAGCTGTTGAGCCAATTCCGATTATAGGAAAAATTAGCACTATATTTAAAATATTAGAACCTACAATATTTCCTACAACCATATTCCCTTTACTTCTCCTGAGAGCAGAAACGGAAGCTGCTAATTCGGGTAAGCTTGTACCAATCGCTATCATAGTAAGGCCAATAACCGTATCAGGAATACCTAGGCCTACTGCTAAATCAACTCCTCCGCGAACTGTCAATTCAGAACCTACTGCTAATAAAATCAAACTTAAGAGAATCATTAGGGATACTTTAGTAAAAGACTCTTCCTTATGAGTATTTTCTGGGATTTCATCAGGCTTTTCTCTAAAGAGGTTCAAAACAAATAGGATAAACAGCGCTATAAACACTATCGAATCGGCAACTGAAATTGTTAAATCGTAAAGAGCCCAACCAGCAATTAAGACACTTAAAATCAAGATAAAAATATTTCTTAGACTTATGTTTAAAGTTTTGGAAGCCAACCAAAAAAGGCTTATTCCATAAATAATAGCAATGTTGCTTATATTAGAACCAATTGAATTTCCCAAAGCAAGGGCAGGCGCATCATTGATTATTGAAGAAACGCTAACAAATATTTCTGGAATGGAAGTGCCAAGGGCAACTAGAGTAATTCCTACAATAACGTCACTTATTCCTAATTTAGCTCCCAATTGAGCACTATGATGAATAAAAATCTCAGCTCCCGAGATCAAGACGCCCAGGCCAATTATGAAGATTAATGACGCGTAAAGTAATTCCATATTTTTCCTATAAATTAGCCTTAGTTATATATCTACAATATTCACAACTAGGATTTGATGCCGGAATTTTATCATCATCTAGTGTTTTTTTTATCTCTCTTGTAACTGGGTCTATCCAGTCAGTATTTCCTTTATAACTAATAACCTTAGTTTTAAATTCCAAAAGGTCATTAAATTCTTTTTTGTCGGCTCTACCATTGCAGTAAACAAAATATGCAATGTCTTCAACGTCAAAACCATTTTTTTTGAAGAGCCATTGATAAATTTCAACCTGTCTTTTGTAACTAATTTGCCAGGGAGCATCTAAAGATACTTCGCCTTTTTTTGAGGTTGCTTTGTAATCTACAATGATAATTTTTTCATTTATAGTACTTATCCAAACATCATCAACTAAGCCATAAAAATATAAGTTTGTGTCACCATCTAAAAAACCAATGCCTTTGTTTCTCGTTCGCCAATTTTCAATTTCTGGATGTTCAAAAGGTTTTGCATCAATGCCATACTCAACTATTAAAGGGTGATTGTCTTGGGTACCCCTAAAGTTATCAAATTCATTTTTAAGTAATTCATCTACAGCATTATTTAAATTGAAGGGAAACTGGGCTGGCTTTGAAATACCAAGCTTTTCTTCTAGGTAAAAGCATTTTTTGCATTTACAAAAATTCTCGATTCTTGATCGACTTAATTTGTATGGTTCTGATGATTCGCTAGAATAAATAGGCATTGTATCTTTTGGCTCCGCGAGCAGGGCTCGAACCTGCGACCCAGTGATTAACAGTCACTTGCTCTACCAGCTGAGCTATCGCGGAAAAAGGAATGTATTATAAGCAAAAAAATTAAATAATGAGCAAGTCATTTAAAATTAAATCTAATTTTGGACCCTCAGGCGATCAACCTCAGGCAATCCAAAAAATTGTGAAGGGCTTGAAGTCTGGCCTATTAAATCAAACCTTAAAGGGTGTTACTGGATCAGGTAAAACTTTTGCTATGGCAAATGTCATTGAAAATTTACAGAGACCGGCTATTGTAATGTCTCATAACAAAACTCTTGCTGCTCAGCTGTATGGAGAATTCAAAGAGTTTTTTCCTGACAATGCTGTGGAGTATTTTGTTTCTTACTATGATTACTATCAGCCTGAAGCTTATGTACCTTCTTCAGATGTCTTTATAGAGAAAGATGCTTCCATAAATGAACATATAGAACAAATGAGATTATCTGCTACAAAAGCAGTACTTGAAAGAAGAGACGTAGTTATAGTTGCTACGGTCTCAGCAATTTATGGCCTAGGAGATCCAAAATCCTATTTGAAAATGGTTCTTCATTTAGACAGAGGAGATGAATTAGAACTCGGCAAGCTTTTGCTGAGGCTGGCAGAACTGCAATATACAAGAAATGATATTGAATTTAAAAGAGCTACTTATAGAGTTAAAGGAGATGTCGTAGATATTTTTCCCGCAGAGTCTGAAAAAGAAGCTCTGAGAGTTGAATTTTTTGATAAAGAAATTGAATCCTTAAAATTTTTCGATCCTTTAACGGGTGAAATTTTTAGAGATGTTCCTCGAGCAACAATCTTTCCAAAAACTCATTATGTAACTACCAGAGATATCATGCTTTCTGCTACGAAAAAAATACGCTCTGAAATGCAACAAAGAGTTAAATACTTTAAAAAAAATGAAAAATATATTGAAGCCCAGAGAATTGAAGAGAGAACAAAGTTTGATTTGGAAATGATCAAAGAGCTTGGTTATTGTTCAGGAATAGAGAACTACTCAAGATATTTGTCCGGGAGAAACGAAGGAGAGGCTCCGCCGACTCTATATGACTATCTGCCAGATGATACCATCGTATTTGTTGATGAGTCGCATGTTTCGCTTCCCCAAATTAAGGGTATGTACAGAGGAGATAGATCTCGGAAAGAAACTCTAGCTGATTATGGTTTTAGATTGCCAAGCGCTCTTGACAATCGTCCCTTACGCTTTGATGAATGGGAATCAATGTCTGGACAAAAGGTTTTTGTATCAGCCACTCCTGGTGAATATGAAGATAATCACCTAGATCAGTTAATTGAGATGATAGCTCGACCAACAGGTTTATTAGATCCTTCTATTGAAATAAGACCAGCTACAAATCAAGTTGATGATTTAATATCTGAAATACAGAAAAAAATACAAAAAAAGGAAAGAGTACTAGCCACTGTTTTAACAAAAAGAATGGCTGAAGATTTAAGCCAATATTTGTTCGAAAGAGATATTAATGTTAGGTATTTGCATTCGGATATTGATACCGTTGAAAGAGTAGAAATTTTAAGAGAGCTCAGAATGGGTAATTTTGATGTGCTTGTTGGAATAAACCTTTTGAGAGAAGGATTAGATCTTCCCGAGGTATCTCTAGTTGCAATTCTAGATGCTGATAAAGAAGGCTTCTTAAGATCAGAAACAAGTATGATCCAAACAATTGGTAGGGCAGCAAGACATGAAAAAGGTCATGCAATTTTATATGCTGACTCGATTACAGGTTCTATACAAAGGACTCTTGATGAAACTGCCAGACGAAGAAAGATTCAAGAAAAATTCAACAAAAAAAATAATATTAAGCCTCAAGGAATTTACAAACCAATTACAGATATTTTGGAAGGCTCAAAACTTTCTTCCAAAAAACAATTTATAAAAAGGGTAGAGGACAAACTTGATGAAGAATTTTTAAATCCAAAGGATTTATCTGCAAAAATTGATGATTTAGAAAAATTGATGCTAAGCCATGCAAACAAATTAGAATTTGAAGAAGCAGCATCTTTGCGAGATAAAATATCAAATCTCAAAGAAAAATTATTACTAAGCTGAAAATAATACTTTTGTTTTGAGGTATAATTTTTCTTTTTTAGATGCCCTTTAAAGTATTAAATTCTAGAACAGTTATTATTGCTGGCGAAAGAGTCCTTTCAAAAGAAAATTCAAATTATCTCTCTTTAAATTATTTTTATCTTTTACTATTAAATAAAGCTTGGAAAGATATTCCAAAAAATAAAGTAGAAAAAATTTATGAGTTGTTAGATATAAACGCCAATAGTTCGTTAAGATTTTCAAAAGATATTATTTTTCTCTCGCCAAGAAATGGCTCACAATCACCTTGGTCTTCGAAAACTGAGGATATTTTTACTTCTTGTAATTTAAATGAGATCCAAAGAATAGAAAGAATCAAAGGTTTGGAAGCGGAAGGCTTTTCTGAAAAATTACTTAAAAAGGAAAACTTCCCTTTTGATTATCTTACTGAAGAGTTTTCAATTGGATTGAAAAGCATTGAATCTTTTTTTACCAAACCCAATAAAAATTCATTTTCTTTTAAATATCTTAAAAATACCTATCAAAGCTATATCGATGCTAACCAAAAATTTGGCTTTGGTTTGAATGATCAAGAGATCAATTACTTGGTAAATAGTTATAAATCCCTTAAAAGAAATCCTACAGATGTAGAGTTGATGATGTTTTCCCAAGCAAACTCTGAACACTGTCGTCATAAGTTTTTTAATGCTTCTTGGCAGAATTTAACTGAAGAAAATGAACCAAGCTTATTTCAACAAATAAAATCTACTCATAAGAATTTTAAAGATGGAGTGCTCGTTGCCTATGATGATAATGCAGCTGTTATTGAATCAGAAAGTTCAGAAAAATTTCATTTAGATACAGATAAGAGAGAGTATCAGACTAAAAATTTAAAACATAATATTTGTATAAAGGTTGAGACTCACAATCATCCAACTGCAGTTTCTCCTTTTGAAGGAGCTGCTACAGGATCTGGTGGTGAGATAAGAGATGAAGGGGCTACAGGAATTGGAGCACAACCAAAAGCTGGCTTAACTGGATATTCTGTATCTTATTTAAGACTTGAAAGTTTAAAAGAAAAATGGGAGTTTAAAGAAGATCGTCCCAAACGAATTTCTTCACCACAAAAAATAATGATTGAGGGTCCTCTTGGAGCAGCTTCATTTAACAATGAATTTGGAAGACCAAATTTAAATGGCTATTTCAGATCTTTCGAGCAAAAAAATGATGGAACTCACTATGGATTCCATAAACCAATCATGATTGCCGGAGGATTAGGAAGTATAAGTTCAAAAAACACATTCAAAAAAAAGGTTAAACCTGGAACAAAGATTATTGTTTTAGGAGGACCTGGTTATTTAATCGGGCTAGGTGGAGGTTCTGCTTCTTCAGTCCAAGCAGGTTCTTCTGACGAATCCTTGGACTATGCTTCAGTGCAAAGATCTAATCCTGAAATGCAAAGAAGATGCCAAGAAGTCATAAATTTATGTTCTTTAAAAAAATCAAAAAATCCTATTTTATTCATTCATGACGTTGGAGCTGGAGGCCTTTCAAATGCAATACCAGAGTTGGCTAAAGATTGCAGCATGGGAGCTAATGTTGACTTGAGAATGATTCCTCTTTCTGACAATTCTATGTCGGCTTTAGAAATATGGTCTAACGAATCACAAGAAAGATACGTATTAGCGGTGGAAAAAGATTCTTTAAAAGAATTTAAAGCATTTTGTGAGAGAGAAAAATGTCCTCATGCGGTGGTTGGGACTTTGACAGCTAAAAAAACTTTTAAACTTAAAGATAGTAAAACTGGAAAATTTCCAATCCATCTTCC
>CACOQX010000025.1 GCA_902629465.1 uncultured SAR86 cluster bacterium | reverse complement strand
CTTAATTTTCCTTCGTCGAGAGAACTCTCTTCAAAATGCAAGGCTTCTGAAACAACAAGTGAAATTACTGAATCGCCAAGGAATTCTAACCTTTCATTGTTTAAATCAGAGTTTACGCTTTTATGCGTAATAGCTTCATCTAAGAGTTTCTTATTTTTAAATTTATAACCAATAGAATTTTCTAAATCTGTAAGACTCATTCTTAATTCAAAAATTTATTTCTTGAAAAAGATGGAAGACAGGTTAAGCACTCCCAATGCATCCATATAAAAGCTGGTTTACCAACAATGTTTTGCTTTGGTACAAAGCCCCAACTTCTGCTGTCAGCACTGTTATCTCTGTTATCGCCTATTACGAAATAATAATCTTTTGGTACTACCCATTTACGTTCAGCTCCGTATGAAAGTTGATTCCTATAGTTCTCTAATAGTCTTATCGTGTAAGACATATCTTGGTAGAACTCTTTTAAAAAAACTTCATCTTCATTGGAAGATAAAAACTCTCTTTTTAATTTTTCGCCATTAACTATCAATTCTTTGTTTCGATAAATAACTTCATCTCCTTCTTTGGCTATCAATCTTTTTACAAAGGTAAGGCCCAGGGGAGTACAAGCTTCGCTGTAACGTTGCCAGAGATACTCCTGAGAGCTATCAAAGTTTTTTTCAGGATAAGAATTTTCAATTGGTGAGCTGCAAATAGTATGCTCTGGAATGAATGCAATCATCTCGCCTTTTTTTGGCTCTCTGGTTTCAAACCAAGT
The DNA here is from genome assembly GCA_902629465.1 of uncultured SAR86 cluster bacterium. GTDB lineage: Bacteria > Pseudomonadota > Gammaproteobacteria > Magnimaribacterales > AG-339-G14 > MEDG-81. The sequence goes on along the minus strand of CACOQX010000025.1, from coordinate 10,028 downwards.
TGATTTTCCTACAGGATTTTTTAAGCCATAAGAAAATTTATCCACTACCAAAAAATCTCCAACCTGTATCTGAGGAATCATAGACTCGGTAGGGATTTGGAAAGGTTCATAAATAAATGATCTAAAAATAGTTATGCCGAGGAGAATTAAGAAAAAAGATCTTGCCTCCTTTTGCAAATTCACTAAATCGGTTCGTCGAGAGATGAGCCAAATTACAAGTGAAATTAAAGTTAACCCAACTAAAATATAACCAAAGCTGATATTAAGTTTAAAAACTGCATACAAAGCTAAAAGAGGAAAAGGGAAAGAAATAGTACTAATGGTCTTGGAAAATTTACCATCTAATTTTTTCTCTGAGTAAACCCAAGTTGCAAATAAGATTGAAATTACGATTACTGAAATAATTAAAATTGATTCATACATAATTATTTGCTTACTTTTAAAACCGATAAAAATGCTTCTTGCGGAACATCGATTTTTCCAATCTGACGCATTTTTTTCTTACCAGCTTTTTGTTTTTCTAAAAGTTTTTTCTTTCGCGTTACATCTCCGCCATAAAGTTTAGCTGTTACATCTTTACGGTAGGCTTTGACTGTCTCTCGAGAAATAATTTTATTTCCAATTGCAGCTTGAATTGCAACATCATACATCTGTCTGGGAATAACCTCCCTAAGAGCTTTTGTCAGTTCTCTTCCTTTATATTCAGCTTTAGAGCGATGCACCATGAAATTCAGAGCATCAACTTTTTCGCCATTGAGCAAGATATCGATTCGAGTAATATCACTTTGGTCAAATCTCACAAAATCATAGTCTAGAGATGCATATCCTTTGCTGGTTGATTTCAATTTGTCAAAGAAATCGAGAACGATTTCGTTCATAGGCATTTCATAAACTAGTTCTATTTGTCCGCCCACATATCTTAGAGACTTTTGACTCCCTCTCCTTTCCACGCAAAGAGAAATTACATTTCCAACATATTCTTCAGGAACAAGAATAGTTGCAAGAGCTATTGGTTCCCTGACCTCCTCTATTGAACTTGGATCAGGATATTTACTTGGATTTTCAATTTCAATCACATCATTATTTTTCAATAGTATTTCATACACGACAGTAGGCGCTGTAGCCAAAAGCTCTATTCCATGCTCTCTTTGAAGTCTTTCTATAATAATTTCCATGTGCAACGTTCCCAAAAAACCACATCTAAAACCAGAGCCTAAAGCCTGAGATTGCTCCGGTTCAAATTGCAAAGCAGCATCGTTTAAAGCTAGTTTTTCTAAGGATTCTCTAAATGATTCAAATTCACCGGAATCTAAAGGATAGAGAGCCGCAAAAACTTGAGGTTTTATTGGCTTGAATCCTGGCAAAGAGTTTTTTTTATCAGGTAGAACTATGGTATCTCCGACAGGAGCGCCTTTAATGCTTCTTACTCCAGAACAGATAAAACCAACCTCTCCGGCAACTAGTTTAGTTTTTTCTAATCTCTTGGGAGTGAAGACTCCTAATTTTTCTACTAAATGAACATTATTATTTGAGAAGAATTTAATTTTATCGCCAAGATTTATTTCTCCATTTACCACTCTCACTAAAGAGACAATTCCAAGGTATTGATCAAACCAAGAGTCAATTATCAAAGCCTGTAATGGTTCCGCAATAGAACCATTTGGAGCAGGTATTTCTCTAATAATTTTTTCCAGCAAATCTTTAACGCCCAATCCATCTTTAGCGCTTATGGCTGGCGCTTCGCTTGCTTCTATACCAATTATTTCTTCAATCTCTTGTTTGACTCTTTCTGGATCTGATTGTTTGAGGTCAATTTTATTTAATACGGGAAATATCGTAAGTCCTTGATTGATTGCGTTATAACAAGTGGAAAGAGTTTGTGCTTCAACTCCTTGGGAAGCATCGACAAGTAAAATAGCACCATCGCAAGCAGCTAAAGACCTAGAAACTTCGTAGGCAAAGTCCACATGTCCCGGGGTATCAATTAAGTTGATCTGATACTTTTTTTCATCTAACTCATATTCTAAATATACCGACTGAGCTTTGATGGTAATGCCTCTTTCTCTTTCTAAATCAAGAGAGTCCAAAACTTGATTTTGCATTTCACGTTTGCTTAAACCTTCACATATTTCGATGAGACGATCTGCGAGAGTCGATTTTCCGTGATCAATATGCGCAATAATGCAGAAGTTTCTGATCTGATTTATAGAAGCATGGCTCGACATGCAGGCATTATGTCCTATTTTGGAATTTTAAGGGTGAGAAATGATCCGTTTTTATCTCTGATAATTCTTAAAGCAATGGTAGAACCTTTTTTTAGAGTTTTAGAGATTTTTTCATAATCTTTGATACTGCCTACATCCTTAAACTGTATTTTATCGATTATGTCTCCTCTTCTGATTCCAGCTTCAGACGCAGGACCTGGAAAAACACTTGATACCACAACACCTTTATCTTGGCCTAATTGTTTTTGTTCTGGATTCGTTAAGGAAGCGATATCTTTGACGGCAATGCCTAAAATATTTCCAGTTTCTTCCTTTTTATCAACAGTTGTGTCTTGTGCAACTTTTTCATCTAATTTACCAGTTGTCACAGAAACCGTTATTTTCTTTCCATCTCTGAATATTGTTGCATTTACTTTTTTTTCAGGAGGGATTCTTCCTACTATTAGAGGAAGATCGCCTGAATAGATTATTTGTTGACCATCAAAATCTACAATTACATCACCATTTTTTAGTCCGGCTTTTTCTGCTGGGGAATCTTTTAAAACACTTCCAATTAGTGCCCCACGAGGCACATCCAAGCCAAACGAATCTGCTAAATCTTTAGTAACTTCCTGGACTGCAACACCCAACCAGCCTCTTGAAACAAACCCGTTTTCTTTTATTTGTGTAACTATTTCATCAGCATAGTTAATGGGGATAGTGAAGGATATACCCATATATCCCCCTCGATTTGAGTAAATCATTGCGTTTATGCCAATGACTTCTCCGTTAAGATTGAATAATGGACCTCCTGAGTTTCCTGGGTTAATAGCTACATCTGACTGGATAAAAGGTATATATGAAGTGCTCTGTCCTGGAACGCTTCTAGCTTTTGCGCTCACTATTCCTGCTGTTACCGTTGCATTAAGCCTATAAGGAGATCCGATTGCCATGACCCAATCTCCGACTCTAACCTTTTCGGAATCTCCTAAACTTAAAAAAGGAAGGTTTTCATTAGTTTTAACTTTCAAAAGAGCAACGTCTGACTTTTTATCACTGCCAATTATTTCTGCAGAAAATTCTCTTCTATCTTGAAGGCTGATTACAACTTCGGAGGCATCTTCAATTACATGGTGATTTGTTAATATGTAACCATCCTTTGAAATAATGAATCCTGATCCTCCTGATGCTACTTTTCTGTCACGGTTTGGAGGGTTATAAGGAGAACCAAAAAAGTCGTCAAAGAAAGGATCATTGAAAGGTCCTCTTCTCATTTCATTTTGTGCTGGAGATTTAATAACTTTTGTAACGCTTACATTAACAACAGCAGGCGTTACTTTCTCAGCTAAAGAGGCAAAATTGGGAAGGTCTGATACGTTTTGGTTCAACTGGCTCCAGCCTGAGCTAGAAATGAAGAAAAGAGTAAAAAATACAAATAATTTTTTTTGCATATTAAGATTTTTTATTATTCTAAAAACAAATTAGAAATACTTATCAGTTTTTGGTTTGATAATTTATCGCTGGATAGATTTATAATCATTGGTTTATCGCCTTTTCTTGTATTGATGGTAACGCCGTTGGAGATAGAAGACAATTTCACAGTATTGGATTCATCTTTGAGGAAAAATTTTAGTTTAAGATTCGCATTTGAACCTTTGATTCCGTAATTAGCCTCTACTTGATTATTGGAGATGTATTTATAACTGCGAAGGTTCCCATCAAAGTTTCTACCGTAATCATCAAGGATGACCGGGTTTATTGTAGAAACTAGAGTTTTTGGAGCTGAGACTTGGAGGAAAGATTGATTGGGTTGGGAGGAAAATTCGAAAAATATAAAGGTAAGGGTAAAAAAGAGGCCAAAAAAATAAGAACAGGTCCTCATGTAGGGAATTTTCCCCCAACTAAAGTGGTTTTCGTGATGTTTTTGGTTATTTGTTTTTTTGGATTTTTGAAGTTCGTTTTGGATTTTGGAAGAAAGGTCAAGATTTGGGATTAAAAGTTCTCTTCGAAGCGCTGATTTTTGTTTATTCATCTCAAGCCAGCGCTTCTTAATATGAGGGTTTTTAGAAATATCTTCAACAAGCCTGCGTGTTTCGAATTCGGAGGCTTCGCCATCCAAAAGTAAACACAGTCTTTGATCTACACTTGATTCCATACTAATTACTCCAAGTTTTAGACAGTCCTAATTTGGAAAAAGTTTCGTTAATAAGCTCTCTTCCTTTAAAGATTCTAGATCTCACCGTGCCAATGGGACAGTTTTGGACTTTAGCTATTTCTTCATAACTCAATCCATCGTACTCTCTGAGTGATAAAGTTGATCTTATTTCGTCAGGTAAATTCTGAAAGGCTTGATTTATAGCATCTTTCATTTCTTCAGCAGCTAAGAGAGTTTCGGGATTATCAGAATTTAAAGACAAGTCAGATAAAGCACCATCAAGAACATCTTCATTGTAAGTTTCAGCTCCTCTGGATTTATTTGAAAAATAGTTTTTTGCTGTATTGATAGCAATTCTGTAAATCCAAGTATAGAAAGAACTCTCTCCTCTAAATTTATTAATATTTCTGAAAGCTTTAACAAAAGCTTCTTGGGCAATATCTTGAGATAATTCAAAGTCTTTGCAGAACTTAAAAACAGAATAAACAAGTCTATCTTGGTATTTGACCACAAGTATATCGAAGGCTCTAACATCCCCCTTTTTAACAAGATTAATAATGTTTATATCGTTTTCCATGTCCTAATCCTTATAGACATGCGTATTGTCCACAAGTTCAGCTAAATTTCACTATAAAAATCAAATATTTCTTCAAATATTTCTTTGAGTTCAATTGGATAATTCATTTTTTTATAAATGATCATATCTGCTAGCGAGACATCATCTATTTCAAAAAGCTCAAAAAGTTGATCAATTTGAGAATTATTCAGAGATATGAACTTTTTTTCTACAAACGGCACAAAGATTTTATCTAATTCATTCAAGCCTCTTCTTGCCTTAAATTTAGCTTTATTTAATAGGTCACTCACAGAAAGAATTATATAATCAGATAAATACATAAAAGCATGAATTTTTCAGAAAAACATACTTGCCTCATAGTTCAGGGATCTCAGGCTGCAGAATTCTTACAAGGACAAATTACAATAGATGCAGAAAAGATTTCCAATGAGGAATATAAACCTACCTGCGTTTGCAATAACAAAGGCAGAGTTATGGCAACCTTTTGGATTAAAAAGGTAGAAAATGGATTTAAAATTGCCATCCTAGATGAGTTGAGCGACTCTTTTGAAGAGCATATGAACAAATACATCCCTTTCTTTGATGCTGAATTGAAAAATGATGAACAAGATAGCTTTAAAAAAGAACTAGACTCAACAGAATGGATGAAATTTCTAATTAATAAGGGAATAGTGGAAGTAAATAAAAATACTTCCTCAAAATTTACTCCCCATGAGCTTAATTATCAGAATAATGAACTGATTGATTTTTCTAAGGGCTGCTTTAACGGCCAAGAAGTCATTGCAAGAATGGAATATAGAGGGAAATTGAAATTTGCTCTTAAAATTGCAGATAATTTAAAAGATGAGCTCAAGGAGTCTTCGATTTATAACAAAGAAGGAAAGAAAGTTGGAGAAGTTTTATCAAAAGAAGGTAAATACGGCTTTGTTTTTTTTAAAAACAAAGATGAACAAACTGAGTCTATTTTTTTAGACGGACAAATTTTAAACTTCTTGTAATCCTCATATTCTCCAATCTATTTCTTCGTTTTTGGTTTTCCTAAGATAATTATTTGCCTTAGAGAAAGGTTTCGATCCAAAAAAACCTCTGTGAGCTGATAATGGTGATGGATGAGGAGTTGCAATGATTAAATGCTTCGAAGAATCTATAAGAATTTTCTTTGATTGAGCATATGCCCCCCATAAGATGAAAACTAAATTTGATTTTTTATCGCTTAAAGCTTTGATAATCTGATTAGTGAATTCTTCCCATCCATAGTCCTTATGCGAACCTGGAGATCCGGATTCTACAGTTAGGATAGAATTCAATAGCAGAACTCCACGCTCTCCCCAAGCTGTCAAATTTCCACTTGTGGGAATTGGTAAATTTAAATCTGAAGAATATTCTTTGAATATGTTCAATAAAGATGGAGGAAGTCTAACCTCTGAATTAACAGAAAATGCTAGGCCATTTGCTTGATTTGGACCATGATAAGGATCTTGCCCAAGTATTATAATTTTTACGTTTTTAAAAGAAGTTAATTCAAATGCCCTAAAAATATCTTTACTACCAGGGTGAATTTTCTTTTTTTGTGAAGAGGCTTCTGATATTTTTTTTCTTATTGGTTTTAAAATGTCTTTTAAACCATATTCAGCAGCAACTTCTTTCCAAGATTCTAAAGACCTCACCATGGAAGAAATATTAACAAATATTTTATTTTTTTATCCACAGAAATTGTGGATAACTCTTTGGATAAAATAAGGAAGATTGATTGGAGCCTTTTAACAAAAGAGTTTTGGCTAAATTGGTTAATTTTTAACCACTTAAAAATTAATCAATAAAATCAATATCTTACGAAGTTATAAGTTATGCACCATGATAATGCACTTAAAGATAGACATAACTCGAATTTAAAAAAAATAAATAAACTTTTGTGTGTAACTCATATAAAAGTTACTATAAAAAAAATTCTTATTCCAATAAGGTCTTATCAATTCTGAATAGAAATAGAGGTAAAAATGGAAGCATTATTTAAACCAATAAAAATCAATAACTTAGTCGTACCCAACAGAATAGCTATGGCGCCCATGACTAGGAGTATGTCTCCAAACGGTATTCCAACAGATCAGAATTTAGAATATTACAAACGAAGAGCAGCTGCAGAGGTTGGGATGATCATTACTGAGGGTGTTGAGGTAAGTCATCCTGCATCGAGTGGCTATCCTAATGTTCCTAATTTAAGACAAGATTCTCATAAGGGCTGGAAGAGTCTAATTTCTGCAGTTCAGGAAGAAGGTTCCACAATATTTTGTCAGCTGTGGCATGTAGGAGGAATAAGAAAGCCCGGTCAACCTCCAAATCCTGAAGTACCTGGTTATACGCCTTCAGGTTTAGTCAGAAAAGATAAAAAAGTAGCTTATGAAATGACAGATAACGATGTTGAAGATCTCATTCAGAACTATGTAAAAGATATAGAAATTATAAAAATGTTGGGTTTTGATGGCGTAGAGCTTCATGGGGCTCATGGATATATGATCGACCAATTTTTCTGGCGAGATACTAACGTAAGAAAAGATAAATACGGCAAAGAGGAAGATTTAAGAACAAAGTTTGTCTGCGAGATAGTTTCACGTGCTAGAAAACTAGTTGGAAATGATTTTCCGATAATGCTGAGATTTTCTCAGTGGAAACAACAAGATTACGACGCAAGACTTGCTCCCACTCCTAAAGACTTAGAAACTTTCTTAGGACCCATATCTGATTCTGGAGTTGATGTCTTTCATGCTAGTACAAGAAGATACTGGGAGCCTGAATTTGAAGAGTCTGATTTAAATCTTGCAGGCTGGACTAAAAAAATAACTGGCAAACCTACTGTTACTGTAGGAAGTGTGGGTCTGGATTCAGATTTTATAGGCCTATATGTCGGCAATGATAAAGCTAATACCTCCTCTATTAAAACTTTAGTTGAGATGTTCGAAAGAGGAGACTTTGATATGGTTGCCGTAGGCAGAGCTCTCTTATCTGATCCAGAATGGGTTTTGAAGGTTAAAGAAGGCCGAGAAGAGGAGATTGTAGGATTTACAAAAGAATATGTGGAAAAATATTTTTAGGGCTTAATAATTGCCTAAATGCATTCCACCATCAAGCAATAAAGTTTCTCCTGTTATTGTTGATCCTGATTCTATGAAATAACAGATTGTTTCTGCAACCTGCTCTGCAGTACAAGTTAGGTTCAATGGAACCCTATCTTCAGTGGATTTTTTCACAAACTCATAAGTTTCCTCACCCAAACCATTTTTCAACCAATCCCCCTGTATAAACCCAGGACATATTGCGTTGATTCTGATTGGACCTAAAGCCCTGGCAAGAGACTTGGTCATATTTATTAACGCTCCTTTTGATGCGGCGTATGCCACAGAACTGCCTATTCCTAAAACTCCTGCTATAGATGCAACATTTACAACAGATGGATTATCCGACTTAAGGAGGCTTTCTCTTGCCTCTTTAATCATCATATAAGGGCCCACGGTATTTGTTGCATACAATCCAAGAAAATCATCTTTGGAAAGGCCATCCAAATTATCATGTGCATTGAATTTAGTGGTGCCGGCATTATTGATCAAAGCGTCCAATTTTCCCCATTTTTTTATGGTTTCTTTCACTGTTTGAGCACAAGAATCCGGCTGTGAAACATCTGCTTGAAGAACAATTGTCTCTGCTCCTAACGTTTCACACTCCTTACTTACCTCATTTGCTGCATCTATTGAGCTAGAACAAGTTATTGCGATGTTCCAACCTTTGCTTGAAAGGAGCTTAGATACTTCGGCGCCGACACCTCTACTGCCGCCAGTAACAATTGCAACTGGTTTTGTCATTATTAAACCTCTCTCACAGAAATAACATCATCCAGAGCAGATAACTCAACCAAAACTTTTTCCGGTGGTTTGGTTTCCAGATCAATTACGTTGTATGCAATATCACCTCTACTTTTGTTTACCATGTCTATGATGTTTAATTCATTATCAGCCAGTACGGTAGTTATTTTACCTATCATTCCTGGATGGTTCTTATTCGAAAGAGTAACCCTAAATTCTGAAGGTCTAGGTTCAATTAACTCAGGAAAATTCACTGAATTTTTGATGTTTCCATTATTCAAAAAATCTTCAAGCTGTTCGGCAGCCATGACAGAACAATTTTCTTCTGCTTGGCTTGTACTTGCTCCAATGTGAGGCAAAATTATGACATCGTTGGCTGTTTTGGCTCTAGAGATTAAGTCTAAATCAGCAAAATCCGTGATGTACCTATTCAGGATGTTTTTATCCAAGCTTTCTATGATGTCTTTTGAAACAACTATTTCATCTCTTGCAAAATTTATAAGTCTCAAGCCCTTTTTAGCATTTTTAAGTAAATCAGAATTTATAAGACCTTTAGTTTTATCATTTGCTGGTACATGGAGAGAGATGTAGTCAGATTCTTTGAAAACATCTTCAATGCTCTCTTTTCGTTCAACTTTGTTAGGCAATTTCCAAGCAGCTTCAACTGTTATAGCTGGATCATAGCCAATAACATTCATGCCTAGCATTACTCCCATATCAGCAACTTTAGAGCCTATAGCCCCCATGCCAACAACGCCTAAAGTCCCGCCAGTTAATTCTCTGCCTTTGAAACTTTTTTTTCCAGACTCAATTAAAGGTTTTAATTCTTCTTGATTTGACTCTTCTATTGAATTCACAAAATTAGCTCCTTGAAAGAGACCCCTAGAAGACATTAAAAGTGCTGCCAACACTATTTCTTTAACTGCATTAGCATTCGCTCCGGGAGTATTAAATACAGGAATTCCAAGCTCGGAACATTCTTCGACAGGGATATTATTTACCCCTGCCCCAGCTCGGGCTATGGCTTTTAGATTATTTCCAAAGTCTTCCCTTTTGAGTTTGTGACTTCTCAAAATAATTGCATCAGGATCAGAAAGACCATCAGATACCTCAAATTTTTTTTCTTGAAGAATATTTAGGCCCTTCTCAGCAATTGCATTGAAGGTTTTAATTTTTTGTGTCATGTGAATTTTATTTATTTAATGAAGTCTATTAGTATTAGTTTTTTGAATCTGCAA
>CACOQX010000024.1 GCA_902629465.1 uncultured SAR86 cluster bacterium | reverse complement strand
TTAATTATGAAAAAACTGTAAAAGAATATGAGGAACTGAAGAAAAAAAATCCTAATATTTATAAAAACATCAATTCAGTATCTGCCGCGAGAATGAGGCTTCAGAATAGATTTCATACCGGGTTAGATATCGCTCAATATACTGCTGACATTATGCATGCTGATATGGCTGACTATGATAAAGATTCCAGTGTTTATACTCAATCTCTAGGATGTTGGCATGGTTTTACCGCTCAACAAATGATGATGGAAATCAAACGTTCCCACACGACAACTTCAAAGAGATATGTATATTTAAGTGGTTGGATGATTGCTGCACTTAGATCCGAATTCGGACCCCTTCCTGACCAGAGTATGCACGAAAAAACTGCAGTGCCTAATTTAATTAAAGAAATTTACACCTTTTTAAAAAGAGCTGATTCTGTTCAATTACAGCACTTATTCAATGAATTAGATGAAGCTGAAGCTGCAGGAAATAAAACAGATGACATTATCAAAAAAATTGATAATTTTGAAACTCATGTTGTCCCTATTATTGCTGACATAGACGCCGGATTTGGTAACGAAGAAGCTACCTACTTACTTGCAAAAAAGATGATTCAAGCAGGTGCTTGTGCCATTCAAATAGAAAATCAAGTATCCGATGAAAAGCAATGTGGCCATCAAGACGGGAAGGTAACTGTTCCGCATGAAGACTTTTTATCAAAGATAAATGCTGTTAGATATGCTTTCTTAGAATTAGGTATCAAAAATGGAATTATAGTTGCAAGAACTGATTCTTTAGGAGCAGGTTTAACTCAGAAAGTTCCTGTTTCAAAAGAAACTGGCGATCTTGCTGATCAATACAACAGCTTTCTTGAATCTAAAGAAATAAATGATCTTAGTGAATTGGAAGATAATGATGTAACAATTCATCAAGGAGGCAAACTAGTTCAGCCAGTTAGACTTCCTAATGGATTGTATCAATTTAAAAAAGATACTGGATTTGATCGAGTAGTTCTTGACTGTATAACTAGTCTTGAAAATGGTGCAGACCTTTTATGGATTGAAACTGAAAAACCAAACGTTCAGCAGATTGCTGAAATGGTTGCTGCAATAAGAGAAAAACAACCGCAAGCAAAACTTGTTTACAATAATTCTCCTTCATTCAATTGGACCTTATCTTTTAGAGAACAAGTTTATCAAGAATGGGTTGAAGCTGGAAAAGATGTTTCAAATTATCCAGACCCCGCAAAGGATCCAAAAGGATTGATGGATAAAAAATTTGATGATTCAGATCTTGCATTAGAAGCCGATGAATACATTCGAAATTTCCAAAAAGATGCCTCAAAAGAAGCAGGAATCTTCCATCATTTGATCACTTTACCTACCTATCACGAAACGGCTTTGGGAACCTCAGTGCTATCAGAAGGATATTTTGGAGATGAGGGAATGTTAGCTTATGTTAAAGAGATTCAAAGACAAGAAATTAGGCGTGATATGTCTTCTGTTAAGCATCAAGACTTAGCTGGTTCGACTGTTGGCGACACTCACAAAGAATACTTCTCTGGTGAAAATGCTCTTAAAGCTGGTGGTGAAGATAATACAATGAATCAGTTCTAATCAGCTGTTTTACCGCAGACTTTGCAAGTATCACCCTTCTCTAAATAAATTCCTCCGCAGCTTGGTTGGAGGGGTTTGTTTTTAAGAATAATGCCTATCGACATTCCCAATATTGAAAGAATAACAATAAAGATGGCTAAAAAGGCAGTAATCATTTAACTATTGTAACAATTCCTTCCATTGTTTTGATTCAAAATATTTTAATTTTTCATTATCTTTGAAGATAATTAATGCAGGAATATCATTTTCAACAATGTTCTTTTTTATTAAATTAATTTGTCCTAATGCAAATAAACCAGTTGCAAGAGCATCAGCATAGGCAGTTGACTTTTTATCTATCACCGAAATTGAAAGCACATCTTGATTAATTTTATTTCCACCAATTCCAATGATATGTCCAGGATTTCTATAATTACCTGAAGTAGCAATTGAAAGGTTTTGTTTAAATTCAAATGGTTTAAATATACTTTGTTGATTAGATGAAGGATTTTCAATTCCGATTTTCCAAAAATTCTTATTTTTCATTCCTTCTGCTCTAATTTCACCACCAATATTTATAAAAAAATTTTCAATATTTAATTCTTTAAATTTTGAAGAAATGATATCTACTGCATAACCTTTTGCGACTGCATTAAAATAATCATAATTTTCAAATAAAGTAAAACCTTTAGCAGTTTTGTTTGCCTTCACTGAAATTTTTACAACTTCTTGGAAATAATTTCTAACATTTTCTTTAAAAGATTCAGTATTTTTTTTATCTCTTTTTAATGACACTAAAGAATCGTTTTTATAGGTTGAACAACATTCATTGATAGCAATAAAAATCTTATCTATTTCATTATTAGCTCTCTTAAGATTATGTTGAGAACTTTCAAATTTTATGTCGTAAAACGTACCAAATACTTGACCCGACATAGAAAAAATTTCGTTGTCAGTTGAGCATGCTCCTAAAAAGAGCAAAAGAAGTAAATATCTTTTTGAGATATTAGCTGCCAAAGTCATCAAACATTATATTTTCTGGTTCAACACCTAGACTATCAAGCATTTTGAATGCAGCTGACATCATCATAGGAGGACCACAAAGATAATATTCGCAATCTTCTGGTGAAGGGTGATGTTGGAGGTATTCGTCATACAAAACATGACTAATAAAACCAGTCAGACCATCCCAGTTATCTTCAGGCAATGGATCAGATAAAGCGGCATACCAAGAAAAATTTTCAAAGTCTTTTGATAACTTATCAAATTCTTCAACGTAAAACATTTCTTTTAAACTTCTCGCTCCATACCAAAAGCTGATTTTTCTCGAAGAGTTAATTCTAAGAAGTTGATCAAAAATATGAGATCTCATTGGAGCCATACCAGCTCCTCCTCCAATGAATACCATTTCGGCATCGGTTTTTTTTGCTTTAAATTCTCCAAAAGGACCGAAAATAGTCAGTTTATCGCCTGCTTTTAAATTAAACAAATAGGATGATGCCTCTCCTGGAGGAACCGACATACCGGGAGGCGGTGAAGCAATCCTAATATTGAATTTCATAATCCCTTTTTCTTCAGGATAATTTGCCATTGAATAAGCTCTTATGACCTCTTCTTTTACTGTAGAAACATTATTGAATACCTCAAATCTATCCCAATCGGATTTGTATTCATCCTGAATATAAAAATCTTTGTAATCAGCCTGATATGGAGGAATTTCCATTTGTACATAACCTCCAGCTTCAAACCCAACATCTTCACCTTCTGGTAACTCTAGAACCAATTCTTTAATAAAGGTAGCGACATTATCATTGGATTTAACTGTGGTTTCCCATTTTTTAACACCAAATACCTCTTCCGGGATGGTTATTTTCATATCACTTTTAACGGGAACCTGACAAGAGAGGCGCCAGAAATCTTTTTTTTCTTTATTATTAAAATGACTTTCTTCGGTAGATAAAATTGAGCCTCCACCATCGAAAACTTGGCAACGACATTGCGAGCATGTACCACCTCCTCCACACGCTGAAGAAAGGAAAAGGTTATTTTCCGCTAAAGTTTGTAAAAGTTTTCCACCTGCAGGGACAGTAATTTTTTGAGCAGGATCATCATTAATTTCGATAGTTACATCACCGGTAGAAACTAATTGAGATCTTGCCAAGAGAATAATGGCAACCATGACGTTTACAATAACTGTAAAAGATAAAATGCCTAAAACTATCTCTAAACCCATTATAGAATAATGCCTCCAAACGACATAAATCCAAAGCTCATCAAACCAACAATTATAAAAGTAGAACCTAGTCCCTGAAGACCTTCTGGCATGTCACTATATTTTAATTTTTCTCTTATTCCTGCAAGTATTGTAATTGCTAACGCCCAACCTACTCCTGCACCTAAACCATAGGCAACACTCTCTCCAAAATATAAATCTTTTTCTACCATAAAAAGTGACGCTCCAAGAATTGCACAATTAACTGTGATAAGGGGTAAAAATATTCCCAGAGCGTTATACAGCACAGGAACATATTTATCTAAAAACATTTCTAATATTTGAACACAAGCAGCAATCACACCAATGTAGCTAATCAATCCTACAAAACTTAAATCAACATCAGATAGTCCAGCCCAAGCAAGTGCTCCATCTCTTAGAATGAAGTTATAAATTAAGTTATTGATGGGTACAGTGATTGCCAACACCACAATTACAGCGATTCCTAAACCAATTGCAGCTTCAATTTTTTTTGAAATAGCAATGAAAGTACACATTCCTAAAAATACAGATAAAGCTAGATTTTCTATAAAAATAGCATTGATAAAAATATTTAAATAATTTTCTATCATGATACTGCCTTTGATGAAGGTGTTGGCGGAGGATTAGGCACAATTTCAGGAGAATTCTGAGACATCTTAAATTCTGGTTCTTCGATTTGATCTTTTTGCCATGCTCTTAAAGCCCATATTATTAAGCCAATTAAAATAAAAGAAACAGGAGGCAAAAGAAAAAAGTTATTAGGTACATACCAGCCACCGTTTTGTACCAATGGAAAAATTTCATACTCCAAAATAGTCCCAGTGCCAAACAATTCTCTGATTGTGCCGAGGACTATCAAAATCACGCTATAACCTAATCCATTACCAAAACCATCAAGAAAAGATACGCCTGGAGGATTTTGCATGGCAAATGCTTCAGCTCTTCCCATGACAATACAATTAGTAATTATCAAACCGACAAATACAGACAAAGTCTTACTTGTTTCATAGTCATAAGCTTTTAATGCCTGATCAACCAAGATTACTAAAGAAGAAATAATTGTCATTTGAACGATAATTCTTATATTCGAAGGAGTTATATTCCTAATCATAGAAATGAAGAAATTAGATAAGCTGACAGTAACTGTTAAAGCTACACACATTATTAAAGTTGGATAAAGTTTACTGGTAACTGCCAATGCTGAACAAATGCCAAGCATCTGCAAAGCAATGGGATTTTCTTTGAATACAGGTCGAAATAATATTTCTGAGTATTTAGACATCTATTTTTTGTAGATTTTTAATAAAGTTTAAAAAGCCGTCGTTGCCCATCCAATAAGCTATCAAGTTACTTACTCCATTACAGGTCAAGGTAGCTCCAGATAATCCATCAACCTCATAACTGAAGTTATTGCTAGTTTCCAAAACACTACCTTTGATTACCTTTAAAGAAACTTCACCATTATCTTGATATATTTTTTTTCCTTTCCATAAGGCTTTCCATTTGGGATTGTCAATCTCAGCACCAAGACCAGGCGTTTCTTTGTGTTCGTAGAATTCCAACCCAGCAACAGTATTTAAATCTCCTTCGATAGCCAAATAACCATAGAGAATTCCCCATAAGCCATATCCTCTAACCGGAAGAATTAAAGTATTAATTTCATTGTCTTTATATTCAATATATATCTTTGAATATTTCTCTCTTTTCTTGATTGAAGCTACGTCTTCTTCCGCAGATAAAAATTTATATTTTCCATCCTCTCTCAGCTCTTTTGCTAATTCATATGAATCTGGATTTATATCTACAATTTCTCCCTTGTCTAAGTCTATGATTAAAGTTTTTATATTCGACATAGCATTTTCTACAGAACCATAAATCTTTTCCAAACCTGCAGATGAAACAATTTTTTTTTGCATATCTAAAACAACATTATTTTCTTGAACAGATCTTAGTTGAATAGCAATAAACGAAATAATGGCACTACATAATAGACAGAGACCAATTCCAACGAATGTAATATTTAGAGCACTATCTTTATTAATCTTAGGCATTTTGAATTGCTAATCTTTTTTTAATATTATTTTGAACCACAAAATGATCGATCAAAGGAGCTAATAAATTTCCAAATAAAATGGCGAGCATCATGCCTTCTGGAAATGCAGGATTTAAGACTCGAATTAAAATTACCATCACGCCGATGACTATTCCATAAACCCATCTGCCTGCATTAGTGTGCGAGCCAGAGACAGGCTCAGTTGCCATGAAAACCAAACCAAAAGCATATCCCCCAATTACCATGTGCCACCAAAAAGGCATAGAAAACATAGGATTGGTATCACTGCCAACAATATTGAATAAATAACTTGTAAAGATTGTACCTATAGCCACACCAAGAACTATTCTCCATGAAGCAACTTTTGTATAAAGGAGAATAGCAAGGCCTACTAATATCGCTAAAGTTGAAGTTTCACCGATAGAACCTGGAATAAACCCAAGAAAAGCATTATTCCATGTGTAGGCAAGACTTTGATAGCCATCTTGAGCTGCTGTTCCAAGGATGGTTGCTGCTGTATAACCATCAACCGCAACCCATGACATATCTCCTGACCAAGAAGCAGGATAAGCAAAATATAAAAATGCCCTTCCCGTTAGAGCTGGATTCAAGAAGTTCTTTCCCGTACCACCAAAGATTTCTTTACCTATGACTAACCCAACTGCAATACCCAGTGCACATTGCCATAAAGGCGCGTTAGGTGGACAAGATAGAGCAAATAAAACTGTAGTAACAAAAGCACCTTCACTTACTTCATGTCTTCTTATTAGTGCAAAAATCAATTCACATCCTATTCCGACTGCAAAAACAACTACGTATATAGGGATGAAGTAGATTGCTCCATAAACCAAACAGTCCATAAAGCTATTTGGGTTGAGAGAAGTAAAGAAGGTAATTAATGGCCAATGCCAGTCTTTCTCAAAGGCACTATTTGCAAGAGTAAGTTGTTCTATTGCATTAAGTGATTGATATCCAAGATTGTACATCCCAGCAAACATTGTCGGAAAAGTTGCTAGCCAGACCACAACCATAATCCTTTGAATGTCTGAACCATCTCTTACATGAGTTAAACCTTTGGTTCTTTTATCGGATGAATAAAAAAGATTTTCGATAACATCGAAAATTGGAAAGTAATAGGAGAGACCCCCTTTTCCTTGAAAAGAAGGTTTAATTTTATCAAGAAAATTTCTTAATGGATCTTTCATCTCATAGATTTAGACGCAATTTTAATGATTTCAGGGTACTAATTTAGTTTTTAGAAGATATTCTTATATATTATGCCTTTATCCATCCTTTTCTATTTTATCTAAAATATTCCTAAGGATTAAGCCGTAATCATATTTACTTGGACAACTATAAGTACAAAGAGCTAAATCTTCCTCATCCAATTCCAAAACACCGAGACTTTGCGCTAATTCTGTATCTTCAGTCACTATTGCCTTAAGAAGTTGAGTAATCATTAAATTCATTGGAAAAATATCTTCGTAAATGCCCACAGGAACAATTGCTCTAAAACCGCCGTTTAATGCAGAAGTGAGGTTATATTTATAATTTTTGATTGTTGATGCAAAAAACATTCTCAATGAGGAATGTTTCTTTATTTCGGGTCTTAACCAATTTAGAAATTCACGATCGTTTTGATTAGCTTCTCTTATAACAGTTAGCTGATTGGAGAAACTTGATAAATAAGCCAATGGTCCCTCGCATGAATGACCACATAAAACAGAACCAGAAATCAATCGATTATCTCCCTCTACTAGTTTCCCAGCAGAAAGTTCTTCAACACAAGCGCCAAAGTCAGTTAATAAGATTTCTGGATTAAAAACTTGAGGGCCCGAAATAGATATGAATTTTTCATTAGATTGATAACCCGTAAGAACAGTTTTTCCAATTTTTATTAACTCTTGATATCCGATAGTCCAAATTTTATTTACCAATGATGCAGGTGAAACTTTATGAATTTGTGTTCCTACGAGGCCAATTGGATGAGGACCTGAAAAAGTATGGTAGTAAATATTTTTTGATTTGTATAAATCTAAATCATTATCTTTAGTAATACCAACATGAATTCCTTCTTTTGGAAGATAGGAAATAATTTCCAAGCCTTTATTAAAGGCTTCAAGATTATCTTTAATAACTAATATTGGATTAAAAGCTAATGGGTTTGAATCGATCAGAGAAATAAAAATTTTATTCGGCAAAGAGTTAACAGTAGGAACTTTTGAAAAAGGTCTAGTTCTGAAAAGACTAAGTAAGCCAAAAGTATTGAGGAAATTTAAAACTTGGTTATCGGTTTTATCAAATGTTGTATCAACTTCAAAAGATGCATCATCGTTACTCTTTTCTATAACCATTGATAGAAAAGATCTTCTATCGCCTCTATTAATTTCTGAAATAGTTCCATTCACGGGAGATAAATGAAAGTACCCAGGATTTTTTTTATCTTCAAAAAGTTTTTCTCCTTGGACAACCTCCTCCCCTTCAGATACAAACATTGTTGGCCTTATACCATGAAAATCTTTACCCAGAATAGCCACTCTTGAAGTTGGGCTTTTAATTGTAGGTAAAGTTTGATGACTTATTTCTCCCTCAAGAGATAAGTTCAATCCCTTCGTAATTTTTATAGTCATGTTACAAAAATAAAGGTAATCGAAGGTATTTAATACCAGCCATTTTCTTTAAGACTCGAAGCAATTGGACGCAGTAACCAAGCTCATTATCGTACCAGGCATAAATGACTACATTCTTTCTGTTGCATATTGTTGCTTGAGAATCTACAACACATCCAAATCTACTCCCAATGATATCGGACGAGACAATTTCAGGAGAATTTGTATAATCAATTTGGTCTTTGTAGATACTATGAAAAGCTGTTTTTCTTAAGAAATCATTCAGCTCTTCAGTCGTTGATTCTTTCTCAAGATGAAGGTTCAAAATTGCCATAGAAACATTTGGAGTTGGAACCCTTATTGCATTTGCCGATAATTTTCCTTCCAATTCAGGAAGAACTTGAGATACAGCTTTTGCGGCTCCAGTTTCTGTCAAAACCATATTAAGTGCTGCACTTCTTCCACGTCTTGCTTTGTCATGATAATTATCAATTAGATTTTGATCATTGGTATATGAATGAACAGTTTCAACATGTCCATTATCAATACCATATTCTTCTGATATCGCCTTCAATAGAGGAACAATTGCATTAGTAGTGCAGGAAGCAGCTCCTAAGATTTTATCTTTATCTGTAATATCTTTATGGTTCACACCATAAACTATATTTTTTAATTCTCCTTTGGTAGGAGCTGTAAGCAATGCTTTGGAAATTCCCTTAGATTTAAGATGTTTTGAAAGCCCTTTTTTATCGCGATAAACTCCTGTATTGTCTATTAGAATTGCTTTATTGATATTATATTTGGAGTAATCCACTTCATCTGGATTATTGGCATAGATAAACTTTACAGGATTACCGTTCATTACAAGAGTATTGGATTCCTCATCTACTCTGATTGTTCCTTTGAAAGGACCATGAACGGAATCTCTTCTCATTAACTCCGCTCTCTTAAAAAGATTTTCTGATTTAGATTGTCTGACTACAACTGCTTTTAGAGAAAAAGTTTCACCAGCACCAGTATCCTCAAGAATTAATCTTGTAATTAATCTACCTATTCTTCCAAAACCAAATAGAACTACATCCTGAGGATTTTTTAGTACCGGAGTATGATTCCCTATAGCTTTCTTGACCTGATCATTTACAAATTCATCAATATTTTGTCCATGATCATCAAACATAAAAGCTGCAGCTAATATACCTATATCTATTTGCGCAGGTCCTAGATCAAGTTTATCTAAACTAGCTAAAATCATTGAGGTTTCGTATTCACTTAGTTCATTTTCTTCGACTTCTCTTACAACTCTATGAGCTTGCATTATTTCTATAACAGAAAGAGAGATTAAAGGATTCCCATATAATAAAATGCGTACGTTTTTATCTCTATGGAATTTACCAATGATGGGAATCATTGATTCAACAAGAGACTGTCTTTCTATCCAGTTTTCTAGATAATTATCCGGTTTTGCTCTATCCCTCTTATCAGGGTTAGAGTCAGATTTTATTGCTGTCATTTATTACAAAGCAGAATATCTTTTTAGGTGATAATCAGTATTTCCAAAAATTGCTCTAATTGTTGTTAAACGCTTAAAGTAGTGACCGATATTTGTCTCATCAGTTACTCCCATTCCGCCATGTAGCTGAACAGATTCTTCACCAACATGTTTAGCAGCAATACCAACTTGATATTTTAGTGCTGAAACGGCTTTTTTGGCATCATCTGATTTATCAGTAAGTTTTGCTGCACACATTAAGAGCAAGGATTTAGTTTGTTCGTATGCCATGAAAGTATCTACCATTCTATGTTGAAGTGCTTGAAACGAACTTAGAGTCTCACCAAATTGCTCTCTTGTTTTAGTATACTCTAAAGTTATTTCATTCATTTTTTCCATAATACCAACAGCTTCTGCTGATATAGCTAATGTTGCTAAATCAATGGTTTCTTCCAATGCAGAAAAAGCATCACCCTCGCTTCCCAATAGAGAAGATGCTGGTACGGAAACATTTTCAAGCGTTATCTCTGAAGCTTTAGACCCATCTACATTTGAATAGTTTCTCAAAGAAACTCCTTTTGAAGATGGATCAACGATAAACAAAGACATACCATTTTTATCAAGTTGATTCCCAGACGTTCTTGCTACAACGACAATATTATTGGAAGAAGGACCATTCATGACAACTGATTTGTAACCATCAAGAATATAATTTTCACCGTCTTTTTTTGCAGATGTTATAACGTCATTTAAATCGAACCTGCTTTGTGGTTCGGAAAATGCTACAGACATTTGAATTTCACCAGATATAATTTTTGGTAAAAGATCTTGTTTTTGTCCTTCTGAACCTAGTCTACTAATTAGGCCGCCTGCAAGAACAACATTTGGGATATAAGGCTCAACGACAAGACCTCTTCCAAGTGATTCCATGATAACCATTAGATCAATTGGCCCACCATTATATCCACCATCTGCTTCTGAAAAAGGCATACCT
>CACOQX010000023.1 GCA_902629465.1 uncultured SAR86 cluster bacterium | reverse complement strand
TGAACCTGATTGGCCAACGATAGCAAGGGTATTGCCTTTTGAGATGCTAAAAGATACATCGTCAAGAACCTTTTCGTTATCGCTATATGAAAAATTTACATTTTTAAAAGAAATATCTCCCTTAACTTCGGATATTTCTTTAGTGCCATCGTCTAATTCAGGTTTTATATCCATTTGGTTAAAAATAACCTCTGCGGCCGCAAGACCTTTTTGAATCATTGAATTTGTCATTGATAGCTGTCTGATCGGTCTTGGTAACATTGCTGCAGCACCAAAGAAAGCTATAAATGTTCCTGGAGACATTCTTTCAAAAAAAGAAGAATCCAATGCAACCCAGGTAATAATTGCTAAAGCTATAGCTAAAAATATTTGAATAATTGGAGACTGAAGAGAATTTGTTGTTTCCAGTTTTAAATTCTGAATTCTATTGTTTGAATTTACTGAGTTAAATTTATCAATTTCACTTTCTTGTTGACCAAATATTTTAACTTCTTTGTTTGCACTGATTGATTCAGAACTTACTTGAGTGACATCTCCCATAGAGTTTTGAATTCTTGTACTTACTCTTTTCATTCTTTTGCCTGCAATGGAGACAACCAGAAGAATAAAAGGCGAGGCAAGAAACAATAAAGCTGTAAGTTGCCAATTAAGATAAATTAAATAACCTAGCAATCCCAAAACAATGAGCCCTTCTCTTACTAGAATTGTTATTGCAGCTGTACCTGCTTCATTAATTTGTGCAACGTTAAAGGTAATTCTAGAAAGAAGATGACCGCTATTATTAGAATCATAAAAACTAGATGGCAGATAAATCAAAGACTTAAATAAATCTTTTCTTAAATCAAAAACCAATCTAGTTGAGACAAGTGCCATAAAAAAATTTCCAATAAAATAACCAATACCTCTACCAAATGCCAAAACAAGTAAAAGAATTGGTAAATAAAGATTTAAAGATGAATCTGGCAGTGAAATATAATCAACAATTTGTCTAAACCAATCAGCAATTCCAACTTGAGATATGGCGAACAGAAAGTAACCTAGAGAACTTAAAAGAAAGAATCCTAAATTTGGAAGGACATAAGCTAGTATCCTTGAATAGGGGCTCGTTTTCATTGAAGACTTATTTTAAACGAAAACGCCTGAATCCATGGTAAGAATTTTATCGCTAAAATTTCTAAATTCAGGGTCATGAGTTGCAACAATTATTGAAGATTTAAACTCGTCAGCTAATTGATTTAAATAACTTATTACTTCTTTAGAAGTATCTTTGTCTAAATTTCCAGTTGGTTCATCTAAAAAGACAAGATCGGGTTTATTGATTAACGCTCTTGCCATTGCAACTCGTTGCTTTTCTCCTCCAGATAGCTGGCTGGGAAAATGATTCAATCTTTCAGACAAACCAAATTTATTAAGAATATCAGAAGCTTTTTCCAAGGATCTTTTTTTATTCTCCCCCAAGATCATCGAGCCTAATGCAACATTTTCAATGGAAGTAAATTCTTTCAGTAAGTGATGAAATTGATATACAAAACCCATACTCTCTTTCCTCAATTGGGTTAGCTGTTTATGTTGATTATCGTATTTATAATTTTTATATGAAATTTCACCATCAGAATAAGTATCCAAACCACTCAATAAATTTAGCAATGTGGATTTTCCAGAACCAGATCTTCCATAAATTACTATTTTTTCATTTTCTTTTAAGGAAAAGTCTATTTTGTTTACAGCTTTAATTTCTTCATTACCCTCTTTAAAAAATTTGGATAAATTTTTTGCTTCCAATAAATTATTCATTTCTTAAAATCTCAATTGGATGGAGCTTACTAGCAGTTCTAGCTGGAAAAATTACTGAAAGTATCGTAATTAGTAAACTTACTGACATGATTATCAAAACTGTATTTAGACGGATATCGTATGGGAAGTAAGATATAAAATAAGTACCAAAGTATTCCATCAATGAGGTAAGTTGAGCTTCAAAAATCGAAGATCCAATTAAGAAAGTAATAGTTAATCCAAATATCAAACCTAAAAATGTTCCAATGAAAGCAATCATAGCGCCTAAATATAAAAATATTTTAAAAATTTCATTACTACCCATACCCATAGTCTGAAGAATGGCAATTGCCCCTCTTTTTTCGTTAATCATCGTCATGAGCATAGAAACTATATTGAATGCTGCGACGACAATGATTAATGTCAGTAATAAAAAGACTAAACTCTTTTCCATCATGATTGCTTCAAACAAAGGGCCGTATGTATATGACCAATCTTCCGCATTAAGTAAGACGTTTGAATTTTTTTCTGCAAATGTCAATGACTGCCAAACCAAATAAGGAGCTTCAAATAAATTATCAAACTTCAATCGAAATCCATTTACTTGATTTTTTAAACCAGTAAGAATGGATGCATTTTCAAGAGAAATGTAAGCTAAAGTTTCATCGATATCTTTAGAACCTATATTGAAAATACCTGAAATTTTAAAAACCTTTGATCTAGGAAAATATCCGGCAAATGAAGAGCTAGTATCAGGTAGCATTAAAGATATTTTATCTCCTAGGTCGACATTTAATTTTCTTGCAAGCAGTCTTCCTAAGACAATATTGTTATCCGTTTGAATATTTTTAAAATCTCCAGCCTGCATAAATTCATGAATGACTGAAACGGATTTATCTTTAGAGGCAATAACGCCATTAATCAGTACTCCTGCGACAGCTGTTTTACTTTTTATAAGGGCCTCAGTTTCAATGTAAGGAGAGATACCTCTTATATTGATGTCATCTCTTAAATAAATCTCTACATTCTCCCAATCATCTATTGGATTTAAGCCATAAATAGAAGCATGTGGAATAATATTAAGAACTCTATCTTTAAGTTCTTTTTCGAAGCCATTCATGACTGATGAGACAATAATTAATACTGCAACGCCAAGTGATGTAGAAATAAATGCTAATGCCGAGATGAAAGAAAGAAAGCCAGACTTTCTTCCTTTCAAATATCTCAAAGCTATAAAAAAAGGCGTATAGTTTTGAGACATTTTTTAAGTTTCAAAACTATTTTTTAATTTGATTCTTCATGGATTCAAACATTTTGCCTTTATAAGGAGGCATCATTTGAGCCATAAGATCTGCTGAAAATTGTTTATAAACTGCTTTGGCATGACTGAATTCTTTAAACCCATCGTGACCATGATACGAACCTGTTCCGCTGGGGCCAACTCCTCCAAAGGGAAGTTCTTCTTGTCCAATGTGCCAGATAACATCATTTAAAGTAACTCCACCGGAAGTAGTATTATTGAGAACTTTCTTTTCCTTATTTTTATCCTTACTAAAAAGATAAAGTCCTAAAGGTCTATCTTTGGAGTTGACGTAATTTACTGTCTCATCAAAGTCTTCATATTCTTTGATAGGTAATACCGGGCCGAAAATTTCTTCTTGCATGATTTTCATTTCATCTGTCGGATTTAAAACCAATGTAGGAGGAATTTTATGCAACTCCTGTTGTTCAAAATCTTCATCTGCAGGATTTATTTGGATGACTTCTGCCCCTTTATCTTTTGCATCTGAAACCAGTTCATTGATTCTTTCGTAATGCTTCTCATTAATTACAGAGGTATAGTCATCGTTATATTTAAGATCTGCAAACATTTCGCTTACTGCTGCATTTGAAGCATTTGCAAATTCTTCGCTTTTACCTTTAGGAAGCATCAAATAATCGGGAGCTAGACAAATTTGTCCAGCATTCATAGTTTTTCCTCGCATAACTTTTTTAGCGACTTCTGATAAATCTGCGTTTTCATCAACAATAACGGGAGACTTACCGCCAAGTTCTAAAGTTACCGGAACTAGGTTATCGGAAGCAGCTTTCATGACTTTTTTACCTATTTGTGTTCCGCCAGTGAAAAGTAAGTGATCAAATGGAAGAGCACTAAAAGCAGCACCAACCTCAGCATCTCCAGTAAATACAGCAGCTTCAGATTTATCAAAATAAGCTTCAAACATTTTTTTGGTAACCTCGCTTGTTGCCGGAGTTAACTCAGAAGGTTTAATCATAGCTCTGTTTCCAGCAGCAAAAATTCCTCCCAAAGGAGCTAAAATTAAATTAACTGGAAAGTTCCAAGGGCTAATAACGCCAACTGTCCCTAAGGGCTGATATTTAATATAAGATTTTGACCCTAAGAAGCTCATCAACATTCTAATAAAAAATGGTCTATCAACGTTTGATGGTCTTTTTTCATCTTTTGTCCACTTATCAACATTTTTTATAGCATGTTCTAAAACACCGATTGTTGAAGCTATTTCAGTTAGAAAACTTGATTTTGGATCTCTGTTACCAAAATCTTTTTGAAGAGCATCAATTATTTCATCACTGTATTCTTTAATCATCTGGATACAACGATTCAACCTGTCTTTTCTAAGTTCAATGCTTGCAGGTCCCTCTTCAATGTGAAGCTTTTTTTGCAGCTTTAGAACACTTTCCATTTCTTGTAATGTTTCTGTACTCATAATATTTTCTTCCTCTTTGATTAAACTGATCTTTGTTTTTTGTCTTTCTCGTTAGATTTTTTAATTGTATTTCTAATGTTATCCCAATCTTCATCGGAAAGGCTATTCAAATTAGCAAAAGTTCCAGAAGAAGATAAATATTGAGCTCCGTCAATTGCTATAGTTTGTCCAGTTAGGTATTCACAACCATCAGCCATTAAAAAAGTAGCAAGATTACCTAGTTCTTCCATTTCTCCAGCTCTTTGTAACGGAATATTCATATACTGTCCTGCTACTTTCTCATCTTTTTTACTATCTCCGGTTTGCGGCATTAATCTTGACCAGGCTCCCTCTGTAGGAAAAGGTCCAGGAGCTATTGCATTCAATCTAATTCCATATTGACCCCATTCCACTGCTAAAGACTTTGTCATAGTATTTATACCTGATTTAGACATTGCCGATGGTATGACAAATGGAGATCCAGTCCATACCCAAGTAGCTAGAATTGAAACAATACTTCCTTTTTGTTTGTTTTCAATCCACCTTTTTCCAATTGCATTAGTTATGTAGAAGGTTCCATGAAAGACAATACTTGCTATTGCATTAAATCCATTTGGAGATAAATCTTTTGTTCTACTTATAAAGTTACCAGCCGCATTATTAATTAATCCCGTTATGGGTTTCTCAGCAAATAGTTCCTCTACAGAAGATTCAATAGCTAGAGAGTCTCTGATATCTAAGGCAAAACAAGAAATATCCCCCCCAGTTTCATCAGTTAATTCTTTTACCGTATCTTCTAAAACTGATTCTCTTCTTCCGCAAATAATCACTTCTGATCCATGTTTTAAAAAATGTCTAGACATTTCTTTTCCCAATCCAGAACCCCCACCAGTTACAAGAATTCTCTGTCCTTTTAATGCGTCTTTACTAAACATCTTCTCTGACCTCTGTTTTTATAAAATTAAAAAATACCCTTTGATTATAGAACATATATAAGACTAGAAATAACCCCATAATTGAAATTAATAAGTATGGATAACTTGGGTCAAGCATATAAAGAGGCATTATTGAAAATGGTGTAAGTAAGTGCCCCAATGGAAAAACCGTACCCATAAGA
Organism: uncultured SAR86 cluster bacterium; assembly: GCA_902629465.1. Classification (GTDB taxonomy): domain Bacteria; phylum Pseudomonadota; class Gammaproteobacteria; order Magnimaribacterales; family AG-339-G14; genus MEDG-81. Next base: position 6,236 of record CACOQX010000023.1, on the reverse strand, counting down.
CCTGAAGCAGAACCCTGTTCATTTTTATTAATTGATAAGGAAAGAATAGAAACGTTTCCGGGTCTAGCAAGCCCTCCTCCAAAACCATAAATAGCTAATAATATATAAAAAGAAAATATTTGATTTACATTTGATAAAAGATAAAAGACTAATGACATTAGAAATAATCCGACAAAAACCAAACCTTTTGGATTTAACGAATACTTATCTACGATAAAAAGTTGTGTGATTAATCCCGATAAAGCGACTATTGCAAAGCCGATTGACACAAAAAGATACAAATTTTCAGTTGATTTCAAAATTACGTCATTTACAAAAAGTGATGACGTTAAAACAATGCAAGCATTTGATATCCCTAAAAATGCAGCAATTACTAAGGAAGGAAAAACTCTTCTATCAGTGAACTTTAAAGGGGAAATTTCTTTATTATTCAAAAATAAAGAATCATCTTTTTTGAGCAACTTAAAATTTAAAAATCCTATTAAGAGGCCTAATAAACTTAAAAAGATAAAAGGCATCAATAAATTATTTCCAGATAACAGCATGATAAATCCTACTGCCACTGGCCCTAAAACCACACCAAATTGCCAGCCCGCATCTAATCTTGCAAATCCGGATGTTCTATTTGTTGTATCCGTAATATCTGCAATCCTTCCTCCTGCTGAAGGTCTAACTGCACTTCCTAGAAGACCGTTGATAAGTCTTGCACCAATTAGCAATACAAATAAAAAAGAGAACGAAATTGGGTGAAGTTGGGCAAATTTTATGATCGCTGCAAAAAGAAACAAGGAAATAGCAAATCCAATGATTCCAAGCATAAACACTTTACTTCTTCCAACACGATCACTTAATCTTCCCCAAAATGGACTAAAAAAAATCCAAGCCAAGGCTGAAATAGAAAATATTAAACCAACTTGAAATTCATTAAAGCCCAAAGATCTTATTTCTTGAGGAACTAAAATAAATATTGTGGACTGTCCTGCTCCAATACATGCCAGCGCTGCAGATAAAACCCATATTGAACTGGGGGTCTTATTTTTTTTAGTCATACGCTAGAAAGAGACAAAAAATATTATTAGATGAATAGTTCAATATGAGAAACTCGTGGTATTCCGTTAATGCGTGGCTCCACTCATGTTCAAATTTTTTTGGTTCATTTAATAATTCCTTTCTTAAAATATAAAAGTCTGTTTCTTTTTTAGTCATTAATTCTATTTTTTCCATAAAAGTATTTTTGCGATCATCTGCAATGTTTGGCGTATCTTTCCTATCCTGAGAAATAATCCTATAAATTGATTCAAAGAAATTATGTTCATCAATTTTGTTAAAGTCTGTATCTTTAATAAGCTTACTTTTGAAAGGCCCATGAAAACCTTTTGCTCTATTGAACATGAAATCAGTTAATTGAAAATCAAGCATTCCTTTTTCTAATATGTGCTTGATAAGAAATGAACTATGTATGGAGTTTAGTTTTTCATCAAAAGTTAAATGAACAAAAATTGCCTGACCATGTTCATGCAAGCGCATGGTATCAATGCCAGAGAGCTTTACATTCAAATTATCTGGAAAGGCAATAATATTTTTTTTATTTGTCATAAAGTTTTAATACCTACCAAAGATCTTATTTTCTTAAGATTTTTGGAAGCAATCTCTAAAGCTTTAGATTCTCCTTCCAATAAAATCTTTTCCACTTTTTTTGGATTGTTAACTAAATCTAAGTACTTTTCTCTTGATGGAGTTAATTCTGTATTAATTAATTCAAAGAGTATTTTTTTTAAATCTCCCCAGCCCATCCCTTCATTAAAATAGTCATCAATCTTTTCAATCTCATTATTTTTAACAAAGCACTTAAAATATTTATACAAAATGGAGTCTTGCGATTTTTTTTCTCCTGGCTCTAAGGAGTCAGTTTTAATTTGATTTATTTGTTTTTGAAGTTTTTTTTCGTCTGCAAAAAGGTCAATATAATTTGAATAACTTTTTGACATCTTGTTACCGTCTAAACCTGGAAGGTATGAGGTTGTTTTGTCAATTAATGGCTCAGGTAAATTAAAGAAAGATCCGTAAGTTAAATTAAATTTATTAGCAATGTCTCGAGTCATTTCGATATGCTGTTTTTGATCACTACCCACCGGAATTAAATCTGCATTAAACATCAAAATATCTGATGACATCAAAATTGGGTAATTGAACAAACCCATTTGTACGTTTTTATCTTTATCTTTTCCATTTGTTGCATCTTGTAATGCTTTGTAAGCATGAGCTCTATTCATCAATCCCTTAGGTGTTATAGAAGTAAGTATCCAATTTAATTCCATAATTTGTGGAATACTAGATTGTCTGTAAAAAATTGTATTTTCTAGATCTAAACCACATGCAATCCAAGCAGCTGCTATCGAAAGAGTAGATTGATGTGTTAGTTCAGGATCCTGCTGTTTTATTAAGGAATGATAATCGGCTAAAAAAATAAAGGATTTTGATTTTTTTGATAATTCTATAGCTGGACGCATCGCTCCAACATAGTTTCCTAAATGAGGCGGACCATTAGTTGTAATACCAGTTAAAACAGAAGACATTTGATTAGTATAAAAAAAAACACCAACGAAGTGGTGTTTTTTACCGAAGTTAAAGGGGTCTAGTGGGTTGACTAGCACAGGCGAAAAACCCTTCTCCCTGCAGGTGGCGTAATTTCTTACGTCTTCTCACCCTTCTCCTTCTATTCTTTAGCTTCCCTTTTACCGTCTCGAGATAGTAAATCTTTCACTAAAGCTTAAAAATTATTTTATGTAATTCAGGCTTATTTGCAATAGCCAAAATCACTGTTTTTAGACTATGTTTTCATAAGAAAAAAATCTCTTATCTCTAGAGATTATGAAAACTTTTTTTCATATTTTTATTGGCGGAGGGGGTGGGATTCGAACCCACGAGGCCATTGCTGACCTGCCGGTTTTCAAGACCGGTGCATTCAACCAAGCTCTGCCACCCCTCCATTGATATATAAGCGTTTCAGAGCTTTGCTTGGTATCTGATTCAAAAAGGTCACCACAAAAGTCACCAAATTTTGTTTCGTTTTGTTTCGATAAAAATCATCTATCCCAAGACTGAATTTTCAAAGGATTCTACACGACTAGAATCGTTATTGGGAACAAATTACTTAGAGCTAATCGAACGAATGGTATGCAATTGTTCTTCCAAACAATGCAACCATCGGATTCTCTTTGAGAAATCAGTTAAAAGTAACTTTAAGTGGTTTTTTCTCCTTAACGTTATAGTCACAAGAATATTGTTTTCTTTGCCAGGCTCCAAAACCATTTTGAAGTTTTATTTTGTCGCCAAAAATAGTTAGAACGTAAGGCTTCTTAACTCTTCCTATTATTTAATCCCTTTAATAGTGTCCATTGGCTTTTATTTAAAAGTGATTTATTGAATCACTTAAACAATTTTTTTAGTAGTTGTAAGGTATGCCGTTGGCACTAACCCTAGAAGTCCGCCGAGAAAAACAGCACAAAGTCCAGACAAAACTCCAATGAGTACTAAACCGAAGCTGTTTAATCTATTCTTTTTGTACAAGATAAAAAAAGATAATGCAAAGCACGCAACGACAGCAAAATATTGTCCTACTAAAGCACCTGCTTGAAATTCTTCTGCGACAGTCATTGAGGCATCATAAGGAACAAATAAAAATCCCAGAAGCCCTCCTAATAATGATAACAACAACAAATAGGCAAGATAAAAACCAAATGCTTCTAGAGCCGTTCTGTCTTTTTCTAACAATAGTAAGTCTTTAAACATGGTAGCCTCATTTTTTTAGAAAGATTTAACTCAACTAAAGTTTATAGCTCAGTGAATTTTTTGCAATAATTCCTAACTTTCTCCTATCTCAATTTTATATTCCGCAATTGCTTTCTCACGTTCATCAACATATTTTTTTCGTCTTTCTAAAAACTCAATAAGCTGATTTCTCATATCTTCAAGTTCATCAGGTAAATCGTTATAGCTGTTGTATTCATCAAGAACTTTTTGCATTTCTTTGGTTTGTTCTTCAAGAGCTTTTAACTCCTTAAGTGTATCTTCGTAATGTGCATTGTCTTTTATCTTAACCATTATTCTCAGAAAGAATGTTGACTAATTCCTTATATAGATATGTTCCAGCTACAATTCTTAAATACCATTTAACTGTGTAATTTATTCTTTCTTCCATCTTTCTATTCTAAAACCACATAGGATAATTTGTGAATTAAAAAGCGTAATACTTCAGTCGCTTTACTGAAGGACAGATCATTCGTTTCTCCTATGCCGATCTGTCCTTCTTTTATATCCTAGTTAGAAACAAAGTTATAAAACCATAGTTTCTATCTTCTTTAATTGAATGTAGTCTAAATTCTGTACCCATTACTTTATTGGCACAATCAATAGCTTCTTTTTCTTTTACACCAAAGCAAGTTATCAACATATCTGTTTCAGGATTTCCATATAGACCTTTTATTTTGTCTTCTCCAAAGACATTTACAGACATAAATAAAATTATTGTTAATAGATATTTCATAATCTTCTCCTAATTGATTAGAAGATTGTAAAGGTACTGTCTAGCAAGTTCTATTGTGGGTGATTCGAAGCTCGTTATTTTGTTAGGCACAGACTAAAAACATTAATCTGTTTTAAGAAAAAAAGGTCACCAAAAGGTCACCAATGAATCTAAAAAAGACTATTTAAGAGAGTTACCCGGAATAAGCGAATGTGAAAGGAAGTTAAGAGAAACCTAGTATCTATAAAGGTTTCAGTTAATCAAAGTTAGTTAAGGTGAGTATGTGTAAAGGTGGCAGTATTTTTTCAAGACCGGTGCATTCAACCAAGCTCTGCCACCCCTCCTTTGACTTATTAAAATTTCAAAGCATTTATTGAAATTCTGAGAGATTTTATTCAGCTAAACTATTGAAACTTAATCTATTTAAAAAACTTTCAAAAAACTAATGGGCCCTAACTCATTCTTTCAATGATCATTGCGTTAGCAGTTCCACCTCCTTCACAGATTGCTTGAAGACCATACTTGCCCTCTCTTCTTTCCAATTCATGAAGCAAAGTAGTCATTAGCTTAGCTCCTGTGCCTCCAAGCGGGTGTCCAAGTGCCATGGCCCCACCATTTACATTAAGCTTTTCTTTATCTGCCTTTAATTCATGAGCCCAGGCTAATGGGACAGGAGCAAAAGCTTCGTTGACCTCATAAATATCGATATCATTGATAGATAAATTTGCCTTAGTTAGAACTGTTTTAGAAGCAGGAATTGGCCCAGTTAGCATTATAACAGGGTCATCTCCAGCTAATGCTAAAGAAACTACTTTCGCTCTGGGTTTAATATTTAATTTCTTTAATCCGGCATCATTTACTATCATGATTGCTGCTGCACCATCACAAATTTGGCTTGAGCTACCTGCAGTTAAAACACCATCTTCAGACAATGTTTTTAAGCCTGATAAACTTTCTAAGGACGCATCAAAACGGATGCCTTCGTCTACTGATACTATTTCTTTTTCTCCAGATGGTAAATCACCCTCAACTGGAACAATTTCTCTATCAAAGAAACCCGATTCAGTTGCTGTAATTGCTTTTCTGTGACTTTCATAAGCAAATGAATCTAGATCTCCTCTAGAGAAATTCCATTTCTTTGCCATCATCTCTGCTCCAGCGAATTGACTGAATTGAACTCCTGGATATCTTTCAGTCATTCCCTTTCCATTAAATGGTTGACCGTGCCCTTCTTTAAAACTGTCGATTATATTTGACCCAATAGGTACCTGACTCATTACTTCTACGCCTCCAGCAATAACAATGTCTTGTGTTTCAGACATTACAGCTTGAGCTGCAAAGTGAATTGCTTGTTGAGATGAACCACATTGTCTATCAACAGATGTGCCGGGAACAGACTCTGGCAGTTTCGAGCTTAAGACTGCATTTCTGGCAATATTTCCCGCCTGAGCTCCCGACTGACTTACGCATCCGAAAATAACATCGTCAATCATTTCTCCTTTCGCTCCGGTTCTCTCTACTAGCTCATCTAGAACTAAAGCGCCTAAATCTGAAGGATGCCAATTTTTTAATTTTCCATCTTTTTTCCCACCTGGCGTTCTAACAGCACCAACAATATAAGCATTACCCATTTAATTCTCCTAAATTTATTATTTATTCAATTTTAAAGTTTATAAAAGTTATTCTATCAATTTTAAAAGAAGAATAAGAT
>CACOQX010000022.1 GCA_902629465.1 uncultured SAR86 cluster bacterium | reverse complement strand
GATTCTATAACTATCGCCGATAAGAACGAAACTGCTGCTTCTGATTACGCTAAATCTTTTAACGATGACAGAATTACCGGAATAGGTCTAAATGTTTTAGATAAAGATTCTCTTAAAAGAGTTACAGCTTCCGCTGACGTAGTTCTTAATCTTACAGGGCCATTTTTTAAGCTTGCTTACCCAATCTTAGAGATTGCGTTGGAGCAAAATTGTCATTATTTGGATATATGTGATGATTGGGAGCCAACTGAAAAAATGTTTTCCCTAAATAAATTAGCTGAGGAAAAAAACAAGATTGCTATTTTAGGGTTAGGAGCCAGTCCAGGCATAACTAATATGCTTGCTTTAAAAGCTATGAACGAGTTGGATAATGTTTCAAAAGTTTATACAGGCTGGGATGTCTCTGAGGCAAAGCCAGAAGAAGACAGTTCTCAAACGGGAGCCAATGCTGCAATGGAGCATGGTGTTGAACAGATGATAGGAAAAGTTAAAGTTTATATGAATAAAAAATTTAAGATGGTAAGGCCCTTAACAAAAGTAAATGTTCAATATCCTAAATTAGGTAAATTTAAAGCAAGGATTTTCGGTCATCCTGAAGCGATAACTTTCCCTCATCACTATCCAGACATTTCAACAAGCTTGAATTTAATGCATGGAAACGAATTAATTAATGTTTTTGTCTTCAAAATAATTAGATTCTTCATTGAAATAAAGCTGCTCTCAAAGAGTCTAGCAGCAAATATATTGGAACGACTTGAAAGAAATCAGGTGAGTAAGTCCAAGGATATTTTTAATTCCCTGCCTGAGGTTTATGGACTGGCTCAGGGTTTGAAAAACAAAACTGAAACTATTGTTGCTGTTACGATAGATGGTTTTGAAGAAAATATGTCTATGGGTGCAGCAACTGGCTATCCATTGGCGTGCGGATTGAAAATGTTACTTGAGAAAAAGATTGCCAAATTTGGAGTATTAGCTCCTGAAGCATGCGGACTAGATCCCGATAACTTCTTTAATGAATTAAGTAGTTTTCTGGGAGATGGTGCTCAAATTAAGACAATTGTAACTCAAGAAGCAATCAAATAGATTTTTACAGCCAGCGTCTTACCTTTCCTTTATAAGTTAAATAATCTTCTCCGAAAGTCTCTTCCATCTGCACCTCTTCTTTAATGACAAACAAATTTCTTACGATAAAAAAGAAAATAATTAAAAAGATAAAATTTATTAGATTGTTTAGGATTATCAATAATCCTAATAAGAAGGAATTCATACCAACATACATTGGGTTTCTTGTGTATTTGTAAAAACCCTCTGTAATCAAAGTAGTAGACTCACTAAAAGGTACAACACCAGTCTTCGCTCTTATAAATTTTCCAATTGAATTGAAAGCCAATAAAAAACCAAACCCAATTAAACCAAGCCCAAAGATTATTGGAAGCAGGTTTTGTGGTGAAGATTCTCCAAAGTACCAAGTGAGAAGCAGGTATTTTGGTGAAAATTCTCCGAAGTACCAAGTGAGTAGCATGCATAATGAGAAAACCAATAAATAGTGTGGTGGGTAAAATTTCATAAACACATTGTAATATTAATAGAATTTAAATCACTACCCTCTTTCAAACCTTAAATTATTCTGAGTTAATGAGTCCCTTTTATGGAAAACCCTACTTTTTTAGCAAACGTATTCTTCTTTACGTTCTCATTTGTGTGGTTTATCTTTGTAGCCGTCGGTAGTCATATGTTCCGAAGGTATTACAAAGATAAAAAATGAGAAACGCCCTTTTAATTGATCTCGGTGGAACAAATATCAGATATGCATTTTTCATAGAAAATACATTATCCAAAATATCAAAAGAAAAAATTGCTGACAAAGATTTCATTTCTTTTCTCAAAAAATTATTAGAAAGAAAAAAGAACAAAATTGATTGTTTAGTTATTGCTGCGGCTGGTCCTAATAATCAGAGTTCTATAAGTCTCACGAATAGAGATTTGTTAATTGAAGCCAGTGAACTAAAGGCAAAACTTAACCTAAAAGAGTGCTTACTTTTAAACGATTGGGAAGCAGTAGCTCAGTCTTTGAGTGAAATTAATCAGAAAAGTTTTTTGCCCATTAAAAATGGAGCTCCCTCAAACGAAAATACGATATTAATAGGGCCAGGAACTGGTCTGGGAGTAACACTAATTATTAATGGTCTAATTATTCCCACAGAATTTGGAAATACTTATAGCCCAACTAAAGGCATGTTAGAAAATTTCGACTTAGGAGATAACGAAAAATTTTTTTCTCTAGAAAATATCTTAAGTGGCCCTGGAATCGAGAGGCTTTACGAAGAAAAATTCGAGAAAAAACTTTCATCTGAAAAAATAATTTCTTCTGCTTTGGATGAAAGTGAAGATGGGCTTTTTATAATAGAAAATTTTCTCAAAACACTTGTTTCAACGATCAATGATTTAGTTTTGTCTTTTTCATGTGAAAAAGTAATTTTAGGAGGGTCTATTTTAAATGCACTTAAACCTATTTTAATGACAGAAAAAATACTCGATTATTTTCCATCAGAAATCAATCCAAAATATGTTCAATTGATAGAAAGGACCCAGGTCGACCTCCTTACGGAGGACGAACCAGGTATTTTCGGTTGCTTAGCTTTTTTTAAAACTAAATAATCTTTAGCTCGTTGGAACTATTCCTGAGTTGTAGTATCTAGGCTCTTCGCAATCTGAAACCATATTCCAACTATCCTCAACATCAGGATTAAGTTTTTGCCACTCTACATCAAAAGCTTGCCTTGCTTCTTCCGATTGATAAAAATTTCCCCAGAAAAAGTCAACTTCGTTCGTTTCGTAATCGGGACCCAAAATTACATAACTAAAAGGCCCTGGAAGAGAATTAGACCCTTCCAGAAACGATTCAAGTTCACCTATTACTTCTCGAAGATCCTCTCCCTCTTTGCCTTCTTTGTAAAGACATTGATAATATTCGGAAGTAAAACTAGAAGTTTCAAACTCTCCAAAAGTGTCATTAGCTCTTGCTATATAAGCATCAAAAGAAAACTTATTTTCACCATCACAGGATAGAATCTCTGCAGTATCTTCGGTCCATGCTGCTACATTTTCATTTGAGTTCCAGACTTCCCACGCAGCTTCGGCATCGGCTTTCGTATTCCAGATTAATTGCCAAAAACCATCTTCGTTATCGGAAGGCAGTCTTTGAACATGCTGAATACCATAGGCAGATACTAGCGGTGAGTTGACCTCAACTAAAAGGTCTTGCCACTCGGGCAAAACTTCATTTCTGAAGTTTTCTGCAGTATAGTAAACGCCTTCCTGACATGGCACATACTCCATATAAAACATCTGTGGATATTCTTCTGAGCCAAGATTAGAAAATGAAAGTTCCATTTCATCTTCTGCAGAACTGCAAGCCACAGCAATAATAAGGGCGGATAAAGTTACTGTAATAATTTTCATTCTATTCAACGAAATCTTGAAGAGTCATAGCAGAATCATAAACTCTTATATTTCTAACTATTTCTCTTTCATGCCACTCAACAAGCTTGTCCATTTCCTTATCAAATGGAGAAACCCCGGCATCTCTTGAAGCCGAATCTTCCCATTGTTCCATTTCTGCTAGAGATTCGTAGCCTACGGTATAAAGATGGGTTTGCATACCGCCGCCAGCCGTTCTTTCTGAAAGGCCAAACTGTCCAGGAAATGTATCTTTAACTGCTTCATCTAAATCTTCAGTCGCCTCAATAATATCTTCTACGTTTGAGGCCTTTGTCCTAAAGGGATAAATTGCCCAGACAGTGTCTTTGTTTGAAGGTGTTCCGTAAGTTTGAATGAATGTGTTGACTCTAGTACCAACTCCTTGAGAGTTTGCATTAATTACAGAAGCAAACTTTCTTACCTCTTCATTATTAGGATCATTAAGTTTTGCTAACCAAATCTCATGTTCAGCTAAACTTGGTTGAAGAATTACATAGGCATGAGTTTCTTCTATCTTGCCACCAGCAACATGAGCATTAAGATGCAATGAGCCTTTGAAATTGTTTTTTACAAACTCAGAGGACATAAATTTGTCCGTGGCAGCTACGATCTTCGCAGCATTTTGTTGACTGTCTACCTTAATCAAATATTCGATCCAAGTTGGCGATGTATAGCTAAAAGAAGAAGCTAAAAACATTGCAAGAAATATAATTTTTTTCATTTTTCTCTCCTTAAAAAAATTTCTCTGAATACTATAACAAAGTTATAATGAAGTAGTGTTAGCTAGGTTAATAATTTTAGTTTTGCTCTCATCTTGCGCATCTGGCTTCGTGGTCAAAGTTGATTCCGACGAAGCTTTTACTGCCACTAAGTATAAAGACTTTAAAATTTATAAGCCTGACCCTTTTAGAGTTGAATCCGACGAGGAAGAAAATCCTATAAGAATAAATAGAATCGCAAGAGCCTTATCCTCATCACTTGTTCAGCTTGGATTGAACCAAAATGATCAGTCTCCTTTAAAGGTAAGCTTTTCTGTTAAAGAAAAAGAACGTTTTAGACAGATAAATTCTTCGCATTTTTTTTACGGTTATCGCAATGACCCTTTTTCCTATAAATTTTATTCAAATGATTTTCCGCCAATTAATTACTTATCGGTTAAGTTTTTTGATGAAGAACTAGATAAGGTTGTTTGGTATGCAAACATGAGAATAAATTCTTCTTCATTGGATGATCAAGATCTGGCAAATGAAATAATTTCTCAAATTCTTTCTAAATACCCAGGAAGTTCATAACTGCCCTTTGATAGTGCATTCAACGCACTAATTTAGACTTATAGGACAAAATACTTTTTGATAAAGTTTATTTCTACATTTTAAAAGGGGAATACTATATGGATACCGGAAATACCGCTTGGATAATTACTTCTACTGCTTTAGTTTTATTTATGACTCTACCGGGATTGGCGCTTTTTTATGCTGGCCTTGTAAGAGCGAGCAATATTCTCTCAGTCTTGATGCATTGTTTTACGATTGCATGTATCAGTTCAATTGCGTGGTTAGTGATTGCCTACAGTATTGCCTTTAGTGGTTCTGGACCATACTTCGGAGATTTGGGGAACCTATTTTTAGCAAATCTTTCAAGAGATAGTATGTATGGAGATATCCCAGAGAGTGTGTTCTTCATGTTTCAAATGACATTTGCCATCATTACTCCAGCTTTGATTGTTGGAGCATATCCAGAAAGAATAAAATTTAGTTTTGTTGCGGTATTTTCTTTGTTGTGGGTAGTATTTATTTATGCGCCTATTGTGAAATGGATATGGGGTGGTGGTTGGTTAGCTGAAATGGGTATCCAAGATTTTGCTGGTGGGCTCGTAGTTCACCTTACTGCAGGAATTACTGCTTTAGTTATAGCTTACTTTTTAGGCCCCAGAGATGGTTTTCCAAATTCTGTTCAGCCTCCTCATAACCCTGGTTTGACCATGATGGGTGCTTGCATGTTATGGGTTGGTTGGTTTGGCTTCAACGGTGGTAGCGCATTAGCTGCAAATGGTGACGCTGGCATGGCTATATTAGTGACTCATATATCTGCCGCTACAGCAACGATTGTTTGGATAATTATCGAAAAAGTAAAGTTTGGTAAATCTTCTTTAGTTGGAGCTGTTACAGGATGTATTGCTGGCTTGGCATCAATTACTCCTGCGAGTGGCTCAGTTGGCCCAATGGGCGGCTTGATCATTGGTTTAATTGCCGGAGGTGTTTGTTACTACATGGTTAACATCGTTAAAGAAACTTTCAATATCGATGACTCCTTGGATGTTTTTGCTGTTCATGGCGTTGGTGGGCTATTAGGTATCTTGCTAATTCCATTTTTAACTGCACAAGAATACGGAGGAGTAGGATATGGAGATTCAAATTTCAGCGATTTAATGACAACTCAAGTTATCGGAGCGATTAGTGTGGGGGCATATACTTTGGTTGGTTCAATCATTTTACTTCTAATTGTAAGAGCTATATTCGGCTTAAGAGTTCCAGACGACTCTCAAGAAGAAGGATTGGATGTTGCTGAACATGGTCAGTCAGGATATAAGCTTTAAAAGCTTGGACACACTGTGAACTCCGGGATATTTATCTTAGGTGGAATAACTTTCATAACTGCTTTTGTGCTTTTTAAAATCAGCGCTTTTATTTATTTATTGCATGATATTAAAGAAGGAAAGGAGAGATCGTGGTTGAAACTTTTTCAAATTTTTGTCGTCGATCTGATAATTCTTATCGCTGGTGTAATTGGAACAGGTATACTTTTCATGACTCTTCTAAAAATGGCTCATGGATAAATGCAAACTAAAATCTCTTTAGGGTATTTAGGCTTTCTACCCTTTGCAACTCTCACAATTTTGCCTTGGATTCTGGGAGAAACTTACGAAGAGATTTCTTTTCAATTATTAGTTGTATACGGGGGAATAATAATTTCTTTTTTATCGGGAATCATTTGGGGTATTGATTCAACAAATCAAAAAAATTTAGTTCTAGCTATTGTATTTTCTATTTTGGGCTTTGGAGCAATTTTATTGGCTTGGATAAATCTCGTTTACGCAATGACGTTATTATTTTTTCTATTTTTTCTTTTCTATCTCTTAGAGGCAAAAATTAATCCTCAATTTTCTAATCCAGACTACTTGAAACTCAGAAAAAACCTCACCTCAGGAGTTTGCGGCTGTTATATGTTTTCAATTGTTATTCTGATTTATTAAACTAAAAAATATGAAGTGGTCAAAAGAAGAAGCAAACAGTTGGTACAAAGAACAACCTTGGCTAGTTGGTTGTAACTTTTTGCCGAGTTCAGCAATTAATCAACTGGAAATGTTTCAAGAAGACACTTTTGACGAAGAAACAATTGAAAGAGAACTAAACTGGGCAAAAGATCTTGGCTTCAATTCTTTAAGAGTTTATCTGCATGATTTGCTTTGGTCGGAGAAAGAGAAGTTCAAAAAAACTTTTGATAGATTCTTAGATATTTGTGAAAAAAGAAATATCAAGCCGATTATTGTGCTCTTTGATGACTGTCACCGACCTTATCCAAAATTAGGCAAACAACCCTTGCCAGTTAGAGGAGTTCACAACTCCGGTTGGAAGCAAAGTCCCGGTATGGAATTGGTCAACCAAGTTGATGAAGAGAAAATCGATGCAAAGGAATTAAACAGATTAAAAGTATTTGTCCAAGGCGTGCTTAAGGACTATTCAAGTGATGAAAGAATTTTGATGTGGGATATTTACAATGAACCTGGTCAATTTGGCATTGGTGATAAAGCTCTAAAATTACTTCAATACACTTGGGAATGGGCTTACGAGATAAGGCCTTCTCAACCTCTGACTGCCTGTTTAGATGGCGCCATTGGCGATGAGATCTTAAAACTCAATGGTGAGAATTCAGATGTAATAACCTTTCATACATACGAAGCAGAAAAACTAGAACCAACTATTGCAAGACTTCAAGAATTTGGCAGGCCATTATTATGCACCGAATACATGGCAAGAGAATTTGGCACCACCTTTGAATTCTCACTACCCATTTTTAAAAAAGAAAATGTCGGTTGTTACAACTGGGGTTTTGTTGCAGGGAAAAGCCAAACTCATTTTGGCTGGTCAACAATACTCGAGTTACAAGAAAGAAAAAAGAATGGAGAATTTTTGTCAGATAATGATGAGCTTCCTGAGCCTGAGGAATGGTTCCATGATATTTTAAGAAAAGATGGAAGTGCCTTTGACCAGAAAGAAATTAATCTTATTAAGAAATATTTAGAATGAAATTTAAGTCTATTTGCTACCTGAGATTACGATGGTAGCAAAACCTACCTCAGATTCATAATACGAACCACTTATACCAAGAGATAAGGAAGAAAACTAAAGGAATTAAAAAGGCGAGTTGCCCCGCCTTTTTAAATTTACTCAGTGTAAAGCGCACCATTCCATAGAGCCAACTGAGTTGATATTTCATTGGCAACTATAGAGGAAAAGTTTTGAGTTCTGTTGTTAAAACTAGCAAAGGCTTCTGAATCATTAAATACTGCTAATTGCTCAATCATTTGTTGCTGATTTTCATAACCTGCCCAAACAAATAAGGTTTCGCCATGAACTGCGCCAGCAAAAGCAACTTTCATGCCATAAGAATCGCTAGCTATGCCTTCTTCTTCGATTTCTTCAATCATTTTGTCCCACTCACGAAGATATCTTGGAAGATTGGTAGTTTCCACACGCCATACATAGAAAACTTTATTTTTTTCTACATCGGCTGCAGTAATTTTTTCCCTGACATTTATATAAACAGACTCATAAGTATTTTGCGTACCATTTTGTACTGCGGTTGATAGTAAATTAGCTACAGCAGATGAAGTGGTAGCCATATCAACTGCTTTTTGATATGAAGCAGCATCTGGATAGTAAAACTCGATAAGATGAGTTGTATCATCAGCGCCATTAACATTGTTTGCATACAAGCCAGCCGTAATACCCAGCTTTTTAAAATCTTCCGATTCCATGTATTTGCTTACATTTTGAAAAGTAGCAAGTGGATTTACCGAATTTACTCCAAAACCTGCATGCATACCTGTCGCTGCAAATTGTTGCGCAATTGCTGAAGTACTTATCAATAAAGTAGAAAGTAAAGATATTTTTATAAATTTCATAATTTTCTCCTTGGATTACCTTACGTAGACAACTTCACAGTTCATCATAATGCCTCTCTTTAACTTCCTTAATTTTGGAAATCTATTCCCAAAAGCAGTTGACCAAGCTTCATTTCTTGCATCTAAAAATTGCCCGAGTCTTTTTGCGTTTGGCGCTTGTGTGACTACCAAAATTTGACCCGAGTAATCACCAGTGTTTATTTGGAAGGCACTTAAGGTAATATCTTCAAAGCCATTAGCCTGGGCTGCCGCTTCAAATTCTTTGAGAGCTGTCATATAAGCTTGAGGATTTTTTGTGTAAACGTTCAAATTATAATTTGAATAAGTAAGACCTACTTCAAAACCTTCCCCCGCGGGCTCCATTGGCGTGTAATGATCTATCATTCTGACGGTTCTTTTGCTAGCAATTTTTGCAATTTCAGCTGTAATCTCAGGACTATAGTAGTCTCCACTTAAAGAATCTTCATGACTATCAAATAAATTAAAAAAGTACATATCGCCAAATTCTTCAGCGCCTGCAGTGGCTAAACATACTCCAGCAGCTGATGTGTTTGACGGAGGGGCAGTAATTGGAGCGCTTTTTCTAGCCCATTCCATATACCCCATTGGATCTGAAGTATTGATTGTGAAAACATTCATTGCAGGAGCCGCATAGGCAGCGCTTGCAACAAAAGTTACGATTAAAATTAAAAATTTTTTCATTTTTTCTCTCCTTAAAAAAAATATTTTGGAGATTTAATATAGCAAATGAGATTTTTCAATCAAGACTCTGAAAACTTTTTTACTTCACGCCAAACCCTTAATAAATTTCCCCCAAAGATCAATTTAATTTCCTCTTTAGAGTAATTTCTCTTTAATAGCTCTTCGATTAAATTTGGGTAGCTAGAAGTATCCTCTAGGCCAACGGGAAAATTCCGCCAGCCATCATAATCAGAACCGATCCCAACGTGATCAACGCCAACTAAATTTTTTACCCGATCTATGTGATCAGCAACATCTTGAACGGTGACAACAAGCTTTGGATATTTTCTCTTCTCTGCAATAAATTCAGAACCAAAACAAATTTGAATAACACCTTCGTTTTTAGCTAACTCTCGCAACATGTCATCTGAAACATTTCTCTCAAATCCGGGTACGAAATGCCTCAATGAACTATGAGACGCAATAACAGGTGTCTTAGTTAAACGTAGAACTTCATAAAAGGCTGCATCAGATACGTGACTTATATCTATCATTATTCCTTGCTTATTCATTTCAGCAACTACTTCTCTTCCGAAAGGGCTTAAACCCCCCCAATTTTTATTTTCGTCGTAAGAAGAATCTGAAATATGATTACTTTTTGAGTGTGCCAGAGTGATGTAGTTGATGCCGATATCAGAAAATAATTTTATGTTTGAAAGCTCGCTTTCAATTGGAGCGCCATTTTCCATACCATAGACGACCTGCAAAATATCTTTATCATTTGTGATTTCCTCAGGAGACTTCACCAACCTAAATTTATTTGGATTTTTATTTATGATGTCCTCAAGAATCTGAATAAGTTCTTTCGCCATTTCAAAAGCTGTACCTTTTTCCTCTGCAGAAGGCGGTGTAAAAATAACAAAAAAAGGTACATTTAGTCCTCCCCTGACAGCCCGATCATAATCAAAGTGCAAGGAAGAAGGTTTAGTGATGTCTTCGTATGAACCATTTTTATCCTGTTGCATATAAAGTTGAATGGGCGTATCTAGATGTGTGTCAATAATTAAAATTTCTCGCGCTAATTCTTGAGCAAGATCTTTAATCTCATCTCTTTGCCTTTTTCCATCCATGAGCTTTCTTGCCTTCATGACATCTTGAAGGCGTGCTTGATAATTTTTATCTTGATATTCAGAGAAAGATAAAGGCGCGATAAGCAAAAACGAAATTAATGTAAAAAATTTAATCGTAGTCATGGTAGTCTTATTTTATCTACCATCTGTTCTACTTCAATTGGTGGTTTGGAAGTTAAAGCAGAAACAAAAACTGCAATCGTAAAATTAACAAACATACCTAAAAAACCAATTCCCTCAGGGGAAATACCGAAAAGCCAATTAGAAGAATTATTCAATTCTGGAGATATGAATTTGAAAAAAATGATGTAACTAGAAGTGAATAACAAACCGCCTAACATTCCAAAAATAGCGCCTTCCTTATTTAATCTTTTGAAAAAGATACCCAAAAATATTGCAGGAAATATCGTAGAAGCTGCCAAGCCAAATGCGAAGGCGACAACTTGCGCTACGAAACCGGGGGGATAGATTCCAAAAAGTCCCGCTATGAAAATTGCAATTGCTGCTGAACATCTTGCATAAAATAGCTCTTGTCTTTCATTAATTTTTGGCATGAAAGTTTTCTTGAGTAAATCATGAGATATCGATGAAGATATCACTAAAAGTAAACCAGCTGCTGTAGATAAGGCGGCAGCTAAACCTCCAGCCGCTACCAAAGCCATTACCCATGCTGGTAATTTTGCAATCTCAGGATTAGCTAAAACCATAATATCTTGATCGATGTAAACCTCGTTATCATTATCTTTTGTAATAGGATTTTTTATTTCCCTCTCTCCATGTAACCCTCTTGAGTCGAGATAATCTGGACGACCTTCTTCAAATGCTTTGCCAACTGAATAATTTATTAATCCGTCTTCATTTTTATCTTTCCAAGCAATTAGGCCTATATTCTCCCAATTTTTAAACCAACCCGGTGAATCTAAATAACTTTTTTCTTGAATAGATTCAATAAAGTTAACCCTTGAAAAAGCGGCCACCGCAGGCGCAGTTGTGTACAAAATAGCAATACATATCAAAGCATATCCAGCTGACTTTCTGGCATCACTGACTTTCGGAACGGTGAAAAATCTTACAATAACATGTGGCAATCCAGCGGTACCAAACATCAAAGCAGCAGTGATACAAAAAATATCAATATTAGATTTGGTACTTTCTGTATATGCATTAAAACCTAAATCTACGGAAAGCTGATCCAACTTATCCAATAAGTAGGTGGAGCTATTAACTAGGGTATCTCCGAAACCTAATTGAGGCACCGGATTTCCAGTTATCAAAATTGAAATAAATATTGCCGGGACAAGGTAGGCAAAAATCATTACACAATATTGAGCAACTTGAGTATAGGTAATCCCTTTCATTCCGCCGAGAACTGCATAGAAAAAAACTACAATCATTCCAATGACTACTCCTATGTTAATCTCTACTTCTAAAAATCTTGAAAAGACTATTCCTACTCCTCTCATTTGTCCTGCAACATATGTAAAAGAAATAAAAATTAAGCAAAGTACTGCAACAAGACGAGCAGTTTTTGAGTAATAACGCGTACCTATGAAATCTGGAACAGTATATTGACCGAATTTTCTTAAATAAGGTGCGAGCAATAAGGCCAATAAAACGTATCCTCCAGTCCAGCCCATCAAATATACTGCCCCATCTTTCCCGAGAAAAGAAA
>CACOQX010000021.1 GCA_902629465.1 uncultured SAR86 cluster bacterium | reverse complement strand
TTCATTACTCCCGCCATAGATAGAAACTTTTCTATAGTTTAAGTAATGTGGCATGACATTTGCTGCAAAATCTGGACCAATTCTTCCTTCATTAGAAATTAAATCATCTTCCGACATAAAAGGATGAGCATAATATCCAAGAGCTTCAACAAACAAGTCAGAAAGACCTTGTTGTAAGTCAGTACCTTTAATCTTAAGTATGGAAGATTCTGGACCGGGATGTCCGCCTTTTGACATTGCTGCTAAAGTTCTTAATTCGCTGTATTCCGCAGCCAACAGATCAATTTCAAGTTTATTAAGCTTATCCATAAATAAATCATCATCCTTTAAAAAACCTTTTCCTAATGGAAGTTCTGAAGTAATTTCTCTGAGTCTTCGAATTTCTCTTTTAAGGGCAGGAATACCACCAATGCCAGTTCTTTCATGAGCTAAAAGGAATTTTGCAATATTCCAACCAGCACCTTCTTCTCCAATTAGGTTTTCGACTGGAACTTTTACGTTATCTAGGTAAACCATGTTAACTTCATGAGATCCATCAATAGTAATGATAGGCTTCACTTCAACTCCGGGAGTTTTCATGTCGATCAACAGAAAACTTATTCCTTGCTGTTTTATATCAGTTGTTTCCGTTCTAACTAAACAGAAAATCCAATCCGCATGTTGAGCCATGGTTGTCCAAGTTTTTGTTCCGTTAACAATATAGTGATCGCCATCTTTTACCGCTTTAGTTTTTAGCGATGCTAAATCGGAACCAGAACCAGGTTCTGAATAGCCCTGGCACCACCAAACATCGTTATTAATTATCCCTGGAAGAAATCTATCTTTTTGTTCTTGAGTTCCAAAAGTATAAACCACTGGACCACACATACTTACTCCAAAAGGCACAAGAGTTGGAGTATTAGCATCTGCTAGCTCATTTTGAAAAATATGTTTTTGTGTAATAGACCAACCAGTTCCACCATATTCTTCAGGCCAATTAACTGCAAACCAACCTTTTTTGCTTAGGATTTTTTGCCAAGTTTGGATATCGTCCTTTGAAACAGGAATCCCATTATCCATTTTATTTTTAATATCAGCAGGATAATTTTCTGCAATAAATGATCTCACTTCATCTTGAAATTTAAGATCTTCTTCTGAAAAAGATAAATTCATTTAAAACCTCTTTATAGTCTTATTCTTAGAAGTCAGTATTATACACAAACATTTATCTGTTAATACGTAGTAAAAATCATTATGGAAATAACATTTGGTTATCAAAAGAACTTAGTAATTTGCAGTAATTCAGATCTGCTGAAGAGAACTTGGTCTAACTCTACAAATGATGAAAAAATCTTAATTCCTGATTTAGAGGTATTACCCTATGATAATTTTTCTCCGCATTCTGAGGTTTCATCAAAGAGATTAATAGCCCTGAGAGATTTATTAAAAAAAGACTCGATCACAGCTTTTTCTACAGTTCCTGCTCTTTTTCAGCCGTTTTTTGATAAGGTCAGTATCAATACTCTCTACGTTGAATTCAAAGAAAATCAAAAAATTGATAGAAATGAGCTCATCTCAAATTTAGTAGAAAATGGATATGACTCTGCAGATTTAGTAACCAAACCCTCCAGTTATGCCTTGAGAGGTTCTGTAGTAGATATATTTCCATCCAATAGCAAATATCCTGTCAGGATAGATTTAGATGACGATTTGATTTCAAGTATTTCTATTTTTGATACCGACACACAGAAAACTTTGAGGAAAATAAATTCATTCATAGTTAGACCATCGAGAGGTTTTGTTTTAAATGCAAATTCTATAAAGATATTTAAAAAAAATTGGCGTTCTAGGTTTAAAGACGATGGTGAGATCTTTGAAAGCGTCAGTAAAGGAAAATTTATATCAGGTATAGAATTTTATTCCTCTCTTTTCTATGATGAAAAACCTTCTTTGAAGGATTATCTTACCGACTTTAATATCTATATCGTTGGCGACGTTAAATCAGAATCTAAAAATTATTGGGAATTAATAAATAATAGATACGAGGAGTTTTTTGGTGATGTCAATAGACCAATCTTGAAGCCTGCAGAAATTTTTAATTCGCTAGACGAAATTAATAACTTAATTTCCGAATCCGAAAAAGTAAACTTATCAAAAACATCTTTAGATAAATCTTTAGATTCAGCTTTTAAAGATTCCTCCTCTAGTTCAGAACAATTAGAAAGAGATTTCGATTCGTTATTAAACTTTAAAAAAAATGAGCTTGTTGTTCATGCAAATCATGGAATAGGAAAATTTTTAGGTCTGAAAAATCTAAACAATACGGAATGTTTTTTAATAGAGTATCAAAACAATGAGTTACTTTATGTTCCGGTAAACTCGATATCTCAAATTACTCCCTATATTGGTGTAAAAGATATCCCTTTAGATTCTTTAAGCAAAAAGAAATGGAGTGAAAAATCACAAAAATCTAGGTTAAAAGCCTTTGATATTGCTTCAGAAATTTTAGAAGCTGAAGCCAAAAGAAATTTAGAAGAGTCACAAAAAGTATCACTTAATGTAAGTGAATATGAAAAGTTTTGCGACACTTTTAAATTTACAGAAACTCCTGACCAAGAAAGAGTCATCAGGGAAGTTATTGGAGATTTACTTTCAGATAAGCCACAGGATAGATTGATTTGCGGTGAGGTAGGATTTGGTAAAACTGAGGTAGCTTTAAGAGCCTCTTTCATAGTGGCACAAAATGATTATCAGGTTTGTATTCTCGCACCAACAACCGTATTGGCAAAACAGCATTTTGAGGTATTCAAAGAAAGATTCAGCGAATTTCCTTACAAGATTTGTCTCCTTACTAGAGAGCAAACAAAAACAGAAAAAGCAGAAATATACAAAAAGATTGAAGAAAATTATTTCTCAATCGTAATCGGTACTCATGCCCTTTTCAATAAGGAGATATCTTTTATGAATTTAAATCTTCTAATTATCGATGAAGAGCATAAATTTGGTGTCAGACAAAAAGAAAAAATAAGATCTTTAAAAAATGGCATTAATGTTATTTCCCTTTCTGCAACTCCAATTCCAAGAACCTTAAATCTTTCTTTATCTAAAGTGAGAGATATTTCTTTAATCACTACTCCTCCGATAGGACGAAAAAGCGTTAAGACAATTGTCTCGCGATATTCAAAAAGTCTTGTCTTTGAAGCCATTCAAAGAGAATTTTATAGAGATGGTCAAGTCTTTTATCTTTTGAACAACGTGAGAATGCTAGAAGAAAAGAAAAAAGAAATTTCAGATAGATTTCCAGGTAAAACAATCGCTTTTGCTCACGGACAACTAAGACCAAAAGAATTAAGTGAAGTCATGCAAAGTTTTATTAGGAAAGAAATTGATTTGCTTGTTTGCACAACTATTATTGAAAGTGGCATTGATATAGAGAACGCAAATACCTTAATTGTAGAGGAATCGGAAAACTATGGATTGTCTCAACTTCACCAAATTAGAGGAAGAGTTGGAAGGTCGCAAAGAGAGGCTTATGCCTATTTTCTCCTTAACGAAACTAAAGAACTTAAAAATAAGGCGTCAGAAAGAATTGAAGCTCTGCAAGAAAACGAATCACTTTTATCTGGATTTAGCTTAGCAATGAGAGATTTAGAAATAAGAGGAGCCGGCGAGTTGTTAGGAGAAAAGCAAAGCGGACCTATAGATGTAGTAGGTTTAACTTTATTTTCAAAAATGATTGAAAGTGCTATTAAAATTTTAAAAGGAGAAAAGATCATAGATCAATCCGATATAGATATTGATATCGGTATCTATGGATTCATTCCAGAAGAAATCATTCCTCAAGCTGAATTAAGACTTAGTATTTACAAAGAAATATCAGCTATAAAAGAAAATAAAGATCTAGAACAAAATAAAAAGGATTTTATTGATCGTTTTGGTGATGTAACTTCAGAAATCACAAATCTTTATGAATTATCGAAGCTAAAGAATATTGCCAGGAAGCTAAATATTTTAGGTATCAAATATCGGGATGAAAATTTTTCTTTAAAATTAGCAGACGATTCGAGACTTATTCCTCCATCGTCAAAAATAAGAGAAATCAAGATAAGTGCTAAAGATATTAAAAGTGATCGTCAAACCTTTATAATGTCAAAGTTAGAAAGTTTTCTTGATAAAAATGAAATATAAACTACCTTTATTGCTAACGCTTTTTTCAATAAATCTAATTTCTGAAGAGCAGCTATATTTGGTTGATTTGATTTTAATCAAATACCTTCCAGAATTTGAAACTAATGAAAAGTTTCTCCCTCCTGAACTCAATATTCCAGATAATTTAACTTTTCTTGCCGAGTTTCCTTATCCCAAATTAGAAATTAATACATTGCCGTTTAATCTTGAATACAAATTTCAGGATTTATTTATGTCGGTAAAAATTGAAGAAGACTCAGATTTATATATTTCTGAAGACGAAGTCCCAAGTAATATTGAGGCTGTTCCAACTTTAGAGGTAAAAAAATCTGTATTTGAAATTGATTCTGCCAGAGAATTTTCTTTATCAGCTGAAGTTTTAAAAATTGCAAGAAGTAGAGACTTTAGGGTGATATCTACAAAATCATGGTTTCAAAATATAAAGGATAAAGATGCAGCTGAGCTTGTTTTTATTGATAGTGATTTTTTTAAAGGGACTAGAATATTTGGTTTTTTTCAAATCTACAAAGAACGTTTTTTACACTTCAATACAAAACTATATCTTTCTGAATTAGATCCTTTTTTTACTCAAGATGAAAGATTAATGCTTGGAAAAAATATTTTCAATGAAGAAAAAGAGCTAGATTTATATGAAGAAAAAAATCAAAAAGTTCTCTACGAAGTTGTGCACTCAAAAAAATTTCGTAGCGGTGAGTTACACTATGTAGACCATCCAAAATTTGGGATGCTCGTAAAGCTTACTAAAGCTCAGAAAGAGATTTTTTCTCCTGATAGTGGTTTAACAAAGAATTAATAATTTCCAATTTCTCTTGTTCTTTATTTTCTTCTGCCTCAATTTTTAATGAGTTGGTTCTTGAAATTGCTTTCTCCAAAGTCATTTTCCAAGGCCCATTTGTTAAAAGTCGCTCCTTTAAAAATTCATGATAATTATCTTGTTCTTTATTAGAGGAAAATTCAGGTTTTAAATAGTTGATGAGCCTTTGAGAGAGCTCTCTATACCTTTCATCTTCAAAACCATTTAAGAGTTTTGCTTTTTCTGCCCAAGTAGATATTTCGAATCTTTCCATCCAAAGTTTATCGCTATTTGAGGGAAACCTTTCATATACCTTTTGTTCTATACATCTATTGGGGGGATATTCTCTTTGGTTTATAGATAATAGTTCGCAAATTCTGTTTTGAAAGTCTGTATTCTCAATTACTTGTTGAGCTCTTGATTCTAACAATTTTACAGGCGAGTCAAGAAATTCCTCGATATTTTCAATTTTGTCTACTGGCATCAAAGGTATGCTTTTATTTATTGAAATTGTTTTAAGTCCTCCTCCAGCTCCAAATTGTTCTGATAATTCATAATCCGACATATCAAACATTTTTTTCGGATCAAAATATAAATCTATCAAAGCAACCTGATTTGTTTGATTGGGATTTTGTCCACACGAAATCACAGGATAGATGTATTTTTTCTTCCGATAGATTTCACCCAAAATAGCGAAAGGACTGGACTTAGTAAGCTCAATATTTCCATTCTTTGAAGATCCTTTTTCAGCTGCAACTAATGCTTCAGGTGCATATTTTTTAATTTTTTTCATCAGATTTACCATGAGCATACAATCAACAATTGCATCGTGAGCATTTTCTACGGAAATATTATTTTCTTCAGCTAAATCAGTTAATTTCAAACTTATGTTTTCATCCTCATCCTGAGGAACTTTTATTTTTGAACTATAAAAATTTCCAATTATCTGGAATAGACTCATGAGATCAAGTCTTCGATTACCATTTGTGTTAGTTATATAAGGATCAAAAAGATTCCAGTAAAACTGCCTTCTAACAAGTTCTTCGTCAAATCGATGACCATTATATGAGACAAATATTAAGTTTTTTTCTTTTCCCCAGGACAACCACTTATCTCTTAATGTTTTCATCATCTCAAAATGAGAGTAACCTGATTCAAGACATTCGGTCTGTCTATGTACCAAAAATGCATCCGGGGAAGGAACTATCCATGGAAGAACTTTTGAACTCAAATTAAGCTCTTCGAGTATGTTAAAACTACTATCTGTTAATACACATCCAATCTGAATAATTTGAGAGAAATTAATATCCAGCCCAGTAGTTTCAGTATCATAAAAAACATATAGGTCGTCTGACGCAAGCATCTCTGAATTATAAGGGAAACAAACGTCAAATTAAGACGTTATTTGTAAAATGCATTATCTTTAAAAGTATGATCTGTAGAGTCAATAATTTCCGTTATTTCAGGAATATTATCTTTTAAAGTCTTTTCAACACCATTTTTAAGAGTAAGGTCAACCATTCCACAACCTTGACAGCCACCACCAAATCTCAAAACAGCTTTGTTTGAATCAATAACTTCTACGAGGCTCACTTCACCACCATGGGAAGCGAGTGAGGGATTTATCTCGCTATATAAAAAATAATTTATCTTTTCTTCTATAGAACTATTTTCCTTCAAACTCGGTATTTTTGCATTGGGAGCTCTAATCGTGAGCTGTCCACCAAATTTATCAGGATGATAATCCACCTTACAGTCTTCTAAGAAAGGAAGACTCTCGCTTTCCAAATATATAGATATTTCATTTATGTCCATTAAAATGTCATCGTCCTCTTCTTCGCCAACTTTACAATACACAATACAAGTTTCGGCATTCATTGTCCCTGGATCAGAGACAAAAATTTTTATGTTTGTTGGCTCTTCTTGACTGCTTAAAAGATCTTTTAAGTAAGTAATTGCAGATTCGGAGACAGCGACATTAGACATAAATTAAATTTTAGATTCCATTTCGGGCAAAGCTGTAAATAAATCAGCTACTAGACCATAATCAGCAACTTGGAAAATTGGTGCATCTTCGTCTTTGTTTATAGCAACTATAACCTTACTATCCTTCATTCCTGCTAGATGTTGAATTGCTCCTGAAATACCAACTGCAATATAAAGATTTGGAGCTACAATTTTTCCTGTTTGACCTACTTGGTAGTCATTAGGAACAAAACCTGAATCTACTGCCGCCCTTGAGGCACCTATTGCAGCACCAAGTTTATCGGCAATTCCTTCTAAAAGATTAAAGTTTTCGCCATTTTGCATCCCTCTTCCACCTGAAATTATTACATCAGCGGCTGTGAGCTCTGGTCTATCTGATTCCGCAAGTTCATCTTTGATAAATTGGGATATACCCGCATCATTTACTTCTTCAAGTTTCAAAATTTCAGCTGATCCAGATTCAGTTGAAACTGGATCAAAAGCCGTCGTTCTTACTGTAATAACTTTAACTTCATCAGATGACTTAACAGTAGCAATACAATTACCAGCATAAATTGGTCTTTGAAATGTGTCTTTAGATTCAACTGCACTAATATCTGAAATTTGTGCAACATCTAAAAGAGCTGCAACCCTTGGCATGTAGTTTTTACCATTAGTAGTTGCAGGAGCCAAAATACTAGAATAATCATTACTGATATTTTTTATCAACAGAGAAATGTTTTCTGCAAGGAAATTTTCATACTCTGGTGAATCCACATAGAGAACTTTAGAAACTCCTTCTATTGACGCGGCAGATTCAGCAACGCTATTACAATTAGATCCAGCCACTAAAAGATGAATATCATCGTCAAGTTTTTGAGCTGCGCTAACTGTATTTAAAGTAGCTCCTTTTAATTCTGAATTATCGTGTTCTGAAATTACTAATGCTGTCATGATATTACTTTTGCCTCATTTTTAAGTTTGTCTACTAGTTGGTCGATACTCTCTACAATTATACCAGCCTCTCTTTCAGGAGGAGGAGATACTTTAACTGTAGAAATTCTTGGATTTAAATCAATACCTAATTCATCGGAACTTATAGTTTCTAGAGGTTTTTGTTTGGCTTTCATAATATTAGGTAACGAAGCATATCTCGGTTCATTCAACCTCAAGTCCGAAGTAACAATTGCAGGTAAATTTATAGAAATAGTTTGCAATCCACCATCAACCTCTCTTGTAACTTCAGCTTTGCCATCCGTAACTTTTAATTCTGAAGCAAAAGTTGCTTGAGGATATCCGAGTAATGCAGCAAGCATTTGACCAGTCTGATTATTATCTCCATCAATAGCTTGCTTTCCCATTATGATTAAATCTGGATTTTCTCTTTCAACTATTGATTTTAAAGCTTTTGATATTCCTAAAGGTTGAGGTTCTTGATCTGTTTCTATGAGAATGGCCTTATCGGCGCCAAGTGCAAGAGCAGTTCTAAGTTGTTCTTGAGCAACACTTTCACCAACAGTAATAGCAATAATTTCATCAGCTGAACCAGCTTCTTTAAGTCTAACTGCTTCTTCAACAGCTATTTCACAAAATGGATTAATAGCCATTTTGACATTATTCAAATCAACACCGGATTCGTCTGCCTTAGGCCTTACTTTTACGTTATAATCAACTACTCTTTTAATCGGAACTAAAATCTTCATAATTTACCTTTATAATTTATACTGGAATATCACAAGAAGCATATATTCTATAGGATGTTCAATATCTATCAAAGTATTAAAATGTAGGCTAATAAAGGGTTATAAATTAATAATTTCAATAACCTATGAGATGAAAAATGTGCAAAACGACTTTAAATGCTTTCTTTTTCGGCAAAAATGTTGATTATTTCTCTTTTGCCCCAATTTTAAGTATATAAAACAGAAATATGAACGAACAAGTAGAAAGAGATTGCATGGAATATGATGTAGTCGTTGTTGGAGGAGGTCCTTCAGGCTTGTCTACGGCTATAAAAATAAAACAGTTGGCAGCTGAAAATAATCAAGATGTATCAGTTTGTTTAATTGAAAAAGGTTCCGAAATAGGAGCTCACATTCTTTCTGGAAACGTATTTGAACCTACTGCATTGAATGAATTAATCCCAGATTGGATGGAAAAAGGAGCTCCTTTAAATACACCTGCTAAAAAAGATATAGTGAAATTTATTATTTCAGAAAAACTTTCTTTTAATATTCCTTTTCCTAGTTTCTTAATTCCAACTTTCAACAATCATGGAAATTACGTTATGAGTTTAGCCAATTTTTGTAGATGGCTAGCTTCTCAAGCAGAAAGCTTAGGAGTTGAAATTTTTCCAGGATTTACAGCCTCAGAAGTAATATTTGAAGGTGATACAGTTAAAGGCATTCTTACAGGTGAAATGGGCATCACTAAGGAGGGAGAAAAGAAAACTTCCTATCAACCCTCAATGGAGTTGAGAGGAAAGTATACTATTTTTGCTGAAGGTTGCAGAGGCCATTTAGGCAAGCAACTGATAAATAAATATAATCTCGACGATAATAAAGATCCCCAACACTACGGTATAGGTTTTAAAGAAATCTGGGACATTTCTCCTGAAGATCACCAAGAAGGTACTGTGATGCACACAATGGGATGGCCAAGTAACGGAACTATATCTGGTTCTTATTTTTATCATGGTGAAAATAATCAAGTTTATTTAGGATATGTAGTTCCTTTAGACTATGAAAACCCTCATTTAAGTCCTTTTGATGAATTTCAACAGTGGAAACAACAAAAGGAAATCAAGAAGATTTTGGAAAAAGGTAAAAGGGTTGCATACGGAGCAAGAGCATTGATAAAAGGTGGTTATCAATCAAGACCTAAAATGTCATTCCCAGGTGGATTACTTGTTGGAGATAATGCAGGTACTTTAAATTTTCCTAAAATTAAAGGTACTCACACAGCAATGAAGTCTGGAATGATAGCTGCAGAAGTAGTCGTTGATGCTATCAAAAATCAAGTAAATGACGCTGATTTAACAAACTATGAATTAGAATTCGAAAAATCTTGGGCCAATAAAGAACTACATAAAGCCAGAAATTGGGGACCTTTCTTACACAATGGTTTGAAATGGGGTTTCAAAGGTTTATTAGGAGTTGCTCTAGCTGCAATAGATCAGCTTTTCTTTAGAGGAAAGCTTCCTTTCACACTTAATCACCCTACCCCAGACTATGCTTGTTTAAAAAAAGTTTCTGAAAGCAAACCAATAAACTATCCTAAACCCGATGGAGTCGTGAGTTTTGATAAGCTATCCTCAGTTTTTCTCTCTAATACAAATCATGAAGAAGATCAGCCTTGTCATTTAACCTTAAAAGATTCTTCAATTCCTATTTCTGTAAATCTTCCTGAATATGATGAACCTGCACAAAGATATTGTCCTGCAGGTGTATATGAAGTTGTAGAAAAGGATGGTGAACAAAAATTTCAAATTAATGCTCAGAATTGTGTGCATTGCAAGACCTGTGACATCAAAGATCCAAGTCAGAATATTGTTTGGGTGACCCCTGAGGGTATGGGCGGTCCTAATTATCCAAATATGTAAAAGGCTAATTATGCATCAGCCTTTTACATTTAATTTATTTTGATGAAGCAGTAATATAGGTCATAAAAGACTCTTGGCAAGTATAAACAGATTGATATAACTCTCCAAAAGCTTGCCCATCCTTAGATGAAGTAAACCATTCTATAGCTTTGCCAAAATCCTCCGCTGTAGGTGAAATTCCTATCCAATTTACAGAACCTGGCTTTATAGGAATTTGTTGAAAACCAACATGAGCTTTGTAAGCGTCGGATAAACCAGCTTTCTTTAAATATGTAGAAAACGTATCCATCATATTAGATAAATCTTCCAAGGTTTTACCCTTATTGATTTGGCATTCATAAATTTCAACAACTGGTCCGCTAAAACCGATTGATGACAATCCAAAAAGTACAACAAAAATTAATTTTTTCATTTTCTCTCCTAATGTAGTTAAATAAAATTTGATATTATTACAGTTGTAAACATATGAAAAATTTAGTTATCGTTGAGTTCCCAGCAAAAGAAGATAAGTTTGAAGATTTAAAAAAGACTCTCAAAGAAGCATTGGTAGATACAAGGGCTTTCGAAGGATGTATTTCAATAGATACTTATGAAGATATATCAACAAGAACTATTTATTTGATAGAAAATTGGGAATCATTAGACAATCATTCAAACTATGCAAATTGGCGAGCAGAAACAGGATTAGCTGATGTCTTAGAGCCTCTACTCGAAGAAGGTGCAGCAAGTTTAAGAATTATTAGATGTGGAAAAAAATTAAATATATAGGTTATATGACTTTTCCTAAAGAAAATATATGTCCGCAAGAATTAATTTCCAATTCTTGAGTATTTGAATTTAATTCTGCTTCTTCAATCAGTTGATAAAAAACATTTCTGCTAATTAAAGCTTCCAAATTTTTTCTTACTAAGACATAAGGAGAAGGTTCCTGAGTATCTTCATTAATTTCAACTCTAATAGGATTAGAGTTACTTAAAGTAACAACATCATCGACATTAGTTTGAAATAAAAAAACTTCTTTACCGTCTATTAATCCCTTATTAAATGTTTTTATTACAAAAGGTTTATCCTCAACTTCAAGCTTAATTTTTTCTACTGGAGTTACTAGATAATAATAACCATCATCATCAAATCTAATGACAGTGCTGAAAAGTTTAACCATTTTTTCTCTTCCTATTGGAGAGTTTTTAAAATACCACTTGCCATCCCTTGCAATTTTCATATCAACATTTTCACAAAGAGGCGGGTTCCATTTTTCCACTGGAGGCAATTCATTGTTTTTTTGAGCCTCTAAAATGGATTGAAATAAGGAAGTGGTATTTATCTCTTTAGTCATTAAATAATTGTAGGCTCTTCTTCCAATTTAATATTGAATTTAGAGGAAACTATAGTCTTTATTTTATTCTTTAGCTTCAAGATTGAATTTGGCGATTTATCTTCATTTATTAACACTAAAGAATGTTTTTTTGAGACTCGTGCTTTATTAAATTGTAATCCTTTTAGATTGCATCTTTCTATTAACCACGCAGCAGAAACTTTAATCAATGCGTTATGTTTATAAAATTTTAAATCAGTCTCTTCTGAAAGAAGTTTCTTTAAATC
>CACOQX010000020.1 GCA_902629465.1 uncultured SAR86 cluster bacterium | reverse complement strand
CATAAAAGCCTTAATAAAAACCAAAGGTTCTGAGAAGCTTGCCAACATAAAAACCGGCGATTTTGTAGAAATCTCATTCTCTGAAAACAAAATACCCAAAGAAATATTTGTAACCAGGAATGGTTTGAAAGGAGTTTTGGCAGAATTCAAAGACAAAAGTTACTCCATCGAAAATCATGAAAGAATTCCAGAAGTTTTTGAAAAATTTGCTTCTGTGACCATTGATGAATCCTTATATCAATCTGCTTTGAAAGAAGGAATATCTGATAGTGTAATTATGGATTTAGTATTTATATTCGGTTGGGACATAGATTTTGTTTTTGATATTAGATCAGGAGATAGTTTTGAAATTCTATATGAAGAATTTTTTTATAAAGGAGAAAAAATCAAGAATGGAGATATTAAAGCTGCACGATTTAAAAGAGGAAAAAAAGTTTTTTCAGCAATAAGATTCTTTTCAAAAGTTTCAGGAACAAAAGAGTATTTTTCGACTAGAGGAGAAAATGTCAAGAAGGCTTTTTTAAGAACGCCAGTCGAATTTTCATATATAAGTTCTCGCTATAATCTGAAAAGAAAACATCCTGTGTTGAATAAGATTAGAGCTCATACAGGGGTAGATTATGCAGCGCCTACTGGGACTCCAGTAAGATCAACAAGCTCAGGAACGGTATCTTTTATTGGGAATAAAGGTGGTTATGGGAAGCTTATCGAAGTAAAACATTCTGAAGACTACTCAACTCGATATGCTCACTTATCAAAATTTAATCCAAGATTGAATAATGGTTCAAAGGTTGAACAAGGTGAAACTATTGGATACGTTGGCCAAACAGGATTGGCAACGGGGCCGCACCTACATTATGAATTTAGAGTTGGAGGGAATCACACAAATCCTTTGACTGTGAAGCTACCAGATGCGAAACCTATATCAGAGGTCGAAAAAAAAGAATTTTTTGATCATGCCATAAAAATGATTAATCGACTGGATGAGCTGTTCCTAAAATTTTATGCCGAAGTATGACTTATACATTGGAGTTCTTTCCGGAACTTCTGCAGATTCAATTGACGCTTTATTAGTCGACTTTTCAAACTCGCTAAAAGTTATAGATCGTTTTTCAAAAAAAATACCGAAAGCGGTTAAAAATAAAATATTTGAGCTTGTTCTAAATAAGGAACTTCCTAACTACGAAAAAAAACAAAAGGAATTGGATTATGTTCTAGGTGAGCTAATAAGTAAATGCGTTAACCAATTAATAAAAAAAACCAAAATAGATAAGCAGATGATCAAGGCCATTGGAAGTCATGGGCAGACAATAAAACACAGCTCTTCGAGAAAAAATCCCTTTAGTTTGCAAATTGGAAATCCAGAATTAGTTAGAAAGCTTACAGGCATCAAAGTTGTTTATGGGTTCCGACAAAGCGACATAGCAAATGGTGGTTTGGGTGCTCCCCTAACACCAGCTTTTCATAATGAGTTTATGTCTCAAGCAAAAGTTAATCGTGCAATTGTTAATATTGGCGGAATAACAAATGTAACTTTGCTGCCTGCGAAGGGAAGGATTCTTGGCTGGGATATTGGACCTGGAAATTGCTTCATAGATCAAGCTGTTAAGAATTTAACAAATGGAAAAAAGCAATTTGATAACAAGGGATTCTTAGCAAAGAAAGGAAATCCTAAAGTATTAGAAAATACCATCAAAAAATTTCTTAATACGAGTTACTTTAAAAAACCAATTCCTAAAAGTCAGACAGTTGAAAATTATGATTTAAGAAAATTTAGATTTGACCCATTGGAAATAAAGAAGCTAAAGGACGAAGACTTAATTTCAGGCTTAACCGAGATTACATTTCAATCAATTTTAAGAGACCTACAGAAATACTGTAATAAAAAATATGAAATTTACTTCTGTGGTGGTGGAACAAAAAATAATTATTTAATGAATAGATTTAGAGAACTGAATGAAGAAAATCTGCAATTCTTTAAAACTTCAGATTTAGGCATTGACCCACTTGATGTGGAGGCTATGACTTTTGCCTGGTTGGCAAAGAAAAGACTAGAAAAACAAAAAATTAAGCTTACCAGCGTTACCGGCTCCAAACCTTGTCTGATGGGTGAAGTAATAAACTAAATTGAAAAAGAAGCTCCACAACCACAGGTTGTAGTTGCATTTGGATTTTCAATAATGAATTTAGAACCTTCTAAATTTTCTACATAATCCAAGGTTGATCCAAAAAGATATTGGATACTTAGAGAATCTATCAATACCGATACTTCATCTTCTTTCAAGACCGTATCATCGTCTTCAGTATTGTCATCTAACTTAAAACCGTATTGAAAACCTGAACAGCCTCCTCCGGTTACAAAAACCCTGAGGTGAAGATTTTTTTTGTTTTCTTCAGCTATTAGGTTTTTAACCTTTAAAACAGCATTTTCAGTAATGTTAAGTTCTTTTGGAACAAATTTTTCAACCATATCAGTTACTCATTATATCCAAACATTGTATAGCTTGGCTTGCGGCACCCTTTAAGAGGTTATCAATTGCCGAATTAACAACAATTGTATTACTTTGAAAAGCATATGAAACGGATATATCGCAATAGAATGTATTAATTACATCTTTGATTTCAGCAATTTCTCCCTTTTCTTTGACCCTCACTAATTTATGCTTCTCATAATAACTTTCATACAATTCATTTAGGTCTAAATCATTTTGGCTGACTTCACAATAAAGCGTCACGTATTCTCCTCTAAAAAGCGGCAGAAGATGCGGGATGAAAATGATCTCATGCTCAAGATTGAATTCCATTTTTAAGAAATCTGTAATTTCCGGTTGGTGTCTATGAAAACCAACATTATAAGATTTAAAATTTTCTTTGATATCCTCTTCAAGACCATTTTCTACTGTAGATTTGCCAGCCCCACTTATTCCAGATTTAGCATCCAAAATAATTTTTGAATTTTTTTGTAAGTATGGAATGACTGGAAGCAAGCCAAGTATGGAAGCAGTTGGATAACATCCGGGTACTGCCACTAAATTTGCTGCTTTAATTTTTTCTGCAGAATATTCAGGCAAGCCATAAATAGCTTGAGGCAAAAGATCATCTGCCCTATGTTTGCTGTCATAAGTTTCTTGCCAAATTTTTCCATTTGAAAGTCTAAAATCTGCTGAAAGATCAATAACTTTTACGCCTTTTTTTAATATCTCTGGAACATAGTCCATTGAGTAGTCGTGTTTGGTTGCAAAAAAAACAAAATCAAGATTCTCAGGCATTTGATCTATAGGTTGTAAAACTAACTTACTGTTCGTTTTTGAATAGACCTCTTTGTATCTCTTTCCTTCATGCGAAAAAGATGAAACAAAGGCAAGACTTAAATCTTCCCTAGATTCGATAATCGAAGCAAGCTCCTCTCCCACATAGCCTGTAGCACCTACAATTCCAATATTCAAAGACATTTGTTTATTTTAATTTTGCAAACACATTATACTTTATTGCATGATCAAGGATGACAACCTAATTCTATCTATTGCCGGACACGACCCCACGGGTGGAGCCGGAATTCAAGTTGACGCACAAATTGCAAATCATCACGGCAAGCATTGTCTCTCAATTCTTACTTGTGAGACTATTCAAAATTTAAAAAGTTTTGAAAAAATTATTCCTCAAGAAGAGAAATATATTCAAGCATCTTTTAACAATCTTTTAAAAAACTTTTCACTGAAATATTTCAAGATTGGCTTGGTCCCAAACATCAAAATAGCTCATAAATTAAGTAACTTAATTGCTTCAAACAAGCCTAAATTAGTAGTCATTGATCCCATTTTAAAAACAGGAACTGGAAAAAAACTTTTTTTGAAAAAAGATCTGAATCTACTCATACAAAAGCTCTATAGGAAAGCAACTTTATTAACGCCAAACGTGTACGAATTAAAAACACTTGCAAACAAAAAAAATATTTTTGATGGTATTTTATTTTTACACGATCAAGGTATTGAAAATGTTTATGTAACTGGAGAATTAAAAAAAGGAAAAATTAGAAATCATCTTTACTCCAAAGGCGAGTTAGTAAATATCGATGAAGTTCCTAAGATTAAAACTACCATTCATGGTAGCGGGTGTGCTTTATCAACATCCATCTTATGCTTTTTGGCAAATAAAAAAAGTTTGAAGGATGCTTGTTCTAAATCGCAAAACCTCATGAGAGTTTTAGTAAAAAACTCTAGAAATCACATTCATCAGAATATTCTTAAAATCTAATAATGATTCAAGGACTATATGCAATTACTCCTTCTGGCTTGGAAGAAAACGATTTGCTTACTAAAACCGAAGTCTTGCTCAAAGAAGGAATTAAACTCATTCAGTACAGAGACAAAATTCTTGATAAAAAGACTCTTCAAGAAAAAGCTCATGCGCTTTTGAAATTGACCAAAAAATATGGAGCCAAGTTAGTTATCAATGATCACGTTGAAATTTGCTTGGAAATAAGTGCCGATGGCTTTCACCTAGGTTTAGAGGATTACTCATCTGAAGGAAACGTAGACCTCTTAAAAAAGAATAAAGAATTTATTTCAAAAAATTTGATATGCGGCTTATCTTGCAAATGGAATAAGGAGCTGGTGGTCAACCCTCCTGAAAATGAAATCAAATGGACTTATTTGGCAGTTGGGTCTTTTTATCCATCCAATACTAAGTCAACTATTCCGGAGACAAATGAGAGCGTAAAAAGAAAATTCCTAAGCTATACTGATAAGCCTCTAGTAGCTATTGGAGGTATCAATAAAAAAAATATCGGGGAAGTTAGGAGTTTAGGCTATTCTTGTTTTGCTCTAAGTGAAGCCCTCTTTGAAAATCCTCAAAACGTTTTAAATGAGTATAAAAGGTTATGAAAGTTATTGGTTTTGGCGCAGCACTAGTCGATAAGCAATTTCTTATAAAAGATGATGCGCTAAATGCGCTAGGTATTGAAAAAGGTTTAATGACTTTAAATTCTGAAGAGGAGCAGAATGGGTTACTCACTTTTCTACAAAATCAAAATTACGATCAAATATCTTCGTGTGGCGGGTCAGCAACTAATAGTATTTATGCAGCTTCAGCTTTGGGAACCAGTTCTGGCTTCATTGGTAAAGTTGCAGAAGATGAAGATGGCGCAATCTATAATGCCGATTTGAAAGACAATAACATTGAAATATCAAACTGCATCACATCATCAAATGGTAAAACCGGAAACTGTATTGTTTTAATTACCCCGGATGCAGAAAGAACAATGAATACTTATCTAGGTGTGAGTTCTGAAACAAAATTTTCTGAAATAAATTTCGAGCAAGTTTCTGCAACAAATTTGCTCTTTATGGAAGCTTATGTAGTTACTTCACCTGATACAAAAGATACCGCAAAGAAACTCATCAAAAGCTGTCACGAATCCAATATCAAAATAGCTTTGAGTCTTTCTGATCCTGGAATTGTGGCCGGTTTCAAAGATGAACTGAAATCCTGGATGAACGTGAAAATAGATTACGTATTTTGTAACCATGAAGAAGCAAAAACTTTTTGTGATGCAAATGAGTTCGATGGCTTACGAAACTATGCAAAAACAATTTTTATCACTAACGGAGTAAACCCAACTATGGTTCTTGAAGAAAATCAAACCTATGAGGTATCCGCTTATGAAGCTAAGGCAGTTGACACTAATGGTGCTGGAGATATGTTTGCGGGTGGCGTAATTCACGGTTTAAGTGAAGGCTGGGAAAACGCAGAATCAGTAAGATTTGGTAACTTTCTGGCTTCAAAAGGGGTTGCTGAAATTGGACCCAGACTTAAAAAAAATAAATACATGGAATATTTAAAGGAGTTCTCTAAAAAATAAAAAATTAACTGGATACTTTCATCTTCTTTTGATAAATTCAGCTCTTCAAAATTATGGCTACTAAAAATTCCAAAAAACCAACCAAAGCAAAAAAGCCTGCAGCTAAAAAAGTAACTAAGGTACAAAAAAAACCAGTAAAAAAGGCCGTCGCGAAGAAACCAGCCAAAGCAGTAAAAAAAGCAGCTGCTGCAAAAAAAGCACCAAAAAAAGCGGCAGCTAAAGTCAGCGCTTCTCCAACGGATTTTTCAGCTTTCTTAAAGAATTTCCAACCTTATAGGTCAAAAAAATCAGAAAAATACATGAACAAAAATCAGCAGAAGCATTTTCTTGGAATGCTGACCGCTTGGAAAGAAGCTCTTATTGAAGAACAAGAAAAAACTGAACAATTAATTCAACAAGATCAAAGTAATTTTCCAGATTCTTTGGATCGTGCTGCAAAAGAAGAAGAATTTATGCTGGAATTGAGAAAAAGAGAAAGAGAACGAAAACTCATAGCAAAGATTGATCTTTCTCTGAAGGACTTAGAGGATAATCTCTACGGTTATTGTGAATCCTGTGGTGTTGAAATTGGTATCAAAAGACTGGAAGCCAGACCGACTGCAACCAAATGCATCGATTGCAAAACCGTCGACGAAATTAAAGAGAAACAACAGTTCGGTTAATGTCGTTGCATCTTGCGTACTTGGTTTTAGGCTCAAACTTAGGAAATCGGTCAACAAATCTCGAAAATGCCAAGACAGAAATAAGAGCACTTTCTGAAACAAAAATTCTAAAAGAAAGCGAAATCTATAAGTCTCCCGCTTACGGTCCAATTGACCAGCCATTTTTTTTCAATCTAGCTTTGGAAGTTGAAACGAAGTTCTCGCCTTTGGTGCTTCTTGAGCATCTACAAAAAATTGAAACGAAACTCAAACGCGAAAAAGATTCTCACATGAAACCTCGAACCATTGATATCGATATTGTCTTTTTTGATGATGAAACAATAGAAACGCCTATTTTAAAAGTGCCGCACTACGATTGGCAAAACCGGGACTTTTTCATAAACCCACTCAAAGAAATAAATTGCCAAGCGCAAGAATTCAAAAACTTTAGCTTTGACTAAAGTTTTCAAGATAGAATTATTTAATGAAAACTTATTCGGTAAGCAAAGCAAAAAAGAAAAATTCCATAATCTCTGAAGAAGATTTCAATACTGAATATCAAGAGTCAATAAATAATCCAGAGAGCTTTTGGCAGAAAAAAGCTGAAGACACTCTAGACTGGTTTTCCAATTGGGATGAAGTGACTACATCTGATTTGGAAGCAGGCGAAGTAGCTTGGTTCAAAACAGGAAAATTGAATGCTTGTTTTAATTGTGTTGACCGTCACTTGGAAAATCATGCGAACAAAACCGCAATCATTTGGGAAGGCGATGATCCTAATGACAATAAAGAAATTTCCTTTCAAGAGTTGCATAAGAACGTTTGTCAGTTCGCCAACCTTTTAAAATCCAGAAATATAAAAAAAGGCGATCGAGTTTGCATTTACATGCCTATGATTCCTGAGGCGGCTTATGCAATGTTGGCTTGTGCCAGAATTGGTGCGATTCATTCAGTGGTTTTTGGAGGATTCTCCATCGAATCCTTGAAAGATAGAATTTTAGACTCGGATTGCACCGCAGTCATAACCGCAAACGAAGGAATCAGAGGAGGAAAACTTGTCCCGCTTAAAAATAATGTGGATGAAGCTCTGAAGGACTGTCCTAATGTGCACAGCGTAATTGTCGTAAATCGAACTGAGAGCGCTCTTATTAAAGAAAATGAAGTGGATGTCGACTATTACCAAGACATCGAAAACTTTGATGCAGATTGTCCTTGTGAAGAGATGGATGCCGAAGACCCGCTTTTCATTCTTTATACTTCAGGTTCGACAGGAAAACCCAAAGGGGTCCTCCATACCACCGGAGGATATTTGTTGGGTGCAGCCTTGAGTCACAAATACATTTTCAATTTAAAAGAAGACAGCACTTACTGGTGCACCGCAGACGTCGGCTGGGTTACAGGTCATACTTATATTGTCTATGGTCCTTTGGCAAATGCCTCAACCACTTTGATGTTTGAGGGCATACCGACATTCCCCGATGTTTCTAGATTCTGGAATGTAATTGATAAGCATCAAGTTAATATTTTCTACACCGCCCCTACTGCGATTAGAGCGCTTATGGCCCATGGTAATGAACCTTTGCAATCCTCTTCGAGAGAATCTTTGGAAGTATTGGGTACGGTTGGAGAGCCTATAAATCCAGAAGCTTGGGAGTGGTATTACCATGAGGTTGGTAAAGGCCAGTGCCCGATAGTCGACACTTGGTGGCAAACCGAAACCGGCAGCATCATGATTTCCGGTTTGGCAGGATTTTCTGATCAAAAACCAGGTTGTGCTGGTAAACCTTTCCTTGGGATCAATCCTGCGCTTGTGGATGAAGAAGGCAATGAAATCGAAGGACCGGGTAAAGGCAATTTGGTCGTTAAAAGTTCTTGGCCATCACAAATCAGAACGGTTTATGGAGATCATCAAAGATGTGTTGAAACCTACTATTCAACTTACAAAGGTTTTTATTTCACAGGGGATGGCGCTGAGCGAGATGCTGATGGTTTTTATAGAATCACAGGTCGAGTTGATGATGTCTTAAATGTCTCTGGGCATCGCTTGGGTACGGCAGAGATAGAAAGTGCTTTGGTGTTACACCAAGCAGTAGCAGAAGCTGCGGTAGTTGGTTTTGATCATGAAATCAAGGGACAAGGAATTTATTGTTATGTGAACCTTATGAAAGAAGCAGAAGCTTCTGATGCAATCCATCAAGAATTAATTGGCCTCATCGTCAAAGAAATCGGTCCCATTGCAAAACCGGATTCCATTCAATTCTGTTACGATTTACCCAAAACCCGATCCGGAAAAATCATGCGTAGGATTTTAAGAAAAATTGCAGAAAACGAATTGGACAATTTGGGTGATACCACCACACTTGCTGATCCCAGTATCGTAGACATCTTGATCAAAGAAAGATTAAATAAATAAATGTTTGGATTCAAAAGTTTAGAAATACCTATCAAAGAAGATTGTCTGCCTGGAAGAACTCAGGCAATTTACAACCCAGAAAATCATTTCGTGACCGGTGCGCCTATGTCTGAGTGCATGTCACAAGATAGTCCCAGAATACTTTTTGGCATGGGCTGCTTTTGGGGAGCAGAGAAAATGTTTTGGGATTTGGATTGTGTCAAAGTTACCGGCGTTGGCTATGCTGCTGGACACACACCCAACCCTACTTATGAAGAAGTTTGTTCGGGATTAACTGCCCACTCTGAAATTGTTTTTGTGACTTACGAAGATGCTTCCAACTTAGAAGAATTATTGCAAGTCTTTTGGGAGGGACACGATCCTACCCAATTCATGCGCCAAGGTGGCGATGTAGGTACGCAATATCGTTCTGGAATTTATTTTTTTGATAAAGCTCAAGAAGAACTAGCCGTCAAAACCAAAGAAATTTATCAAGCAAAACTAGACGCCAATGGCTTTGGTGAAATTGTCACGGAAATCTTACCCGTTTCAGAAGAATTCTATGCTGAGGATTACCACCAACAATACTTAGCAAAAAACCCCAACGGCTACTGTGGACATGGTGGCTGTGGAGTGAAGTTCAGATAAATTACCTAATCCGAAGAAGAATTAATCAGAGAATTCTTTTGCGTTTTGGTTGTAAATTCTATTTACTGCAGTGTGAAATTGCATTTTCAGATTTTCATTACATGCTTTATAAAGGAGTCTTTTAAGAGTTGGTAATTGAGGATAAAACTGAAGATTACTATGAGTTTTGTCATTGATTTTACTATATCGTGCATTTAAGTTATATCTTGAAACTATTACTCCATGAGCATAATCCGTATATCTATTGAGCATTATGTCCTTTAAATCTTCTAAAAACTTGTCGTCATATTTTTTAAGACTCTCATCATAATCTTCAAGAAAAGTACCACAATCATTTTGCCCTATTCCCATCATGTAATATTTTTGAGTAGCATGAGCATAAGAGCATATAAAAATTGTAATTATTAAAAATATCTTATTCATTTTTTTCTCCTTAAATAATTATAGTCCTGAGTCGTTGCAAAATTCACTAGGGGAGATTTTTAAAAGAGTAACTTATTGATTTAAATAAAAAAATTAGCCTTTCCAGTGAAACTCTTCACCTTTGCTTACCGCTTTATCCTCTTCGATCAATTTATTCAAGTGAGCTAATAAAGAAGCTCTTGCGATACCGTGAAGCCTTTCGTCGACATCGTCATAAACTTTCTTCACCAATTGATCCAAGTTGGCTTTAGAAAATTCAGTAAGTGCATCCACGACTTTCTTTTCTCTAAACATTCTATGGCTGACGAGCCAATCAACCACACTATTAGGATCTTTCATTAGATTGCCATGCCCAGGAGCTAATAAGTCTGCTTCAAAAGGTTTCAGTTTCTCTAAAGAATCAAGATATTCTTTCATGTTTCCATCAGGCGGTCCTATCACCACAGTAGAACCTTCCATAATGTGGTCACCAGAAAAAATTAAATTTTCTTCTTCTAAATAGAAACATAGGTGATTTGAAGCATGTCCAGGAGTGTGAATTACTTTGAGGTTGTACTCGAACTCTTTAATTTCATCTCCATCGGATAAAACTCGATTTGCTTTAAAAGTTTTATCTTGATTTTGTTTGTATTTAGCATACATCCCCATGACAGGTGCTGCAGTTCTTTGATGCAATAACTTGGCTCCCGGTGAGTGGTCAGGATGAGTATGAGTTACCAAGATTTGTTTAATATCATTGCCACAAGCTTTAGCAATATTTTCAATATGCTCTGGCATAGCTGGACCCGGATCAATCACCGTGATTTCTTCTTTACCGACAAGATAAGTATTCGTTCCAGGTCCAGTAAAAACACTGGAATTGCCCGCTGTAATCCTTCTGACTAATGGCGATAGCTCAGTGATCGTCATAGCCCTCATCTCCTGGCATAAGCAAAACCATCTTTCCATCTTGCATAAAAATTTTAGGCTCAACTGTCACAATGTTATTTTGATCTTCCACTTTATTTTTTAGTAGTGTTTCTGTATCGGTGAAACCCCTTATGGATTCTAAATTTTTAATGGTAGGAAAAATTATTGGAAACTCACCTTTTTCTCCTTGAGCGAGAGCATCTTCAGGCTTAATCCAAATACTTTTTACCCCTTCACTACCATCATGCTTGGCACTTTGCCCTTCTGGAAATAGCGCAATAAAAAAATGTGTACTGTATCTTTTCGCTTCAGATTTTGGCGTAACCCAATGCGAAATGTAAGCCAAACGATCTACAGCAAGTTGCAAGTCCAATTTTTGACACAGTTCCAATAAAACTGGTTCACCTCGATTCAATTTATCTCGATATTCATTGAGAATTTCTTTTTCCTTACCTTCTGAAGACCCGAAAACCTCTCCATTACTTCGATAAGCCAACAACACGCCACATTCTTCAAAACATTCTCTTATACAAGCAATCCAATAATTGAGTCCGCCTGATTTAACTCCTAATAATTGCGATGCAACTTCATCTGTTAAGCCATGGCAATAATTATTGATATCATCCTTAAGGTCGTATTCATCCAATTTTCCTCCTGGAAACACCCAAGCCCCACCAAAATTCGTTTTGATTGATCTTTGAATCATAAATACTTCTACTGTTTCTTCGATGGTTCTAACCAGTAGGACCGTAGCTGCAGGTTTAGGTTCAGAAGGCGGTAAAGAAGGATCAGCTTGTTGAATATTGATCTTAGGATTTCTTTCAACTTTGATATCTTTGGAATCTTTTTCTGACATATAAATTTTAGATTTCAGGATTGTTTGTACATAATATATTTAATAAATTTTTATACAAATTGAAAATAAAAGAATTCAAATCTATAAATATAGAAAAAAAGCTCATCAGAAATCCTGACACGAATAAGGGAGACTATGGGCATGTTTTAGTTATTGCAGGAAATCTTGGTTTTGGTGGTGCTGCCCTTCTTTCTTCAAAAGGAGTTCTTGTAAGCGGTGCAGGTTTGGCGACCTTGGCAACAAGAAAAAATCACCTATCTGCAGCTTTGGCATATTGTCCAGAAGTTATGACAAAAACTGTAGAAAGTATCTCTGACTTGGAAAATCACTTACCCAATAAGACAGCCATTTGTGTTGGTCCAGGATTGGGAAGAAATTATTGGGCTAATCAGATGCTATATAAAGCGACAAACTTTGCAGCAAAAGAGAATTTACCGATTTTAATTGATGCTGATGGATTGAATATCCTCTCTGAAAATAGACTAAAGATTAAGTTACCAAAAAAATTAATCCTTACGCCTCATCCAGGAGAAGCAGCAAGATTGCTTAAGACAAAGGTCTCGACAATTCAGAAAAATAGATCACTAGCATTAGTTAAGCTTTGCGATAAATACAATGCGACAGTCATTCTCAAAGGTCATGAAACATTGATTGGTAACAAAAGAACTTCATTTGTTTGTAAAAAGGGTAATGCTGGGATGGCTGTTG
>CACOQX010000019.1 GCA_902629465.1 uncultured SAR86 cluster bacterium | reverse complement strand
CATCTTTTTCAAGAATGGAAATGGCATTCTTGAAAGAATCCCGCACCTGATCATTTTTAATATTTTCAATTAGTCCTTTAGGAATTCCAATTACATGCTCTTGATCTGCATCGACTTCCTTTTGTAAATCTTTAACTTCTTCATTCAAAGATGTCGAGTCTTTTTGATCAAATCCAGATATATATTTGAGAGCTATGGCGGCATCCTTAGCATTTTTTGCGATTATTCCTGCTTGATCAAGGCTGGACGCAAAAGCAATCATTCCCCATCTGGAAACTCTTCCATAAGTAGGTTTTATACCTGTAACTCCGCAGAAAGAAGCTGGCTGTCTTATAGAGCCTCCTGTATCAGTTGCAGTTGCAAATGAGCAAAGATTGGCTCTAACAGCTGCTGCTGATCCTCCAGAAGAACCTCCTGGAGAAAGTTTTTCATTAATAGGGTTTAATACATTTCCATAAAAGCTTGTTTCGTTAGAAGATCCCATAGCAAATTCATCCATATTTGTTTTTCCTAAGGTAATTGCTCCGGCAGTATCTAATTTAGAGAAAACTTCGGAAGAATAAGGAGAAATAAAGTTGGATAACATTTTAGAACCACAAGTTGTTTTTTTATCTTTAATACAAAAAATATCTTTGTGAGCAATTGGAATCCCTTCTAGAGGCCTAGCTTTGTTTTTTGCAATATTTTCGTCTGCTATTAGGGCTTTTTCTTCCGATTCTTCTTCAAAGACTGAAATGAAACAATTTAGAGATTCTTTTTTCTTAATTTCATTTAAATATGCTCCTGTAATTTCTTTAGAGGAGAAAGATTTATCACCAAGCCCAAGTATTTGATCTGTCAAAGAAAGATTTACTAATTCACTCATAATTATTCAATTACTTTAGGAGTAAGATAAAAACCAGAGTCTTTTTCTTTAGAAAGTTCTTGAAGTTTTTCTCTTTCAATGTCTTTTTTTTCGATGTCTTCTCTTAAATTCTGA
Source organism: uncultured SAR86 cluster bacterium (assembly GCA_902629465.1). Taxonomy (GTDB): domain Bacteria; phylum Pseudomonadota; class Gammaproteobacteria; order Magnimaribacterales; family AG-339-G14; genus MEDG-81. Next base: position 13,075 of record CACOQX010000019.1, on the reverse strand, counting down.
GTATTATCTATGGGATGAGTTAATGGATTTATTTTTGAAGTATCTAACTCATCCATTTTATTAACCATTGTCAAAATTGATTCCAGGTCTTTTACCAAAGAGTCAGATGTTTCTTCGTCAATCTTGATTTTACTCAATAAAGAGATGTTTTTAAGGTCTTGTTCAGTAATTTTCATTATAATGATTAAAGAGAGGAAGATTTTATATCAACTTAAAATCAACTACTATTCGAATTATTTAAAAAGTTACAAAATTATGGTTCTAAAAGCTCTAAAAGGCATCTACTCAACAGATTTATCAATTGACCTCGGCACTGCTAATACACTCATTTTTGCCAAAGGAAAGGGAATTGTTCTAAATGAACCATCCGTTGTAGCTATAAAAAAATCTGAGGGCCATAGATCAGTGGTTGCGGTAGGCTCTGAAGCAAAAAGAATGCTTGGAAGAGTTCCTGGAAACATCGAAGCAATTAGACCACTTAAAGATGGAGTTATTGCGGATTTTCAAGTAACAGAAAAAATGCTTCAACATTTTATTCAAGTCGTTCATGGTGAAAATTTTTTTAAACCAAGCCCAAGAATATTGATCTGCGTGCCTTGTCAATCAACGCAAGTAGAGAGAAGGGCAATAAGAGAATCAGCCCTTCAAGCAGGTGCTAGAGAAGTGAGGCTCATAGAAGAGCCAATGGCAGCTGCAATTGGTGCAGGACTTCCAGTTGAAGATGCATCGGGCTCAATGGTGGTGGACATTGGTGGAGGCACTACTGAAATAGCCATTCTTGCCCTCAATGGTGTTGTTTTTTCCAGCTCTTTAAAAACAGGAGGAGATAGATTCAATGAAGCTATTGTTTCTTATATTAGACGAAAATATGGAGTATTGGTTGGCGAATCTACCGCAGAAAGAATAAAAGAAACTGTTGGATGCGCAACTCCTGAAAGTGAAGATAAATCGATGGAAATTAGAGGAAGAAATTTAGCTGAAGGTGTTCCAAATACAATTAATTTTTCAAGCCTAGAAGCTTATGAAGCAATATCGGGACCTTTATCTTCAATCCTTCAATCTATAAGAAATGCCTTAGAACAATCTCCGCCGGAATTGAGTGCAGATATATCTGAAAGAGGAATAGTTCTGACAGGAGGAGGCGCTTTGCTCACAGACTTGGATATAATGATATCCGAACAAACCGGAATTCCAGTAATTGTTGCCGATGATCCTTTGACATGTGTAGTAAAAGGTGGAGGAATTGCTTTAGACATAATTGATAAATTTGATGTAGACCTCCTATCCACAGAGTAATTTTATGTTCGGCGGTGAACACAAACAAACTGATATTGCGCAATCAGCTATATTCACTACTGGGTCAATGCGCGCAAGTCGTCTATATCCAGCTATTCTTTTTACTCTTCTAATAATGTACGGTGATTATTCTTTTGAGCTAAGCACTAAAATTAGAATCGTTTCGTCATATATTTTTTCTCCTTTCACTCAAATTGAATACCTTGCTAAAGATACCGTAAATTCTTTTAGTTCTTATTTTTCATCACAAAAAAAGCTTTCTGAAGAAATTAATATGTTAAGAAATCTGGTAAGAGATTTAGAAAATCAAAATCTCGTTCTTAAAAATACGAAAACTTCTTTAAATGAGCTTGAGCAGCTCTTTGACCTAAGTAAGAGTTTTCAGGAAAAAGAAATTTTTTTTGGAAAGATCATAGATTTCAAAAAATTTCCAAAAGAATTTATTTCAGTTGAAATTAGAACAAATAATATTACAAAAGATATGATTGCTTTCAATGCTTTTGGGCTAATTGGAGTTATAGACGAATTACTTAGTAACTCAATAAAAATAATACCTCTTCACGATGCATCATTAAAAGTTCCAGCAAAGAACTCTAGGACTTTAGAAAATGTAATTTTAGTAGGAACAGGTGAGCCTAGAAGATTTCAAATTGAAGAATTTAAAAAAAATGGGGATATTCAAAAAGGAGATGAAATCGTTTCCTCTGGACTGGGAGGTAGATTTCCAGAAGGTTTTTCGCTTGGAAGGGTATCCGAGATTGAGGAAAATGATCAATCAAATTTTTTATCTATTACAGTTGAAAATACCTTTGACTTTAGTTTCGGTTCTAAAGTTCTTTTTACTAAGCCATGAATAGTCTCGACGATAAAAAACCTTCTATTTTTACTTTTTATTTTTTCGTAGGACTAACTTTAATCATCGCCTCAATAGTTGAGATTTTATTAAACGACTTCCTATTATCTAGATTAACTTTGCCTTTAACTTTGATGACTCTAATTTATTGGAATGTAGCAACTCCTAGAAATATAGGCTTTTTTTGGACCATGCTTTCTGGCTTTATTTTAGATGTTTTTTTAGGATATCTTTTGGGCACTCATGTAGTTATATTTCTTTTGGCATCATACTTTTCACAAAGATATTTCCATAGGTTTAGAGCTTTATTTAGGCTACAACAATCTTTAATTGTGGCAATCATCGTTCTAATTTATCAAATTTATTTCATTTTAATTTCTAATTATTTTATTCTATCTATAATTTTTGAATTATTTATTTTAACAATTATCTCTAGTTTATTTTGGCCAATTATTTATGGAATTTTGAGATATCTAAGGATAAAACTCACTTATGGTCAGTAAAATCTTTACGAAGTCACATTACCCAGATAGACCTTTTTAACGACTTCGTTCTGTACAATTTCATTTGGAATTCCCTGAGCTATAAGTTGTCCTGAATTCATGACATATATAAAATCGCAAATATCCAAAGTAGCATTTACATTGTGATCGCTTATAAGAACCCCTATACCTTTTTCTTTAAGGCTTTTGATTAATGCCTTGATCTCGCTAATTATGAGAGGATCAATGCCTGCAAAGGGTTCATCGAGCAGTATAAGTTTTGGATTAAGCGCAATTGCTCTAGCAATTTCAACCCTTCTTCTCTGACCTCCCGACAACGAATTACACTTCTGAGACTTTATACTCATCAGATCAAATTCTTTAGAGAGTTGAATTAATTTATTTTCAATTTCTTTCTTAGTATGCTTTTTCGCTTCTAGAGCCGCTTTAATATTTTCAAGAACTGTAAGTTCTCTAAATACGGAAGGTTCTTGAGGAAGGTAAATTACACCTAGCTCTGACCTTTGCTCAAAACTTAAGTCATTCACTACTTTTGAGTCATAAAGGATTTCTCCTTCAGAAGGTTTACTCAAACCAGCTAAAATTGAAAATAAAGATGTTTTTCCTGCTCCATTTGGACCTAGCAAACCATATATGCGATCTGAAGTTATAGAGATATCTATGCCCTCAAGAATGTTAATTTTGCTGGAAACTTTTTTTAGTTTTTTCCCGTCAATACGCATATGAATTAATAGTTTTTAATATTTAGTTTTGATGGAAAAATTAATTCTCCGTTTGATTTTAACTTCACTAAAGGAGTTTCTGTCACAATCCCTTCATTATCCTTTAAATATAAGGGATTACCTTTAAAAATTATTTCATCATCATTCAAAATAATTTCATTCAAAGAGATTTCATACTCATCTATAAAAAGGATTAATTCATCGGATGATAAGTTTCTTTTATTAAAATCGACATCAATTTTGTCAGCTTTTCCTATAATATTTTTATTATTTGTTTTACCAGATATCTCCGTTTTATTTTCAAGTCGCAATAAATTTTTGTCGTAAGCAATTGTCCCCTTATTTGAGATAATTTTTAAAAAGGTATTTTTTCCAGAAATATCTATTTTTGGCTGGTAAACATAAAGATTTTTTTCCTCTTTAAGAGAATTAACCATTGAAGATTTCACTTTTAAAATAAAATCACTTTCTTTAAAACCTAAATTAATGGAGATATTTTTTGCTTCAAAAACTATATCGTTATTTTGTTTTATCAATTCAGAAGATGATGTAGTTAAAAAAAATGAAGACAGAAATAGGGCAGAACCGATAAGAAAAAATAGAGCAACAATATAAACAAATAGGCTTTTTGGCATCAAATTATTTTTGCTGAAAGAATTTCATGCATTCTGATTAAACCTGTTATTTTTTTATTAGAATTTTTAACAATCAATGAATAAATTTTTTGCTTTTCCATTATCCTTGAAACATCTAGGACAAGATCAAAATCATTAACAAATTTGAAATTTTTTGTCATGACATTTTTAATAGGAGTCGAAGTAATATCTATTCGATTGTTTATCAATCTTCTTAAATCTCCATCTGTAAATATACCCTTTACGAGACCTTTAATTTTAATCAAGCCTAAGCCAAAGCCTTTTTTTGAAATTTTTTCCATTGCATCAATTATAGAAATATCTCCATCTATATAGGGTAAATCTTTTTCTTTAACCATAACTTCTTTTACCTTAATGAAACTTTTTCCTAGACTACCTCCTGGATGATTTGCACCAAAATCTGATCTTTTCAGACCTTCATGATTTGTTAAAGCTATAGAGACAGCATCTCCAATCATCATCATGGCAGTCGTGCTAGATGTTGGGGCAAGATTCAGCACATCCGCCTCTTTTTCTAAATTCAAAGATATATGCGCTACAGATGATAATGCTATGGTTGAGTTTTTGTTTCCGGTTACAGAACAAATATTCACTTTTTTTTGCTTGAGATTTGGAAGAAGGTCTACTAATTCTTCGGTCTCTCCTGAAAAAGAGAAAATAATTAATGAATCTTTTTTAGTTATTGCTCCAAGATCTCCATGACTAGCTTCAGCAGCATTAATGTAAAAAGATGGCCTTCCTAGGCTCGAGAGCGTAGCCGATATCTTTTCAGACACCTTTCCTGACTTTCCAATACCCAAAAAAATTAAATTTCCTTTTGTCTTCGATAAAAAGTCACAAATCTCATTAAACTCATTTTTGGAAATTCCTGAAGAAACTTTTTTAAGCGCATCTATTTCATTTGAAATGACTTTTTTGCCAATTTCAAAAAAATTAATTTTTTTTGGTTTTTTCATCTGTGGTTTATTATCCTGTAGTAGACTAGAGCTTATAAATTCGATTATAAATGAAAAAGTACTTTTTCTTATTTTTTATCATTATTTTTTCTAAATACTCGTTCTTAGATACTGAGGTAGAGGACTTTGTGAACTCTAAACATAATGAAATCTTTAATTTTCTTAATAAGAATCAAGATTTATTTGATTCAGATAAGGAGAAATTTCTGAATGAGTTTGAGATAAGGTTCTCAAGACTGATTCCCCCTGAAGAAATATCAAAAAGAGTTATGGGTAAGAGACTATTTACAGCAGCCACAAAAAAACAAATTTTTAAATTCAACGAAAAGTTTAAAAGCACTCTACTAGACTCTTATTCTGGCGCATTAAGCAGCGTAGAAGCTGCCGATATATCAATTGAGTCTCACTTTCACCCTAACGAACGAATGGATTTAGCGGTTGTCCAATTGAATACTGACTTTTCAGGAAGAAAATTTAAATTAATCTATAAAATGAAAAAAATAAAACTTAAAGATAGTAAGGACTGGCGAGTAGTCGGCATAGTTTTGGATGGTATAGATATAGTTTCGCTTTACCGAAAACAATTTGCATCTCTTGTTAAAGAAAATAATAACAACTTAGATCTTGCAATAGATTCTTGGAGTATTGAAGAAGATTCTTTAAACCTAGAAAATTAATGGATAAACTTATCATTGAGGGAGGCCATTCACTTAAGGGAACCTTGAAAGCCTCTGGAGCAAAAAATTCAGCCCTTCCAATTTTAGCTTCTTCTCTCTTGTTAGAAGGCAAATTAACTTTAAGCAATATCCCACATTTAAAAGATGTTACTACCATGATAGAAGTTCTAGGTTCAATGGGAGCAAATATAACTCTTGATGAAGATATGAATCTTGAAATCGATACTTCAAATCTAAAAAATCAATTAGCAAGATACGAACTTGTAAAAACAATGAGAGCATCTGTTTTAGTACTTGGTCCTCTTTTGGCAAAATTTGGACAAGCTGAAGTTGCTTTACCTGGTGGATGCGCAATAGGAAGTAGACCCGTAAATCTTCATCTAGATTGTATGAAAAAATTAGGGGCAGAAGTCATTACTGAAGGAGGATATATAAAAGCTAAAGCAAAAAATGGACTCAAAGGGGCTGAGATACTGTTTGATACCATTAGCGTTACAGGAACAGAGAATGCCATCATGGCAGCTGTTTTAGCAGAAGGTGAAACCGTAATTAAAAATGCTGCAAGAGAGCCTGAAGTTGTAGATCTTATCAACTGTTTAATCAGCATGGGAGCTAAGATTCATGGAAAAGGCACAAAGGAACTTAATGTGTTTGGTGTAAAAGAATTAAAACAGACTTCTTATGAAGTCATGCCAGACAGAATAGAAACTGCTACCTATTTAACAGCGGTTGCTATGACTGGAGGAGAAGTATCAATAAAAAACTCTATGCCAAAAACCTTGGATAGTGTTCTTAAAAAGCTAAATGAAGCAGGTGCAAAAATAGAAATTAAAGAAGATACTATTGATCTAAAAATGGATAATAATCTTAAACCGGTGGATATATCAACTGCACCATATCCTCTTTTTCCAACAGACATGCAAGCACAATTCATATCATTAAATACTATTGCAGATGGACAATCCTCCGTTGTTGAAACCATTTTTGAGAACAGATTTATGCATGTTCAAGAATTAGTAAGAATGGGAGGAGATATTTCTTTATCAGGAAACACTGCAATAATAAACGGAAAAAAAAATTCTCTCCATTCAGCACCTGTCATGGCAACTGATCTTAGAGCATCAGCAAGTTTAGTTTTGGCAGGATTGGTCGCAAAAGGAGAGACAAAAATTGATCGCATTTATCATATTGATAGGGGTTACGAAAGAATTGAAGAGAAATTGAACTCTCTCGGAGCAAAAATTGAACGGGTGACTGGGTAAATGCTGATTGTTTTGCCAAAAGGAAGGCTATTAAAAGAAATCAAAAATCTTTTGGAAAAGATTGGTATATCTTTTGAAGACTCATCAAGAAAGCTAGTCATGGATACCTCCATTAAAGATATCAAAGTTGCAATCCTTAGATCCTGGGATATTCCTAAGTTTGTCAATAAAGGTATTGCAGATATGGGTTTTGTTGGGAAAGACGTTCTTAATGAGATTGAAGATGAAGAAAATTTTTATGAATCTTTAGATATGGGAATCGGCAAATGCCGTCTTTCTTTGGCAGCTTATGAAAAAGTAGCTAATTCAAATAAACCTATAGTTGCAACGAAATATCCAGTTTCTGCTAAAGCTTTTTTTGCCTCGAAAATGCAGAACGTTGAAATAATAAATTTAAAAGGTGCTATAGAGATAGCCCCAATACTTGGACTTTCTGATTATATAGTTGATCTTGTCCAGACAGGAAATACGTTGAAAGAAAATGGATTATCTGAGCTTGAAAAGATTCAGGATATTTCCACAAGACTAATCATTAATAAATCCTCTTTCAAAACAAATTACTCAAAAATAGAAAGATTGATTCTTTCTTTGAAAAATAGTTTAAATGAAAACTCTAAAATTTAAGGTAGTTTCTTTTACAGGTGCAAAAAAGCATCTATTAAAAAGTAGAACTATAAATAAAAGTTCTAATATCAGAGAAGAAGTTCAAAAAATAATATGGAATGTAAAAAAAAACGGAGATAAAGCTTTAATAAAGATTTCCAATAAAATTGATAAGACAAAATTTAAAAAGGTTTCTGAAGCTTGTTATAACGAAATTGATTTAAAAAATAATTATAAAAAATTAGATAGTAAAACGAAGAAAAACTTAAATTTTATTAAGAAAAGAATTATAAATTTTCATAAAGCTATAAAGATAAGTGACTTTAGAGCAGAGGATGGAATATTTCATTTCATAGGTCAAATCCATAAACCCATAGATAGGATTGGGCTTTATGCGCCCGGAGGAAAAGCTGTTTATCCATCATCCATCCTTATGACCGCGTTAATTGCAAGAGTTGCAGGTTCTAAAGAAATTAACCTTTTCTTTCCTAGTTCATCCGAGAGAGCAAAAACATTAATGCTGGGAACTGCTCATTTGGCTGGAGTAACTAATGCTTACAACTTTGGTGGAGCACATGCAATAGCAGCAATGGCGTATGGAACAGAGACAATACCAAAATCAGATAAAATTTTTGGACCTGGAAATAACTATGTTGCAGAAGCAAAAAGACAAGTATTTGGAGATGTTGGTATAGATTCCTTTGCCGGTCCATCTGAGGTATTGATTATTTCTGATAAGAAAAAAGGTTTTAAAAAATTAGCTGCCGACCTAATTGCTCAAGCTGAGCATGGAGAAGATTCTAAATGTATTTTCGTTCAAATTGGGAAAGCAGGTCTGGAAGATTTATTCAAAGAACTTGATAGTCAAGCAAAAGTTGCCCCAAGGGAAAAAACAATAAAAACAGCTTTAGAAAAAAATTCAATTTTTATAAATGTTAAAAATTTAGATGAAGCAATTGAAATTAATAATCTTATAGGGCCAGAGCACTTACAAATTATATATAAAAATTTTAAAGAATCTTTATTAAAAAGATTTATTGCTGGAGCTATTTTTGTTGGAGAAAATAACTCAGCTGTATTGGGGGATTATGCAGCGGGTCCAAGTCATGTTATTCCAACAAATTCTGCCGCAAGATTTAGTTCACCTGTAAGTATTGAAGACTTTTTGGTGAGAACCTCTGTGACAGAAATTAAATCTATAAGGAGCAAAGCCGAATATAATGAAATTCTTGATAATTCGATATTTTTAGCAGAACTTGAGGGCTTGTATGCGCATGCAAATGCTTTAAAACTGAGACGTAAATAAATACTACTTATCTACAATTGAGTTAAAGACATCAATCACCGTATCAACAGGAATCGCAAAATTTAATCCCTGATTACCTCCTGAAGTTGAACTAATAACATTTACCATGCCCAATAATCTTCCTTTATCATCAATTAATGCTCCACCAGAGTTTCCTGGATTCACAGAGGCATCAGTTTGAATTAAATTTCCTTCTTTATCTTGGAAGGTTCTATTAATAGCACTAATTATTCCTTTGCTGAAAGATTGCCCCAATCCTTGTGGATTGCCAATTGCAATGACAGATTGTCCGACTTTAACTTGATCTATATTCTTTCTAATTTTAAAAGGTTTAAGGTCAATCGAATCAATAATGCCTAAAACCGCAATATCAGCTTCTAAGTCAAATCCTAATATTTGCGTTTGTACTGTTTTGCCTAAATGATTTTCTATTATTAATGCTTGGTTTTGATTTAAAGCATCGCTTATGACATGAAAGTTTGTAACAATAAGGTTTTTTTCGATAACAATCCCCGATCCATTAGGAAAAAAACCAGTCTTAACGACTCGTCTATTGTATTTAAAGCCAAATTCATTTGATTGCTCCTGCCAAGCTTTCCATTTTTTTATGGTCCAAATGTTTACGACCGAAGGGGAAGTCCTCTCAAGAACATTTGAAATGTCATGATAGAAAGGGATGTAGATATCTGTTTTGCCATAAAAACTAGAAATAATTAAACCTGAAAGAGCGCCCAAAAATATCCATAAAGATATGACAAAATAACTTTTTTTAAACATTGGTAATAGCAATTATAACCTCTCTGAGTTATCATTCCCGCCTTTCAGAGTTTAATTATGGAAACTAAGAGTTATAGAAGTGTTAACGTGGAAAAGAATTGGCATCTGGTAGATGCTGAAAACAAAGTCTTAGGTAGATTAGCAGCTAGAATAGCTTCAATTCTTTCGGGAAAAAATAAAGTCCAGTATTCGCCAAACGCAGACTTAGGAGACTTTGTAGTTGTTATAAATGCTGAGAAAGTCAAAGTAACTGGAAATAAATTCTCTCAAAAAAACTATTATCATCACACAGGATATCCTGGAGGTCTTAAAATAAAATCTTTCGAAAAAATGCTAGAGGATTCTCCCGAAAAAATAATTGAAAAGGCGGTAAAAGGAATGCTCCCTAAAAATAAACTTGCTAATCAGATTATAAAAAAATTAAAGGTTTACTCAGGCAACGCCCATCCTCATACAGGTCAACAACCTAAAGAATTATCACTTTAAATTTTTAAAATATGTCAGAAGCAATATACGCAACGGGAAGAAGAAAAAGCGCAACTGCTAGAGTCTATCTTTATGATGGTTCAGGAAACATATTAATAAATGATCTACCTTTAGAAGAATACTTTGGAAGAGAAGTAGCTAAAATACTTGTCAGACAGCCACTAAAGCTTTTGAATTGCGATCAAAAATTTGATTTCAAAATTAAGGTTTCTGGCGGAGGTTCTTTTGGACAAGCTGGTGCTATTAGACACGGAATTTCTAGAGCACTTGAAAAGAAAAATAGTGAGTTCCGAAGTACATTGAAGTCCGCAGGCTACTTAACTAGAGACTCGAGACAAGTAGAAAGAAAAAAAGTTGGATTGAGGAAAGCCAGAAAAGCACCTCAATTCAGTAAAAGATAAAATATGCAACCCAAAAATCCTCCTAATCCTGGTAGAAGGAAATTTCTTACTTACACAACCTCTTTTCTAGGGATTATCGGAGCATTTTTTACTGCTATACCTTTTGTGAGCGCTTTTAAACCAAGTGCCAAGGCGGAAGCAGCAGGTGCACCTGTCAAAGTTGACCTTTCCAAGCTACTTCCAGGTGAAATGATGACAGTTGAGTGGAGAGGAAGACCGGTTTTTGTAGTTAATATTCCTAAAGAAAATACAAATTTCATAACAAAAAACTTGGAAAGACTAGCTGACCCGACTATGGAAGACCCATCTCAACCCGACTATGCCAAAAATGATATTAGATCAAGAAAAGAAGGAATTGCAGTTTTGACAGGAGTGTGTACTCATTTGGGGTGCGCTCCTAAGTATTATCCAGAAGCAAAGCCGGAAGATTTTGATTCAAATTGGCAGGGAGGATTTTTTTGTCCTTGTCATGGTTCAAAATTTGATTTGGTAGGAAGAGTTTATGCAAATGTTCCGGCTCCCACGAATTTAGTTGTGCCTCCACATTTTTTTGAAAAAGATAATTTATTGGTTATCGGTTCAGACGGAGTTAGTTAATGAGAGAAAACACCATTGGAAAAAAAAGTCTTGATTGGGTAGATAGCAGATTTCCCGTTGTAGATCTTTTTGAAAGACATCTTTCTAAATATTATTCTCCTTCCAACATAAACATTTGGTATTTATTTGGTTTTCTTTTATTGATTGTTTTGGTGATGCAGATTCTCACTGGTTTGTGGTTAATGATGAATTATACAAATACTGCAGAAGGGGCATTTTCTTCCATTGAATACATTATGCGGGATGTAGATTATGGATGGCTCATCAGATATATGCATGCTGGTGGAGCATCAGCATTCTTTGCTCTGATTTACCTGCATATGTTCAGAGGTATGATGTACGGGTCATACCAGAAGCCAAGAGAATTAATTTGGGTTGGTGGATGGTTCGTTTATGTTCTCTTATGTGCAGAAGGCTTTACAGGGTATGTTCTTCCTTGGGGGCAGATGTCTTTCTGGGCCGCCCAAGTGATTATATCTCTAGTAGGCTCTATTCCCTACTTCGGGGAAGATCTCGCTATATGGATTAGAGGTGATTACATTGTATCTGGAATCACTTTGTCAAGACTTTTTGCATTTCACGTAGTTTTATTACCAATTTTAATTATTGCAGTTGTTTTCTTTCATATTTTAGCCTTGCATGAAATTGGTTCTAATAATCCAGACGGCATCGACGTTAAGAAACATACTGATCAAGATGGAGTTCCTTTAGATGCTAAACCTTTTTTTCCATATGACATTACCCATGATTTCTATGCACTGGGAGTATTTCTAATAATATTTTGTTCTGTAATATTTTTCTTCCCTGAAGGAGGTGGATACATTATAGAGTATGTTAATTACGAACCCGCTAATCCTCTTTCTACGCCTGCTCATATCGTACCGTCATGGTACTACACTCCATTTTATGCAATGCTCAGAGCAATAGATTTCCCTCTATTTGGATTAACTGCTAAGTTTTTGGGTTTCGTCGTAATGGCTGCGGGGATTGCAATTTTTGCCGCTCTGCCTTGGTTAGACAGAAGCCCAGTCAAGTCAATAAAATATAAAGGCATATATAGTAAGGCTTTCTTAACTGGATTTGTAATTAGTTTCTTTGTTTTAGCTTATCTTGGTTCTGTTCCACCTACTGAAATTAAAAATATGTTGGCAAAAGTTTTTACCTTTATTTATTTTGCATATTTCCTCTTGATGCCCATTTATACTAAATTTGAGGAATGTAAACCAGTTCCAGAGCGTGTCGGAGATACAGCTTGAAAAGCTTTTTTTATTTGATATCCATATTTTCTTCTTTTCTTATATTTTCCGCTGGAGATTATAGATGTGGTTCTATGGAGTGTGATGATTTTGAAGCAGATGTTTCAGATAAAGCTTCGTTACAAAGAGGATTATCTACTTACATGAATTATTGTTATGGCTGTCATTCCCTTAAATATTCTAGATATAAAAGAGTTGCAGAAGATTTACTTATTCCTTTAGATATGTATGAGAATAACCTAATTTACGATGGCTCAAAAATCGGGGAACTTATGGAGATAAGTTTAGTTAAAGAAGATGCAATTAATTGGCTTGGGGCTTACCCTCCAGATCTGACATTGGAGGCAAGATTGAGAAGACCAGATTGGATATATACTTACCTAAGAAATTACTATCCTGACTCATCCAGACCTTACGGAGTAAATAATAGAGTCTATCAAAATGTGAATATGCCCCACGTTTTAGAAGACATCCAAAATACTCTTTCTGAAAATCAGTATGATCAAGTCATATATGATTTAACTAATTTTATGACATATGTAGCAGATCCCTCTGCAGAGCAACGCAAAAGAATTGGGACCTATGTATTACTTTTTTTGATAATTTTTACAGCCTTTGCTTATATGACATATCGAGAATTTAAAAAAGATTTAAAGTAGTATTATGAGTCTTCTAAGCAACAGGTCTGCTATGGTTTTGTTCCACGATGATATAGGGCATAGAT
>CACOQX010000018.1 GCA_902629465.1 uncultured SAR86 cluster bacterium | reverse complement strand
ATCTAAAAGCTTTTTTTCTTAATCTAATAGCTGAAGGAGTTACTTCTACTAATTCGTCTTCTTCGATAAATTCCAATGCCTGTTCTAAAGAATGTTCAATGTGTGGAACCAAGATAAGATTTTCATCAGTACCTGAGGCTCTGATATTGGTTAACTGTTTTGCTTTAGTTGGGTTGACCGGCAAATCATTATCTCTGGAATGTAAGCCAACAATTTGACCTTTATAAACACTTAATCCATGTCCGACAAAAAGCTTCCCTCTGTTTTGTAGGTTGAATAACGAATAGGCTAAGGTTTTACCTTCAGCCATAGAGACTAAGACGCCATTTTGACGTGTAGTAATCTCACCTTTTTTTGCGGGTCCGTAATGATCAAAGATACTGGTCAGAATTCCGGTGCCGCTCGTCAAGGTAAGAAACTGCGACCTAAATCCAATCATGCCTCTGGAAGGTGCAATAAAATCTAATTTTATTCTACCCATTTCGCTGGGTTCCATATTTTTCAGTTCCGCTTTTCTTGAACCCATCTCTTCCATTACTGGTCCCTGATGTTGCTCCTCGATATCAATTACTATTTGTTCAAAAGGTTCATGGATTTCGTTATCAAAAATACCCAGCAAAAATGTCTAGCTGCTCATGCGATTAGACAACAAAAGGAGTTACCCCATAAGCCAATCTTAACAGCTGACACTATTGTTGCCTTGGATGGCAAAATATTTGGAAAGCCTGAAAACAAAGATCATGCCATTGCCATGCTCCTTGAGTTCTCCGGAAGAAGACACTCGGTTATGACTTGTGTCTGCTTTGGTGAAACCGACCCACGATCTGATACTGAAGTAAAAATAATGTTTGATCTTGTCAGAACCGAGATTCAATTTGCAAACTTAACTGCTAATCAGTGTGCAAAATATTGGGATACCAATGAACCAAAAGACAAAGCCGGTGCTTATGGTATTCAAGGTTATGGTGGCTTATTTGTTGAATCTTTGGAAGGCAGCTACAGCAACGTTGTAGGTTTACCGATCGTTGAGACTTGTAAGATTTTTAAAGAAAAGAATATTGGCTACTGGTTGAATCAATAACTTTTTAATTCAGATAAAATAAAGTGTGAATTTTTCTAAATTTTTCGCTGGATTTTTTTTAGGTTCTTTAATTGTCTTAGCTTTTCAGCCCTTTAATTATTGGTTTGTAACTTTTCTCATCCCGGGGCTTTTATATCAATTGATTAAAAGTGAGAGCATAAAAAATACTTTTTTTATTTCCTATTTTTTTGGTTTTGGCCTTTGGGCATTTGGAATATTCTGGATTGAAAACAGCATAACTGTTTATGGAGGAGCCTCACCAATATTGGGAAGTTTTCTAACATTATTATTAGCAGCTTTTTTAAGCTTATTTCAGGCTATCAGTTTTACCGCATTTAAGCTTGTAAGCAGCCAAAGAAAAAATTATGAAACATTTCTTCTTTTCCCAGCTGCTTGGGTATTGAGCGAATGGTTGAGAGAGTTTCTATTTACTGGTTTTCCATGGTTGTATATAGGTTATACCGCTGTAGATAACAGCCTGTTACAGGGCTACATTCCTATCCTTGGAATATTTGGTATGAGTTTTCTTATTGTTTTGGTCTCTCAACTATTTCTTGCTTTGCTAGACGGTTTAAGAGATTTAACTCAAAGCAAATCTTTATACTTATCTTCGTTAGTATTAATAATCGTTTTTATCGGCAATCAACCGCTTAAAAATTTCAATTGGACTGAATCGACTGGAAAGGTCTCGGCAACAATTGTTCAGCCTAATATTGATATGAAAGAAAAATGGACCCAAAACGGATTAAAAAAAATAGAAAGTGCGATAGAAAAGAAATTAAGAGACAATTCTCTGCAAAATCTCACTCAATCCTCTGTCATATTTTGGCCAGAAGTAACTCTGACTAAATTGATTCAAAAAGACAGAATAGATGAATTCAGAAATAACATTCTTAACGAAAACAATATGCTCGGAATGGTCATAGGTGCTTTATCCGAAAACGAGTCAGAAGAAATAAATAATTCATTAATTGGAATTGGCAATATCTCAGGCATATATGACAAAAAGTTTTTAGTCCCCTTTGGCGAATACGTTCCTCTCTCAGGACTTTTCAGTATATTTTTTGATTTTTTTAATTTTAATAGGCCACAAATATTTTCAGGAAACAAGAGCGAACTTATTGGGAATGATTTTATAAAAATATCTTCAGCAATCTGTTATGAGATTGCCTATCAAAATGTATTTTTATCTAATAGCAAAAAAACCAATATCTTATTTAATGCCAGTAACGACAATTGGTTTGGAAAAGGTTTAGGACCGGATCAGCATTTGCAAATTGCAAGATTTAGAGCGGCTGAACACCAAAAATATTTGGTTAGATCGACATCAACTGGTATCAGCGCCTTAGTAAACCATCACGGACAGATCATTAAAAAAATTGAAACTTCGAGTTACAAAAATGAATTAGAGAGTTTTCAAGAAGATGTGATTCTTAAGTCAGGTCAAACTCCTTATGCATATTTTGGGAAAAACCCTTTCTTATTCATATTAGTTATTATCTTTTTTATACCGGCGATATTAAAATTTAGAAGAGATGAAAATTTTATTTAAGTATTTTATTTTTGTGGTTTTTAGTTCTGCCTTTTTTTATGGTTGTAGTTCAGTACCTCTAGATTATTCATATTATGAAGATATTAATTTTCAAGAATTTGGTGAAATGAACAAAAACCGAACTCACGTTTTGATAAATTTAGCTAAACAGGAACTTACTGTAAAAACCCCATACTCAAGTAAAACTTACCCAATTTCATCTTCTGCTTATGGAATCGGTAGTGTGCGAGATAGTTTAAAAACTCCTCTTGGTGCTCATGTAATTTCTGAAAAAATCGGTAAAGGGGCAAAAATAGGTTCAGTTTTCAAGGCCAGAAAATTTACTGGGGAAGTAGTGGTACCAATCACAGAAAAGATTGATATCAAAGAAGATGTCATCACCACTAGGATTCTGTGGTTGGATGGTTTGGAAATTGGAAAAAACAAAGGAGGAAATGTAGACTCAAAAAGTCGATATATTTACATTCATGGCACTGCCGAAGAAGGTCTTATTGGTGAGCCTGCGAGTTTAGGGTGCATCAGAATGAGGAATACAGACGTTATAAAGTTATTCAATAGAGTGAGAAAAGGTACACAGGTATTGATTTACTGAGATTTATTATTTAATTTAACAATATGAGATTTGCTTTAATTTTATTTTCCTTTTTTATAGTGAGTTGTTCTCAAGGAAATGCCGAAATAGATAATTTTAATGCAATGAACTTTCAACCCGATCTTAACAAAATCCCCATAGAAGGTTGTCCCGCCATTTTAAATCACAACATCCGTGTGCTTGATTCAAAAGACATCATCAATTTGTGCGAACACAAAGACAAAGTAGTGCTTGCAGTAAATGTTGCCAGTCGATGCGGTTTCACCTATCAGTACGAAGCTTTGCAAACATTATTTGAAAACTATCAAGGAAAAGATTTTGTGATTTTAGGTTTTCCTTCTAGAGACTTTATGTTTCAGGAATACAGCGATGAAGGCCAAGTAAAAGAGTTTTGTAACTCCAAGTATGGCGTGACTTTTCCCATGTTCGCTACATCAAGTGTCAAAGGAAAAAAGGCCAACAGCTTTTATCAAAACCTTGCAATGATTACTGGAAAATCTCCTGATTGGAATTTTACTAAGTATTTGATATCCAAAGATGGTGAAGTCTTAAAACCTTTCTCCAAGAATATAGAACCCGATAGCGAAGAAATAATTTCTGCTATCGAATCTCTGCTCTAAAATCATAATCTCTCCTTCTTAAAAAAACTCTCCCAAAGAGGAGAAGAATAATTACGAACTTAATAATAAATTTTCTCTTCTTCTAATGTTCATAAAAAATAAAGCAAGAATAAAGAGGTTAACGATCCCAGTAATTCCGGCAAAAGCAAAGGCCCAACTATAATCCCCATAAATATCGAAGAAATAGCCTCCTAGGAATCCTCCTAAACCCATTCCTATCCATCCAAAGAGAGAAGTTAAGCTCATTGCTCGTGCTCCAAATTTTGCAGACACCATAATACGAGTACAGACTAATATGCTAGACATCACGCCTGAATAAGTGAAGCCAAACAATGCCGCTAAAACATAAATTGAAGCGGGAGAAATTAAATGAGGAAACCAAACTACAAAGATTGTCTGACCCAATGACATTAAGATATATCCAGGTAAGGCTCCAATATAGTCTCCCAGCATTCCTCCAAGAATCCTCCCAAAGGCTCCACAAATCATAAGTATCATCAACACAGAAGTAGCAAACTCAAGAGAAAATCCCTTATCAGTGAGCAAAGGAACCAAATGCATTATTGGAATAGACATACAAATGCAACAAAAAATAACCGCAACACTGATCCAGGAAACTACTTCTTTTTCAGATAGAGGAAAGCTTCTTTCTTCGTCTTCTTCTAGATTTCTTGCATTGATTCTCCAAGGTGATTCCTTGATAAGAAAAGCAATCGGTAAAGAAATTAAGATATAAATGATAGCAAGGTTAACATAAGCCATTTTCCATCCTGAGCTCTCAATTAGAATTCCACTTAGATGAGGGATGAAAGCCTGGCCAATCGCTCCTCCCGAGGCAGCAAGGCCAAGAGCAAGTCCTGGATTTTCTTTAAACCAAAAGCCCACATTTGCATACAACGGAGAGAACAGTAAGGCGCTACCCATTGCTCCAAACAAAAAATATAAAGTATAAAACTGGACTATGGAGTCGAGACTACTTAGAGCAAACAAAACAAGACTCATGCAAATGGCGCCAACAAAACCAAACCACTTAGTTCCATATTTATCTGCGACTTGGCCCCATAAAACACCAAAGACTGCTGAAGAAAGTGATGCGACCGTGTATGCAAATGATGTCTGACCTCTAGACCATCCAAATTCTAAAGAAACTGGCTTCAAAAAAACTGAAATTGAAGCCATAGAGCCAAAAGCTAAACCGCTTAATACAAAAACAACCAGGACCATTACCCAGCCATAATTAATTCCTCTGTCCTGAAAAAAATCCTCTATCGTTTTCATGTTTTCATCAAAAAAATGATTAGTCTGCTTTAGAAATTTCGTCTGTGCGGCTGGTGAAGCCTTTTTCTAAATCACTGCTCTAAAACTTCTGGAACTCCGTTTTTATCTATAACTAAACAATCCGCCTTTCTTGCAGCAAATATACCATTGGCTACGACACCCGGAATGTTATTGATTTCGTTTTCAAAGTCATAAGGTACGTTAAGTTTTAAGTTCCGGACATCTATTATTTGATTTCCATTGTCAGATACAAATCCTACTCTATATTCTGGTGTTCCTCCTTTTACCACAATCTGTCGTGCGACATAACTTCTCGCCATTGGAATGACTTCAATAGCAACTGGAAATTTTCCAAGTAGTTTTACTTTTTTAGAAGAATCGCAAATGCAAATGAATTTTTTAGATGCTGAGGCAATGATCTTTTCTCGGGTCAATGCTCCTCCGCCGCCTTTGATCATTTCAAAACGATCATTGATTTCATCAGCACCATCAATATAAAAATCCGGCGAGCCAACGTCATTTAATTCAGAAACTTCCAAACCTGCCTCTTCCAATAATTGCGTGCTTGCAACTGAACTGGATACTATGGCTTTGATTTCAGGTTTTCTATTGATCAATTCTTTGATAAAAAAATTAGTAGTACTTCCTGTACCAATACCCAAAATACAATCCTTGTGAAGCTTTGTGGCGAGATACTCATAGGCTTTACTTGCAACAGCTTGTTTGGTTTCTGAGTTAGAATTTTCCATGTCTATGGCTTATAAGAGAACTCTACGTATAATACCTCGCTTTCCAGAATTTTTATGAAAAAAGTAATCAAAAACTACATAGATAAAATAGAGAACTCTAAAGTTTATGAGGTCGCTAATATTTCGCCCCTAACAAAGGCTGATAATTTATCAAAAGAACTGGCAAATAGTATTTTCTTAAAAAGAGAAGATTTACAGCCTACTCACTCTTTTAAAATTAGGGGTGCTTACAACAAGATTGCTCACCTTTATAAATCCAAAAAGATTTCTGAGGTGGCAACAGCATCCGCGGGAAATCATGCCCAAGGAGTAGCTTATTCGGCAAAAGAGCTAGGCATCAAGGCAACTATCTTCATGCCAAAGACCACGCCTTTGATCAAAGTTAACGCAGTGAGAGATTTGAAAGCTAAGGTAGTTTTGGTAGGTAATAACTTTGATGATGCGCTTAAAGAATCGAAAACATTCTGTAAAAAAAATAAAGTAAATTTCATTCACCCATTTGATGATCCATTAGTAATTGCAGGACAAGGTACGGTTGGCATGGAAATCTCAGAACAATTTCCTGAAAATCTTTATGCTGTATTCGTTGCCGTTGGTGGTGGTGGTTTGATTGCTGGAATTGGAGCTTACTTAAATAAGGTTCATCCCAGTGTAAAAATAATAGGTGTTGAAGCAGCGGATTCAGCAGGATTACATGCCTCTGTGAAGGCAGGTAAAAGAGTGAAACTCAAAGAAGTTGGATTGTTTGCTGATGGAGCTGCGGCAAAACAAATAGGAAAAAATAACTACGAACTTATAAAAAATTTCTTGGATGATTCAATAACCGTTGATACCGATGAAATTTGTGCTGCTGTGAAAGATACTTTCTTGGAAACTAGGACTGTTCCTGAACCAACTGGAGCATTAGCACTTGCAGGATTAAAAAAATACATAAGCCAAAAAAGAATTAAGAATAAAAATCTTATCGCAACTTATTGCGGCTCAAATCTCAATTTTGAGTCTTTGGGACATATTGTTGAAAGATCCAAAATTGGAGAAAAAAAGGAAATTATTTTAAGTATAGCTATAGACGAAAAAAAGGGTTCGTTTAGGAAACTTTGCAAAGACATCGGCCAAAAAAATATCACCGAGTTTAGTTACAGAAAAGATGGCAGTTCTAAAGCAAAAATTCTTTTGGGATTGGAACTTCAAGATTCAAAAAAAAGCAAAGATATTTTTTTAAAAGCCTTAAGAAATAAAAAGTACTCTTTTACAGATTTAAGCAATGATGAAATCTCTAAAAAACATCTTAAATTCATGCATGGTGGTAGAGGACCCCAACTAGAAGGTGAATTCGTAGAAGAAGTTTACAGTGTAGATTTCCCTGAAAAACCAGGTGCCCTACTCAATTTTTTAACTTTGCTTAAAGACAAGTGGGATATCTCCCTTTTTCATTATAAAAATCAAGGTGCAATCTATGGTGGTGCTTTAGTAGGTTTTACAATAAGACAGAAGCAAGTAAAAAGTTTGGAAAGAGATCTCCTAAGAATTTCCTATCCTTTTACCAGAGAGACTGAAAACCTAGGTTACCAAGCTTTTTTAAAGTAATTGCTTATCTGTAAAGGCTACATCTAACTTCAAGTCGAAGTCTTCAAGTATTAATTTTTTTATGAATTGAAACTCATAAGCCAAGCCAATAAATTCTGGTTCGGTGACTCCTGAAAAAGTTTTGTCATAAAAACCTCCTCCGAATCCCAATCTTTGAAAATTCTCATTGAAAGCGCGTAAAGGAACAATAACCGCATCTAATCTCTCGAGCTCAATGGTCTCCTCACTCATGGGTTCAAAGATATTTAAAGAATTTTTTCTAAATTTAGTTTTTTTGTTACAAAGTACAAATTCCAATTTATTGCTCTTGGAATTGATTTTTGGAAGATAAAAATGATTTTTGGAATCTGCTAGAAATTTATTTATTTTCTCAGTTGAAACTTCATAAGGCAGAGACATATAACTTGCAACGTGTGAAAAATCTTTTTTCTCCAAATGTTCTTTTATAAAATCTAAGTGGGCTTTTTCTTGGTAACTTTTAGAGGAGGCAGTTAAGCTTTTGAAGCCTTTTGAAATTAACTCTCTTGCTTCAGTTTTATTCATATTTAAGAGAGCTTCCCAAGTTATCGCCGTTAAATAAAACCCGAACCGTATAGTTCAGGTCGGGAAGAATCACCATCTATCAGGCTGCCCTAAGGGCGCTCAACAAGAGAAGTATCAAATTCCCTATTTATTTTGCATCGGCTCGAAGTGTTATATAACTAGCAAATAAGCCAGGAAGCTTTGAAAATTATAGCAATATTTTAAAGCTTAGATAATTCAGAAATCTCATCTACTAACTTAAGACTTAAATTTTCTTCTTCAGATGGATCGACTTTTTCGTCTGAAACATTTGCGGCTGATTTTTCATCTGTTGCCGATGATTCATCATTTGCCTCGGTTGATGAAGTTTCTTCGTTTGAGAGGAATTCATTCACTACATCAAGACCTGCTAATACGGCAACTTTTTCAATTGGAAGATTTCTCGTTTTGCGTTTGATAGATTTGATTCGCTTATCCAAAATTTCACCGGCTTCGATCAAAGTGGATTGTTCCTCGGGCGGACAATATAGTTGATACTCGATGCCTGCTATTTTAAGGGTAACTATGTCTTGATTGTCTTCACTCATAAAGCTTCTAATTTTGAAATCAATATTTCTAACTTATTTCTTGATAATTCTATATTATCTTTTAATCGATTATTCTCTTTTTTAAGTCTTAAATTTTTGTTTCTTAGATCTTTATTTGCCTCTCTAAGTTTTTTAGAAAGTTCTAAAAGTTCCTTTAGATTTTTCTCTAATTCCTTCTGCGACACAAATATTATTTTATTCTTATATCAATAACGTTTCTATAAAGACTTTGTATTAGAGTAAAATTCTTTTATGGATATTTTTCTTGAAAGAAGAAAAAAATTAGCTGATCTTCTACCAGATGGATCAGTCACAATCATTCATTCAGCCAATCAAAAAATCAGAAATGGTGATACTGACTATTCTTTCAGACAAGATAGTGATTTTTTGTATTTAACAAACTTCACAGAAGCCGATGCTGCATTAATTATTGAAAAAAAAGGAAATACAATTTTTCATCTTTTCTGTGCAGAAAAAGACGAGGTAAGAGAAAAATGGGAAGGACCTAGATTAGGTCCTGAAAATGTATCTCAGCTAGGCTTTGAAATAGGTCATAAAATAAGTAATTTAATTTCAAAATCTGGGGATCTTCTAGAGGGAGCAACTAATTTTTATTGTCAAAGTAAAAG
This sequence comes from uncultured SAR86 cluster bacterium, assembly GCA_902629465.1. Taxonomy (GTDB): domain Bacteria; phylum Pseudomonadota; class Gammaproteobacteria; order Magnimaribacterales; family AG-339-G14; genus MEDG-81. The sequence goes on along the minus strand of CACOQX010000018.1, from coordinate 5,329 downwards.
TAGAAATAAAATGTTTTTTGCACTAAGTAAGGAGATTAAGAGAAAAAAAATCAACTTTTCTTTGAGTCGTGAACAAATTAAGGAGATTGATCCTTACATACATGAATTGAGACTTTTAAAATCTTCCGAAGAAATAAGTATCATTCAAAAAGCTTGTGATATTTCGTCTTCTGCTCATGAAAGAGCAATGAAAGCTGTAAAACCAGAGATGTATGAATATCAACTTGAGGCAGAATATCTTCACGAATTTATGGTTAATGGTGCAAAGGAATGTGCTTATCCTTCAATTGTCGGAGGAGGAGAAAATGCATGCATTCTTCATTACAGCAAGAATACAGATTTGCTAAAAGATGGTGATTTGGTTTTGGTCGATGCGGGCTGCGAATATAAGGGCTATGCGAGCGATATCACTAGAACTTTTCCTGTGAATGGAATATTTTCCCCAGAACAGAAACTTATTTATGAAATCGTTTTGGAATCTCAAAAACAGTCTATCGAAAGTATTTCAGAAAAATCCAACCCTCTTGAGACGCATAAAAAATCTTTAGAAGTTATTGTTGATGGACTATTAAGTTATGGATTGTTAAAGGGCAGTAAAGAAGAAGTCTTAGAAACTCAATCCTATTCGAAGTTCTATATGCACCGCGTTGGTCATTGGTTAGGCCTTGATGTGCATGATGTCGGTGGCTATGAAAAAGATGGCAAGGTAAGGTCTTACGAAAATGGAATGATTACGACCATAGAGCCAGGGATATACATCAGCAAAGAAGAAAACGTACCTGATAAATTTAAAGGAATTGGAATAAGAATTGAAGATGATGTGTTAGTTGAAAATAATCAGCCAAAAGTTCTAAGTTCAGCCATAAAAGAGCTTGATGACATTCAACGACTGATGGCGAGTTAATGAAATATGATGTCCTCATAGTTGGTGCTGGCGTAACAGGCGCCCTCCTTTTTCTTTCGTTAAAGAATAAAAATATAAGTGTTGGTCTAATAGACGGTCGAGACAAAGCACCCAATAGTTACCGCCATCTATCATTGAATAACAGGAGTATGTCATTTCTTAAAGAGCTAGATGCATGGAATGTCATAAGTAAAACTGCTTTTGAATATAACCAGATAAAGGTTTGGGATCAAGAAGGTACTGGATTCATAGATTTCAATGTAAATGAATTGGAAAAAAATATTCCGAATATTGGCTTCATAGTCAAAGAAGGAGAAATTCAAAATTCCCTGTTATCTCTTGTTTCCGATTCAAAAGATCTTTTGTGGAGTTGTAATTTAGAAAAAATTGAAAAAATTAATGGAGATATTCATTGCGAAACATCAAAGGGAAAGTTGGAGACAAAAATTTTAATAGGTGCAGATGGCATTCAATCAAGTGTAAGAAATTTTTCTTCGATTTCTTCAAGAACTTGGAGTTACAATCAGACGGCGATAGTTGCCAACTTTTATGTATCCCAAACAGACCCATGCATTAGACAAACTTTCACCTCGGTGGGACCGCTTGCTTTGCTGCCAATGAATGAGACTGAACTTACCATGATATGGTCTATTGACGATACCAGGGCTTATGATTACTTGGGTATGAATGAGGGTGACTTTATAAATGAAATTCATCAATCTTTCGGGGAAAAACTCCCAGAATTAAAATTCTCGGCCAAAAGACAATCATTTCCCTTGAAACACCTTTCTGCAAAAACTTTTGCCAGAGATAATGTTTTTCTTGTGGGAGACGCTGCACACCACATTCATCCGTTAGCAGGATTGGGATTAAATGCAGGAATCGGTGATGTGAAATCTCTCTCGGATTTAATTACTCCTGAAAGTTTGCTTCAAGTTAAAAAAATTGAAGATAAGTACAACCGACAAAGAATTCCAATCAATTTAGCCTTAGCAGCTGCTATGGAAGCCTTCAAAAGAGGTTTCGAGCAAAAAAATATTTGGATAAGACTCATCAGAAATCATGCCTTTAGTCTTACGAATAAACTCACTTTTTTAAAAAATAAATTTATTGAACTTGCTACAGAACTTTAAATTTTAAAAATTTATTTTTTCCAATAGCCAGTAATGTGCATTTGGTCTTTAGAAACTCCTTTTTCTTTAAATAATTTTCTAATCTTCATCATTTGTCTAGCTTCCCCTGCCCCAAAAATATAAAAATTATTTTCTGGTAGTTTAAAAGCCTTTAAGGTTTCTAGTAACTTATGTCCCTCTCCAGGTTCATCATCTTCTCGATGAATCCAATTTTCTAAAATTTTATTTTTTTCGCTAGTTGGTATTTGGGAGCTTTCATCAATGACTTCATAAAAAGTTGTACATTTAGAAAAATTTTTATTGTTTTCACAAATGGTCTTCATAGCAGGAATTCCCGTTTCATCTGCTAATAATATTAGATGATCGAATCTTTTGGGTGGACTGAACATTGACCTTGGCCCCCAAAGAATCGCTTGATCTCCAGTTTTAGCTTTTTCAGCCCAATTTCCTAAATTTCCCGAATGACTATGCAAGACAAACCACATTTTTATTTCATCCTGACTAAAGTTTCTTATAGTGTAATAAGCACCAGCAGTTATTTTTTTCTCCTGAGACATCTGTTTTCTATAATCCTCCATCGAGTAATCTTTATCTAAAAAAGTTTTTCTTTTATCTAAGGGAACGATAACAAACAAAAATTCATCATTATTTTGAGTTTCAAGATTCCTGAAATCTCCTCTAAAAGAAATTTCTTTTATATTTTTAGATATGAATTTTGTCTCATTAACTTCGGAGTAAAAAGATAATGAGTGCAATGACTTTTCAATATCTTTTTCGATTTTTGTTTTGGGAAAATCAGATCCTAATTTTTCTCGAGCCTGATAAATGAGCCCTATAAAAAAAGTTTTAAAATCAAGTGTTTTTGAATTCAGATCTAAATCTAAAACCAAATACTCTTCCTTCTTGTTTTTATTTGTTGTTTTTAAATTTAATTGTTTATTTTTAGAGATTATTATTTCTGCAGATAAGTTGTGATTTTTTGACAAATAATTTGCCACTAAAAGGACAGCATCGCTGTGGTTGCTATTATAATTATCAACGAAGAGTGTTATTTCCTTAGAATCATTCATAGGTAATTTTATAAAACTAATTGAATCATAAATGATAATCGTTATCATTTAACAAAGGAATTAAATATTATGAAATTACTCAATGCTCTATTAGTCTTGTTACTTTCTTTTTCATCACTATCTTTGAGTGATAAAAATTATGTTTTTGGCTGGTCTCAAATAGAAGATGAAAAACTTAAAACTCCAAGAGGTGGTTCTACAAAAGGTCCGGCTGTTGATCTCGACTTGTCTTCAAGCGCTGCATGGGAAAAACTTCAAGAAAAAGGCATCAGTAAGTTTGAAAAGGATAGAAGAGCTATTCTGGCGATGTTGGGTGAATATAGAGTTTACTTTGATTTCATGGAAACCATGGGTTTTACAGAAGGTTATAACCCGAGTAGACCTTATCAATCTTGGGCAACTGAGTTTGTGACTCTTGTGGAAGATAAAAAAGAATTCATTAGCCTGCAACACATCTTAGTGATATTCACTGAGAACGAAGATGGTTCATTATCAAAGCCAATGGTTGTAAAACACTGGCGTCAAGACTGGAAGTATCAAGATAGAAACTTGAATGAATACAAAGGCTTCAATAAATGGGTTAATAAAAGATATCCCTCTTTTGCAGTAAAAGGTTCTTGGTCTCAGTCTGTATATCAGGTTGATGACTCACCTCGTTATCAAAGCTATGGGGTTTGGAATCATCAGGAGAATCTTTCCTCCTGGAAAAGTAAAGATACTTGGCGACCGCTTCCTAGGAGAGAATTTTCTATAAGAGATGATTATGACGTTTTAATTGGTACTAATCTTAAAACTATTACTCCAAATGGCTGGGTTCATGAACAAAATAATAAAAAAGTAGTATTAGACGAAAATTCAGAAATACTTGAAGTTTTATCAAAAGAGATTGGACTAGCTAGGTATGAAAGAATCAAAGGGCACGATTGGTCAGCTGGAAAAGACTATTGGCAGGCTACTTCCGAGTTTTGGGTAAAAGTTAGAGCATATTGGTCTGATCTTTTAAGTGAATCAAAGACATTAGAATTAGCTAAAGAAAAGGACGGTTTAAGTTTATTTGCGAAGTTATTTGCAATGGCAGACGCATTTAAAAAAGGAGATGCAGGTCAACTCGAAGAAATTAATAGCTCGATTGATACTTATAGAATTAATTAAATTAAACCAAATCTTTTGCAAATCTTTCTACCCTGTCCCAATCTGTAAATTCGAAACGTGCTTTGGTATCTGTAGGCCCACTTGTGATCCACATTATTAACCTAATCATGAATTTATCAAAAAAATTATAGACTGGATAATCCACTACCCCAGCAAATACATCTATATTTTTTGGTTTCCATTTTGTAACTTTTAAGAACTTATTTACATATGGGTTGGATTCAGCTCTATTCTTCTCACTTTTTCTTGCAACTACGTTAACGCTAAAAAATGCATTTTCTTTTGTATTGAGATCTTCAAGATTCTTTTCTATAAATTCAAATAAATCTTTACGGTAATTTCCATACCTTATACTGGCTCCAATTATGATTTGTTGATAATTTTTCAGACTTAATGTTTTCGCTTCCGACAAAGAAACCAAATCAACCTTTTTTGATTCACTCAAATATTCCGCAATCTTGGAAGAAATTTTTTTGGTGTGGCCATCTATCGAAGAATAAACGATAAGGGTATTTTTCATGCTACTTCCATTTAGCAGTTGGAGGCATAGACATCAAAATTGCTTCAGTGGAACCCCCAGTTTTTAGTCCAAACAAAGTTCCTCTATCCCAAATCAGATTAAACTCTACATAACGACCTCTCTTAAGGAGCTGCTGCTCTTTTTCTTCTTCAGTCCAATTTAAATCTTTTTTCCCAGAAACTGTTTCTTTAATAACGTTCAAAGTGGTTAAACCAAGCTCTTTTACAAAACTGAAGTCTTCTTCCCAGTTTCCGGTATTCAGATGGTCAAAAAAGATACCACCAACTCCTCTAGGCTCATCTCTGTGAGCAAGGTAGAAATATTCATCACAATTTTTTTTAAAATCCGGGTAATAATCATTATTGGATTTATCGCATGCTTCTTTTAATTTTGCATGAAAAAACTTAGTTTCTTTTTCGTCAGGAATTGATGGAGTCATATCTGTTCCACCTCCAAACCAATTTTCACCAGTTGCTAAAAATCTTGTATTGAAATGAAAAGCCGGTACCTTCGGCGATTGCATATGGGCTACCAAACTTATGCCAGAGGC
>CACOQX010000017.1 GCA_902629465.1 uncultured SAR86 cluster bacterium | reverse complement strand
CTTGTTCGCTGGTAATGATTCCCTTACTGGTTGTCATGATGGCCGTACCCAAACCTCCTTTAACAGGAGGAATTTGATCAGAGGAAAAGTACTTACGGAGCCCTGGTTTGCTTGCTCTGTCAAATTCTTTGATAACAGGTAAATCCTCAAAATATTTAAGAGTAATTTTAATTTCCTGCTTGGGCTGTTCTCCTACTAGCTCGACTTTTTTAATATAACCTTCTGATTCGAGAACCTTGCATATACCGAACTTAATTTTAGAGGAATCAAGAAGTACTTCTTTATGACCTCTAGATTGAGCATTTTTAACTCTTGCTATCATGTCTGAAATTGGATCTTGCATACTCATAATTCTTACCAGCTTGATTTTACTAATCCTGGGACATCTCCTCTCATAGCTAATTCTCTTAATTTATTTCTTGAAAGACCAAATTTTCTGTATACAGCATGAGGTCTTCCTGTTATCTGACATCTTCTTTGAAGACGAATTGGATTTGCATCTCTTGGAAGTTTTTGCAAAAAAAGAAAAAGTGGGTGGCGAACTAATCTGTACGGTATTTTAAAATGGCAAGAAATATAAATAGAAAATTACTTCTTTCTGATGGCGCAAAAGCGTCAATAGCTGAAGACGTTCTATCGATTTCTGGAGCAAAGGGAGAGCTTTCTCTAAATGTGCATGATACTGTAAAAGTTTCTTTAGAAGAGGATTCAATTCTCTTTAACCCAAAAGACTTGGAGGACAAAACCTCTGTTTCAATGACAAGTACCATGAGATCTCTTACCTTGAATATGATAGAAGGTGTCACTAAAGGTTTTGAAAAAAAACTTGAAATTAATGGCGTCGGTTACAGGGTAAAAGTATCAGGAGCAAATCTTGAACTCTCACTTGGCTATTCACATCCAATTAATTACAAACTGCCTGATGGAGTTACTGCTGAAGCTCCTACCAATACAGAATTAGTATTGACATCTACTAACAAACAACTTCTAGGTGATACGGCCTCAGAGATAAGAGCCTTTAGACCTCCGGAACCTTACAAAGGAAAAGGAGTTAAATATTCCGATGAACATGTAAAAAGAAAAGAATCTAAGAAAACTGCCTAAGATGAAAAAGATTGAAGCAAGAAATAGAAGAGCAAGAAAACTAAGAAGTCTATCTGAAGGCCTTAATGTTAATAGGCTAGCTATATTTAGATCTGCAAAACATATATATGCACAAGTTTTTTCAGTTGATGGAAAACAAATACTTGCACAGGCTTCCTCACTAGATAAAGAGTTAAAAGCTACCAACGGAGGAAACGTTGAGGCAGCTGAGAAGGTTGGAGAGTTAGTTGCAAAAAGGGCAATTGAGCAAGGGATAAAAAAAGTTACTTTTGATAGGTCTGGCTATAAATATCATGGAAGAGTGAAGTCGCTTGCTGATGGTGCTAGGTCTCAGGGATTAGAATTTTAGAGAAGAATATGGAAGAAAATTTTGAACAAACAACAGAAGTTTTAGAAGAAAAACTAGTTGGCGTAAACAGAGTTGCCAAAGTTGTTAAAGGAGGAAGACTATTTGGTTTTACTGCCTTAACTGTAGTAGGTGACGGAAAAGGAAAAGTTGGATTTGGTAGAGGAAAAGCAAGGGAAGTGCCTATAGCAATTCAAAAAGCATTAGAAAGTGCTAGAAGAAATATGGTTAATGTCGACCTTAATGGATCAACTATTCATTACGCAGTAAAAGCTAAACATGGATCGGCAACTGTTTACATGCAGCCTGCTTCACCCGGTACAGGAATTATCGCTGGAGGAGCAATGCGAGCAGTCTTAGAGCTTGCTGGCGTAAAAGACGTATTAGCTAAATCATATGGCTCGACAAATCAAATTAATGTTGTAAGAGCTACATTCAAAGGCTTGTCGGAAATAGAATCACCAGAAAAAGTTGCATTAAGAAGATCAAAATAATCATGGCTGAAGAAAAAACAATTTCTGTAAAACAAATTAAAAGCGTCACTGGCTCTAAAAGAAACCAGAGACTTTCTCTAAAGGGATTGGGCTTAAAAAAAATCAATCACATTGTCCAAGTCAAGAACACAAAAGAAAATCTTGGCATGATAAATAAATGCAGGCATCTAATAGAGGTAATTGAAGAATAATGAAGCTTAACGAATTAAGTCCTAATTTAAAAAATAAACCTTCTAAAAGAGTCGGCCGAGGGGCAGGTTCTGGCTTAGGCAAAACTTCTGGAAAAGGTCATAAAGGTCAAAAAGCAAGATCTGGTGGAAAGGTTCGTCCTGGATTTGAAGGAGGGCAAATGCCAATTCAACAAAGATTACCTAAATTCGGCTTTACCTCTAGATCATCAAAATACAAATCACATATCAAGCTTGGTGATTTAAACAATTTATCTGAAGACGTCATTGATTTAGATGTTTTAAAGGCGAACAAACTGATTTCAAGAATAACAAAAGAAGTTAAGGTCATTAATTCTGGTGAGTTAAAAAAAGCCATCAAAATTAAAGGTCTAAAAGTTTCAAAAACTGCTATAGAAGAAGTTAAAAAATCTGGAGGCGAGGTAGGTTAATGGCGGCTATTAATCCTAAATCCTCTGGCCTTTCAGAACTTTGGTCAAGACTGAGATTTGTCTTACTGGCACTTATCATCTATAGGATTGGTACTCACATTCCTGTGCCTGGGATAGACCCTGTAAAAATCTCATCTTTATTTGATCAAAATCAAGGTACCTTACTTGGCTTGTTCAATATGTTTTCTGGAGGTGCTTTGGAAAGAATGAGCATCATGGCTCTAAACGTAGTTCCTTACATCACTGCGGCTATTGTGATGAATCTTTTAGAAGCAACCACCCCAAGTTTAAAGAAAATGTTCAGACAAGAAGGAGAACAAGGCAGGAGAAAAAGAACCCACTATGTGCGTTTAGGAACTTTGCTTCTAGCAATATTTCAATCTATGGGGTTTGCAATTGCTCTTTCCTCCCAAGGAATGGCAATAGACCCTGGTACTATGTTCATTTTTACTGCGGTGGTCTCTTTCGTTACAGGCACAATGTTTTTAGTTTGGCTTGGAGAGCAAGTTAACGAAAGAGGAATTGGAAATGGTATTTCGCTAATTATTTTTGCAAGTATTGTATCTGGTTTGCCAAGCGCAATTGGACAATCCTTTGAAGGAGCAAGACAAGGAGAAATAAGTCTCATCTTGCTTCTTACAGTTGCCTTTATGGCGATACTTGCCATTTCTTTCATAGTTTGGGTAGAAAGAGCACAAAGAAGAGTTACTGTAAATTACGCTAGAAGAAATCCTAACCAAATGGCTATGGGACAAGCTTCGCATGTTCCATTAAAAGTAAATATGTCTGGAGTGATTCCTGCTATTTTCGCTAGCAGTATAGTTCTTTTTCCAGCATCAATTAGTTCTTGGTTTGGACAAAGTGAAGGGATGGAGTGGCTGCAAGAAGTATCTTTGGCATTAAGTCCTGGACAACCCTTATACGTAGTTGTGTTTTCTATTTTGATTGCTTATTTTTGCTTTTTTTACACTGCGATACAGTTTCCAGCAAAAGATATTTCAGATAATTTGAAAAGGTCTGGCGGCTTTCTTCCTGGAATTAGACCAGGAGGTCACACAGAAGAATACATTGATAATGTTATGTCTAGACTAACAGTCTGGGGATCTATTTATATGATAATGATTTGTTTATTACCCCAATTTTTAATTGTTTCTGCGAATGTTCCTTTTTACTTAGGAGGAACTTCACTTTTAATTGCAGTAGTAGTGGTAATGGACTTCATGGCTCAGGTACAATCACACCTTTTATCAAGTCAGTATCAGTCTTTGATGAAGAAAGCTAATTTAAAAGGGTTTAAAAGATAAAATGAAAGTAAGAGCATCTGTAAAAAAAATATGCAAAGATTGCAAGCTTGTCAAGAGAAGAGGCACAGTTTATGTAATCTGCAAAACTGATCAAAAACACAAACAGAGGCAAGGATAATGGCAAGGGTAGCTGGAGTAAACATACCTGACAAAAAGCAGGCTTGGATATCATTAACACATATATTTGGAATAGGTAGAACAACTGCTCTGAAAATTTGTGAAACGACAGGTATTAAGTTTGATACAAAAATTTCTGCACTAAACGAACAAGAATTGGAGAAGTTGAGAAAAGAAGTCGGTAATTTTCTTGTAGAAGGAGACTTAAGAAGAGAGGTTAGCACCAACATAAAGAGATTAATGGACCTCGGTACTTTAAGGGGCATTAGGCACAGAAAAAGACTGCCTGTAAGAGGTCAAAGAACAAAGACAAACGCTAGGACTAGAAAAGGGCCTAGAAAACCAATCAGAAGATAATAATGGCAAAAGAAAAAGGAAAGAAAACAAAAAATTCTAAGTCAGTTGCAAGTGAAGGTGTAGCTCATATTCTTGCAACTTTTAATAATACGATTATTAATATCACCGATAAAAAAGGTAATACGATCTCTTGGTCAAGTTCAGGCGCAAATGGATTTAAGGGCTCAAGAAAAAGTACTCCTTTTGCTGCTCAAATCGCCGCTACTAAAGCAGGAGAACAAGCTATGAATTTAGGTTTGTTGGAAGTGGAAGTGGAAGTTTCAGGTCCTGGATCAGGAAGAGAGTCGGCGGTAAGAGCTTTAAACGGTTGTGGTCTGAAAATTACAAAAATTTCAGACGTCACGCCAATTCCTCATAATGGATGTAGACCGCCTAAAAAGAGAAGAGTGTAATCATGGCAAGATATAGAGGACCAAAAATAAAGCTTTCTAGAAGAGAAGGCACTGATCTACAACTCAAAAGCGGCTATAGATCTTATGAATCAAAGGCTAGGTCAGAAAATCCTCCTGGCGTTCATGGATTAAGGAGAGGTAGGCTCTCAGATTATGGTATGCAATTAAGAGAAAAGCAGAAAGTAAAAAGAATGTATGGCGTCCTAGAAAAGCAGTTTAGAAATTACTACAAAAGAGCAGCTCGTCAGAAGGGCGAAACCGGTACTAATTTATTACTTTTTTTAGAGAAAAGACTCGACAACGTTCTTTATAGACTTGGTTTTGCATCAACAAGAGCTGAGGCAAGACAACTTGTTAGTCACAAATCTGTACTAGTGAACGGAAAAACAGTAAATATTCCGTCTTATCAGGTTGCTGAAGGCGATGAGATTTCAATAGCAGAAAAATCTCAGTCGCAAAAAAGAATTACACAGGCTTTATCTTTAAGCGAACAAAGAGAAGAATGTGAATGGGTATCGGTAGATAAAGCTAAATTTACCGGCACTTTTAAAAATTTACCTACGAGAGAGCTGCTAAGTAGTGAAATAAATGAGAACTACATAGTAGAGCTTTATTCAAGGTAAAAAATCTAAATTTGAGGATCATATGACAGACAATTTTGACATTATCAAGGACTTCCTAACTCCAAAAGAAATTATTGTTGAGGAAGTTAATCCTAATCATTCAAAAATTATATTAGAGCCTTTGGAAAGGGGATTTGGCCATACATTAGGAAATGCTTTAAGAAGAATTATTTTATCTTCTATACCCGGTTCATGCGTTGTTGAAGCAAAAATTGACGGGGTGTTGCATGAATTCTCAACAATTGATGGGGTTGCAGAAGACGTGATAAACATCCTCTTGAATTTAAAAGGCATAGCCGTGAGAATGATGGATGTCGAAGAAGCAGAATTATCTGTTGAGAAATCTGGAACGGGAAAGTTAACTGCAGGAGATTTTGAACTTCCTGCTGGTGTAGAAATCATTAATCCAGATCATCAGATCGCAACTCTTGCTGATAACGGCAGTATTAAAATGTCTATCAAAGTTAAAAAAGGTAGAGGCTACGATCCAGTTATAATAAGTGCTACTGAGGAAGGCGAAAGTAAAGAAGTTGGATTGTTGAGACTGGATGCTTCTTATTCACCAATAGAAAAAGTGGCCTATCAAGTTGAAAACACAAGGGTAGAAAACAGAACAGATCTCGATAAGCTTATTTTAGATGTTCATACAAATGGCACAATTGACCCAGAAGAAATTTTAAGATTAGCAGCAACTATTTTACAAAGACAGCTGATTGCATTTGCAGAACTTGGGTTTGAAACCGAAGAGGAAGAAGAAGAGGAGATTCCTCCAGTTGATCCAATTATGCTTCGCCCTGTTGATGAATTAGAACTTACTGTTAGATCAGCAAATTGTTTGAAAGTAGAGAAAATTTATTACATTGGTGATCTCGTTACTAGAAAAGAATCTGATTTATTAAAAACTCCAAACCTTGGAAGAAAGTCTTTGAATGAAATTAAAGATGTATTGGCCGCTAGGGGATTATCTTTGGGATTGGAGTTAGATAACTGGCCTCCTTCAAATATAGAAAGTTAATGAGTAATTTAAAAAGAGGCAGAACTTTTGGTAGAAATAGCTCTAGAAGAAAGGCGCTATTTCAAGCTTTAGCCATTTCTCTTATAGAACATGAAGGTATTAAAACAACTTTACCTAAAGCTAAAGAACTAAGGTCATTCATTGAGCCATTGATAACCCTTGCTAAAGATGATTCTGTTAGTAATCGAAGACTCGCTTTTTCGAAGATAAGAAATAAGGATGCAGTAGGAAAACTTTTTTCTGACTTAGGTCCTAGATTTAAAGATAGGCCTGGAGGCTATTCCAGAATTATCAAGATAGGTTTTAGAAAAGGAGATGCTGCTCCTATTGCTTTTATTGAGCTCATAGACAGATCCACTGAAGACGATACCGTAGTCGATGCTCCAGCAGAGCCTGAAAAGGCCAGGGTCTAATTTTTTATAAAAATTTTCCAGTGTAAGATTTTTTGCATTTAGTTAACTGACTAGCATTTCCTGCGGCAACTATTTCTCCTCCGCCATTTCCACCCTCGGGTCCAATATCAATAATCCAATCAGAGTTTCTGATTACATCTAAGTTATGCTCAATCACAACAATTGTGTTTCCTTGAGAGTTTAATTTTTGTAAAACATCCATAAGCAGCTGGACATCATGAAAATGTAAACCTGTTGTTGGTTCGTCTAATAAATAAATTGTTTTACCAGTAGAGGTTTTAGAAAGTTCTTTGGCTAGCTTGACTCTTTGTGCTTCTCCTCCAGATAAAGTGGTAGCTGGCTGTCCTAACCTCAAATAGCCAAGTCCTACTTGATTCAAAGTATCAAGTTTTTTCTTGATTTTTGGAACGGCTTCAAAAAATAAAGAAGCTTGTTCAACAGTCATATTTAAAACTTCTGAGATATTTTTACTTTTATATTTAATCGTTAAGGTTTCGTTGTTGTATCTTTTTCCATTACATACGTCACATTTAACATAAACATCTGGGAGAAAGTGCATTTCTACTTTTATCATTCCATCTCCCTCACAGGCTTCACATCTTCCTCCTCTGACATTGAAGCTAAACCTTCCAGGTTTGTATCCTTTGGCTCTGGCCTCTTGAGTTCCTGCAAAAAGCTCTCTTATTGGAGTGAAAATACCTGTATAAGTTACTGGGTTAGACCGCGGAGTTCTGCCGATGGGACTTTGACTTATTTCAATAACCTTATCGACTAGTTCCGTTCCTTCTATTTTCTCAAAAGCCTCAGTTTTCATGGAACTTTTACTTAAAATATTCGAAAGGGCAGGATAGAGCGTTTGATTTATCAAAGTAGATTTTCCAGAACCAGAGACTCCTGTAATAGAAATTATATTCCCTAGAGGAATTTCCAAATCTACATTTTTTAGGTTATTTCCCGTACATCCTGATAACTTGATTTTTCCTTTATCTGTAATTTTTTTCTTTTTTTCAATTTGAATTCTTTTTTTCCCAAAAACATATTGAGAAGTAAGAGAATTTTTAGCTTTCCTAAGAGACTCAACATTTCCAGAGAAACAAACTTCTCCTCCATGGATTCCTGCTTTTGGGCCTATATCTATAATGTGGTCTGCTTCTTCAATTGTTTCTTGATCATGTTCCACAACGATCACGGTATTACCAAGTTCTTTGAGTCTTTTTAGAGTAGATAAAAGTTTTTTGTTATCTCTTTGATGTAAGCCTATAGATGGTTCATCAAGGATGTAGGTTACTCCCACTAAGCCGGCACCAATTTGTGAAGCAAGCCTTATTCTTTGGGCTTCACCACCACTTAAAGTTTCAGCGCTTCTAGAAAGAGTGAGGTAGTTAAGACCAACATCAGACAGGAAAGTTAAGCGCTCTTTAATTTCTTTAATAATTTTTATTGCAATTTCTCCCTTGACCCCTGTCAAAGTTAGTTTTTTAAAAAAACTTAGAGCATCACCAATTGTCATACCTACAATTTCAGGCAATGAAAATTTATTAATAAATACACTTCTTGCTTCCAAGTTTAATCTTGTTCCGCTGCACTCATCACAGAGGGTATTCGTCATAAACTTTGCATAATATTCTCGTCTAAAATTCGAATCTGTATCTCCAAGTCTTCTTTCAATATTTCTTACAACACCTTCAAAAGGCTTAAAGATTTCTCTTTTAAAGCCTCTTTTGGAAACATAACTAAAATCAACTTCATCATCGCTCCCATATAAGACGATCTCTTTTTCTTTTTCTAATAGATTTTCGAAAGGCGTATCAAGAGAAAAACCAAAGGTTTGACTAACTCTATTCAACAGATATCTGTTGTGGTAAGTGTGACTAGCATCCCAGTCCTTAATGGCTCCCTGATTAAGACTAAGCTCTGGTCTAACAATTAATTTCGATAAATCAATTTTTGATTTATATCCCAAACCATCACAAGATGGACAAGCGCCAGATGGACTATTAAATGAGAACAATCTCGGTTCTAATTCTTGAATACTAAAGCCACATTTGGGGCAGGCCATTTTAGTAGAAAATGCATCAAAACTTTTTCCATCATCCATATCTTGGATTTCTACCAATCCATTGGACTCGGAGACACAAGTCTCTAAAGATTGTATGAGACGACTATTGTTTTTTGAATCAATGGTGAGTCTATCAATCACAATGGATATTGAATGTTTTTTATTTTTATCTAGTTTGATTTGATCGCTTAAATCGTAAACTGCTCCATTTACGGTTACTCTCACATATCCTTTCATGAGGAGATCATTGAATAAGTTCAAATGCTCACCTTTTTGCTCTTTAACTACAGGAGCTAAAATGAAAACTCTTTTTTTATTAAAAGTTTTAAGTATTTTTTTACCTATTTGATCAATGGTCTGACCTTCTAGAGAGATATTATGGTCCAAGCATTTTGCAGTTCCTGAACGTGCATAAAGCAATCTAAGATAATCATAAATTTCTGTCACAGTTCCAACTGTTGACCTTGGATTATGAGAAGTTGATTTTTGCTCAATTGATATCGCAGGAGACAGTCCTTCTATAGTATCAACCTCCGGTTTATCCATGACTGAAAGAAATTGTCTAGCGTAAGCAGAAAGGGACTCTACGTATCTTCTTTGACCTTCGGCATACAAGGTGTCAAATGCAAGTGAGGATTTTCCTGAACCAGAAAGACCAGTTATTACTGTCAATTTATCTCTAGGTATATCTAAATCGATATTCTTAAGATTATGCTGCTTAGCTCCTTTGACATGGATAAATTTCATTTATTTAATTTTTCTTTTGCATTAGACTAACTTAACAGATATCAATTATGGCTCAAAGCGGAATAAATAAGGTTATATTACTTGGAAATTTAGGACAGGATCCTGAAGTACGATACACCGCTGGAGGCGTACCTATAGCAAATGTATCTATTGCTACTTCAAGCAGCTGGAAGGATAAAAATTCTGGTGAAACTGTTGAACAAACTGAATGGCACAGAATTGTTTTCTTTAATCGTCTTGCAGAAATCGTTGAGCAATATCTTAAAAAAGGTTCAAAAATATATGTAGAGGGACAATTAAGGACCAACTCCTGGGAAGATAAAAATACTGGAGAAAAAAAATTCAGAACTGAAATTGTTGCAAGAGAAATGCAAATGCTTAGTTCTAGAGGAGAGATGAGCCAAAAGAATCAGGATTCAGGATTTGATCAGTCTTCGCAAAATTCTCAAGAAGAAAGCGTGCCTTGGGATGATGAAGATATACCCTTTTAATTCTCAAATTTTGAAAGAACCAAACTCACATTAGTTCCGCCAAAACCAAAACTATTACTCATAAAAGAATTAAATTCCTTTTCCAAAGATTTTTCAGGAATATTTATGCCATCTGCTTCAGAAATCGGATCAGTCAAATTTTTATTTCCAGCGATGAAATTGCCATTCATCATAAGTATGCTGTAAATGCATTCTTGTACACCCGCGGCTCCTAAAGTATGTCCAGTAAGAGATTTTGTTGAGCTTACTATTGGGATATTATCTTTGAATACTGATTTTATGGCATTCAACTCAATAGGATCTCCAGCAGGAGTCGAGGTTCCATGGGCATTAAGATAATCAACAGTTTTTAAACCGCTCATTTCCAAAGACTTTTTCATGCAATTTTTTGCTCCTTCACCAGATGGAGCAACCATATCATCTCCATCGGACGTTGCTGAGTATCCTTTAATTTCAGCATATATTTTCGCTTTTCTTGATAAGGCATGTTCTAACTCTTCAATTATTAGAATTCCTCCTCCTCCGGAAATCACAAAACCGTCTCTATTTTCGTCAAAAGGCCTTGAGGCTGCTGTAGGATTTTCATTGTAATTACTAGATAGAGCTCCCATAGCATCGAATAATCCAGATTGTGTCCAATGCTCATCTTCTGCACCACCTGCAATAATCACATCTTGATTGCCAAGTTGGATTTGCTCCCAAGCCGAACCTATACAATGAGCACTGGTTGAACAGGCTGACGAGATTGAGAAATTTACTCCTTTTATTTTTAAAGAAGTAGCTAGACAAGCCGAAACTGTACTTCCCATAGTTTGAGTAACACGATAAGGACCAACTCTTTTGACTCCTTTTTCTCTTAAAATATCTGCTGCATCAACTTGACTTCTGGAAGATGCTCCACCAGAACCCGCGATGACTCCAATTCTATCTGTTTCAAAGATGCTTTCCGGTAATGCTGAATCTCGTAATGCATCCAGAGCGCTTAAATAGGCATAAGCTGCAGCTTCTCCCATGAATCTAAATAATTTTCTATCTATTAAATCTTTAAGGTCAATTAAAATTGATCCAGAAACTCTACTCCTAAACTTTAAATCATTATATTCATTATTTTTTGATATTCCCGAAATTCCTTTTCTCAAGGAATCAGATATTTCTTTTAAATTATTTCCAATGCAGGAAATTGAACCCATTCCTGTAATAACTGCTCTTTTTTTTGTCATCTTAGAAATTTTGTGGATCTTCAAATAAACCAACCCTTAAATCTTTGGCAGAATAGATTTCTTTTCCATCAACAAACATTAATCCATCAGCAAATCCAATAACGAGCTTTTGTTTCCTAATCCTTTTGATACTGATTTTATATTCGACTAGTTTGGCCTTAGGCAGTACTTGTCCATAAAATTTTACTTGTCCCGAACCTAAGGCTCTTCCAATACCACTATTACCTTCCCACA
This sequence comes from uncultured SAR86 cluster bacterium, assembly GCA_902629465.1. GTDB lineage: Bacteria > Pseudomonadota > Gammaproteobacteria > Magnimaribacterales > AG-339-G14 > MEDG-81. The sequence goes on along the minus strand of CACOQX010000017.1, from coordinate 4,418 downwards.
AAAGATAAAAACCCAATAATTGCCACATTGCGTCAAGTCCAAGACAACCTGGCATCACTGGATCTGTTGAAAAATGACAGTCAAAAAACCATAGCTCAGGGGTTATATCCAACTCGCCCTGAATTTCACCAGTGTTGTAATCACCTTTAGAATCATTTATCTCAATAATCCTATCCACCATCAACATTTCGTTATTAGGCAATCTTCCATTTCCTGGCCCAAACAAATCACCATTTGAGCAAGCTATTAGCTCGTCTTTAGAAAAATTATGTTTATTTTTTAAATCCATTTCTTAACAATTACCTTACCTTTCTTAAAGATTGCGAGGAAAGACTTTATCCTATACTATTCGCTTCTATTTTGTAATTTGTAAAGATGTACGCAGTAATAAAAAGCGGAGGAAAGCAACATAAAGTTTCAGAAGGAGAAGAAATTCTTCTTGAAAAGCTTTCTTTAGATGAAGGAGAAGTCATAGAGTTTTCTGAAGTTTTAGCTGTAAACAAAGACGGTAATTTGAATGTTGGTAATCCTCTCTTAGAGGGAGCTGTAGTAAAAGGTAAGGTGGTAAACCATCTTAAGACAAAAAAAATTACAGTTATTAAAATGAAAAGAAGAAAAGATTACAGAAAAAAACAAGGACATAGGCAGAATTTAACAAAAGTAAAAATTGAATCTATAAGTTATGGCGCATAAAAAAGCAGGTGGAAGTTCAAGAAACGGAAGAGATTCTGAGTCGAAAAGACTCGGTGTCAAAAGGTATGGTGGCCAAGCAGTTTCTGCTGGAGAAATACTTGTAAGACAAAGAGGAACAAAATTTCATCCTGGACAGAACGTAGGCATCGGAAAAGATCACACGCTTTTTGCAAAATGTGATGGAAAAGTTTTCTTTAATAAAAAAGGAAAAAACCTCAAGCAATTTGTCAATATAGAATCTACCTCATAATGTCATGCGCTTCATCGATGAAGCAGTAATTGAAATATCTTCGGGAGACGGCGGCAAAGGCTGCCTCAGTTTTCGTCGTGAGAAATTTATTCCCAAAGGAGGACCCGATGGTGGTGATGGCGGGAAAGGCGGCAATATTAATTTTATTGCAAAAGAATCTTTGCATACTCTGCAAGATTTTAAACTCAAAAGAAAATATAAGGCTCAAAATGGCCGTCAAGGGAAAGGTAAAAATATGCATGGAAAGGATGGTGAAGACACTATTCTATGGGTACCCTTGGGAACTATGTTGATAAATGATGAAACGGACGAACTTCTTTGTGATCTTACTAAATCCAATCAGGTATATACAGCTGTTACAGGAGGGAAAGGAGGCCTCGGTAATGCAAGGTTTAAGACATCAACCAATAGAGCTCCAAGAAAAACCACAGGAGGAGAATTAGGAGAAATAGTAAAAATAAGACTAGAGCTAAAAGTTTTAGCAGATGTAGGACTTTTAGGTAAGCCTAATGCAGGAAAATCAACCTTAATTTCAAAAATATCTTCAGCCAAACCTAAGATTGCTGACTATCCTTTCACAACATTAAGTCCTAATTTAGGTGTAGTTAAGATAAATAGTTATTCAAGTTTTGTTGTAGCTGATATACCAGGATTAATTCCTGGTGCTTCAGAAGGTATTGGGCTTGGAATTGAATTTTTGAAACATCTTTCCAGAGTTGAAATACTTTTACATCTTGTTGATGTTGAGGAAGGAGATACTAAAAAGATTAGAAAAGATTTTGATGACATCAACAAAGAATTAGAAAAATTTAGCGATGAGCTCAAAAAAAAAGAACAATGGGTTGTGATTAGTAAAATAGATAAAGTTTCGGAAGACAAAAGAAAACAGATAGAAAAAGAATCAAAAAAACTTTTTAGCAGAAAAAATGTCTTTTATGTATCATCGATTTCTGGATCAGGGGTAGAGAAAATTATTCAAAGTATTGGAAATAGACTTGCAAGTGAAAAAAATTAATCCAAAAAAACTAATTGTAATCAAAGTTGGATCAAGCCTAACTACTTTGTCAACAGGGCTGCCTAATTTGAAATTTATAAAGTCAATTTCTGAGCAAATTTTTAGGCTTTATAAAAAGGGATTTCACATCGTTTTGGTTTCGTCCGGTGCAATTGCTCAGGGTATGAAAATATGGAATTTGTCTTCTAAACCAAAGTCAGTAGATTTTCTCCAAGCTTTATCTGCGTCCGGTCAGATTGGACTTATTAATAATTATCAAAAAGAGTTTAAGAGATTTGATTTAATCGCCGCACAAGTTTTATTAAGCCATTCAGATTTTGGCGTTAAAAGCCGTTCTGAAAATGCAAAAAACAGTATTTCTAATCTCATAAAACTAGGCGCTATCCCAATCATTAATGAAAATGATTCAATATCTACAGAAGAAATTTTAAATGGGGATAATGACAGGCTAAGTGGAAAAGTTGCAACATTATTAAATTCAAAAAAATTGTTTATTTTGACAGACCAACATGGCTTGTATGATAAAAATCCAGAGCAAAATTCAGACGCAAAATTAATTAGTAAGATTAACCTCAATAATTTTGATTTAAAGAAAATATCTTTCGGAAACTCAGGTATTTTAGGAAGAGGAGGAATGACCACTAAGATAAAAGCTGCAAGAGATTATCTCAACAATACTAATGAGGCATGGATATTAAATGGCAATGAGAAAGGCATTATTGAAAAGGCAATTCAAAAAAAACCTTTAGGAACAAAAATATATTTAGCCTAACTTCTTGATTGATTTAGTTAATCTAGACTTTTGACGAGCGACTGCGTTCTTAGGAAGGACTTTTTTATTGGCCAGCTTATCTAAGACTTTTTGAGTTGAAATAAACAGCTCTTTAGCCTTAGCGGCATCGTTTTCTGTAATAGCATCTTCAACATTTTTGACCATGGTTCTCATAGATGCTCTTTGAGAACTCTTTAATGAATTACGTGAATTTGCTTGCCTAGACCTTTTTTTAGCTGATTGGATATTCGCCATAGGAGGCGATGATGAAGAGTATTTTGTTTATTGTCAACTTTCTATTTTGATTTTCACGTATAAAAGTATTTTATATATCAACCTCAATAGTTCATTTATAAATCTATAAGGAGCCATAATCCAATATCTTCTGTAAAACGGGAATTTATATTCACTTTTAGCTTGAATGTATGAGTTTCCAAGATGCAATTCTTCTTTAAGATAAACAGGAGCAGGAGAAATAGTTAAAGATCTATGATTCAATACCCAATCTCTATCCATTGCATGATCTATAGGAAGACTCATAGAGTTAATTTTTTTTATAATATTTTTGGCCGCAAGCCTGTTTATCAAGTAACAGCCTGTACCAGATTTAAATCCAAAATTTAATGACAAAAAGAAGCCATTGTAGATTTTTTTTAATTTTAGAGGCAATCCTATTTCTTTATTTCTAGAACTTCCCCCGCTGAGCCGCAATAAATCAAAATTTATCCCCGAACTAAGAGCATTTTTTATTATCTCAACAATATCCTTATGGAATTCAATATCGTCTTCACAAACTAAAGCCCATTCCTCTGTTGTATCAATGAATTTTTTTAGAACATTCAAGTGACTAAAATAACAACCCAATTCACCAAGGTTGGTTTTTTTGCCATGGAGTAAATTGTATTTTACTTCCGAATAATTTTTATGAGGCAAAGACAAATCTTTACCATCTATTGCTACTTCGAGATTGAAATTTATTCCTGCTTTGTCAAAAGTTTCTTTTGCCGAAACCAATCTGTCATTTGCTCTTTTTAAATTTATTAAATATGTGATCACAATAAAATTACTTGGTGGAGGCGGCGGGTATCGAACCCGCGTCCATCAATCTATCCCTATCAGCTCTACATGTTTAGTTTCATCTTTTAAATTCCTTTTTTAACTCTCCGATGAGCAGGATAATCAAAAAGTATTCTGTTAAAAGCTTTTCAAAAAAATCACAGAAATATTTTTTTGAGCAACCTATTTATCGACTTTCTTTTACCTTAATAGATATCAGGTAAAGAAAGCTAGCCTAATTAAGCAGCTAGAGCGTAGTTTGCTTTATTGCCAACTAATTGTTTTGCAACTTTTTTTACGAGATTGTTGCCAGCTCGACATGCACATATAGTTCAAAAACAGATGTCTAATCCATTTCACCCCCATAAAGTTTTCTTATTGTAATAATTTTTTTATAAGTTGCTATTAAAGTTCTTAGTCTTGAGCTTTTCTCTTTCCCACTCTTTTCTTTTAATACTTTCTCTTTTATCAAATTTAGATTTTCCTTGACCTAAACTGATTTTCAATTTAATCAAATTGTCTTTCCAGAATATTTTTGTAGGAATACAAGTTAGACCTTTCTCCTGAGTAGCTTTAAATATTTTTGATAATTCATTTTTTGTCAGCAAGAGTTTCCTTACTCTTAAGGGATC
>CACOQX010000016.1 GCA_902629465.1 uncultured SAR86 cluster bacterium | reverse complement strand
AAATTTCTAACTCACCCCTTTTTGAAGGCTTAAGCTTTTTTGCTTCTTTACTTACATTTTTAGGATAAAAATAAATCCCTGTAATTGCTTTATTGCTCTTAGGATTTTTTGGTTTTTCAACAATTTTAAATGGCTTATTATTCTTTTTTTCTAGAATTCCAAATCTCTCAGGGTCGTTAACGGGATAAGTTAATATAGAAGCATTTGAAGTATTTTTATCAGCTATTTTTAACTTTGAAACAAGCTTATCCCCAAAAAATAAGTTATCTCCCAAAATTAAGCAGCTTGGATGCGATTTCAAGAACTTTTCTCCTAAAATTAAGGCTTGGGCTATTCCATTTGGTTTTTCCTGAATCTTAAAGGAAAGATTTATTCCCCACTTAGATCCTTTTCCCAGTAACGAACTAAACCTAGAAATATCTTCTGGTGAAGAAATAATTAAAATTTCTCGAATTCTCATCATCATAAGTACTGATAAAGGATAATAAATCATCGGTTTGTCATAGACGGGGAGGAGTTGTTTTGAGGAAACATCTGTCAAGGGATGAAGCCGAGAACCCAATCCTCCTGCCAGTATGATTCCTTTTCTATTTGTCATTAGATTAGCTTAATATTTCCTCTATACTTTTTTTCCAATCCGGCAAAGAGAGTGAAAAGTAATTTCTAACTTTATCAGATGATAGATGAGAAAAAATTGGCCTTTTAGCTTTTAAATTCATCTCTTCTGTACTTACAGGAATTATATTTATTTTAGCGAATCTTGAATTTATCCCTCTAAGGTTGCATAAATGTTGTGTAAATTTTGCAAAATCATACCAAGAGCCAAAATTCTGACCGACAAGATTATAAATCCCTTTAAGTTTATCCCTCTCATTTGCATTCTCCTTTAGAATTTTTAAAACAGCTTCTGCTAAAAAACCAGAAAAATTTACAGAGGTTGTTTGGTCATCTACTATTTTTAACTCTTTTTGATTTTCAGAGGCGAATATTATTTTAGAAATGAAATTATTTGGAGTTTTAGAAATTATTCCACTGGTTCTAAATATTAAAAAATTTTCAGTATTTTCTTGAATAAATTTTTCTCCGAGAAATTTACTTTTTCCATAACTTGAAATAGGATTTGGTTTATCTTCCTCGGAATAAGGATGATCTTTTGTTCCATCAAAAACATAATCAGTGGAAAAATGAAGAAGTTTTATTTTTTTTTTATTACAGGCTTGGGATATGAATTTTAATGCCTCTCCATTTATTTGTTTTGCTAGATCAACTTCTGTTTCGGCTTGTTCCACATTTGTGTAAGCTGCAGCATTGATAACATATTTAGCGTTACTTTCTATTAAAAGATCTAAAAAATTTTTGGGCTCAAGAAAATTAAATATCTTTTTATTTATACCTTCAACGATAAAATTTCTATCTAAAGTCTTGATCAGTGAGCTACCCAGTTGGCCTTCTGATCCAAGGACTAAAATTTTAATTTTTTTAGCTTCTTTTGAAGAAGTCATTTGGTCTTCTTTAAATACCATTCAATGGTTTTTTTTAGTCCTGAATCAAAGTTTTCTTTAGGTGACCAATCAAGCTCGTTTTCAATTTTTGATATGTCTAATGCATATCTATAATCATGGCCAAGTCTATCTTCGACAAAGCTTATTTGATCCGAATATGAGCCACCATTTTTTTTTGGACATAAATCATCTAATAAATTGCATATTTCAGTTACCACTTCAATATTTTTAATTTCATTTTTGCCTCCAATGTTATATGTTTCTCCTTTTCTTCCATTTTTTAAAACAAAATTAAGGGCATCACAGTGATCTTTAACATATAACCAGTCTCTGATATTTGAACCATCTCCGTATATAGGTAATTTCTTTCCTTTCAGACAATAGCTAATCATAAGAGGAATTAGCTTTTCTTCATGTTGGAAAGGACCATAATTATTAGTGCAATTTGTTGTGATTGTTGGTAATCCAAATGTTTCATGCCATGCTCTTACTAGATGATCTCCAGAAGCTTTTGAAGCGGAATAAGGACTGTTTGGAAAATAAGGGCTATTTTCTGAAGATTGATGATCCTTATCTTTTAAAGAACCAAAAACTTCATCAGTTGATATTTGAATAAATCTAAAATTATCTTTTTCAGATCCTTTTAATCTTTCAAAATATTTTAAAGATGCTTTTAATAAAGTATGAGTACCTAATATATTTGTTTGAATAAAATCATTAGAATCTGAGATAGACCTATCCACATGACTTTCTGCAGCAAAATTTACTATAGATCTTGGTCGATATTTTTCCAGCAATGCAGAGACTAATGAAAAATCCTCAATTGATCCTTTTTCAAAGAAATAATTTTCAGATTTTTTGAGATGTTTAAGATTTTCTTGATTTGATGCGTAAGTGAGCTTGTCAAGATTTACCAGGGGTTCTTCGTTTTCAGAGAACCAATTCAATATAAAATTCGCTCCAATAAAGCCGCTACCGCCAGTGACAAGAATCATATTTTCTCTTCTCTTAATTCCTTGATTACACCTCTAAAAAAAGCATAGTATTTAGATCTTTTTCTTCGAGAAAAAAGCATCTCCAAAGAAAATAGCTGCAGTATAGCTATTGAGAAACATTTAATACGATAATTTTTTATATTATATTTTCTCATAGAATAAACTCTTGATTTCCCCATATGAAATCCCTTAAGGGCAGATATGTAAGGGCTTCTTGATGAAGAATTACCACTTTTATGAGTAATTATAGCCTTAGGATAATAAAACAAGGGACCGATTTCTTTTTTCAGTCTTAAAGTTAAATCGTCATCTTCGTGATATAAAAATATATTCTCATCAAATCCACCTACTTTTAAATAATTTTCTTTTTTTAGAAAAATGGCAGCTCCTCCCATTACAGGAATTTCGCTTACCTGATTAGGGAGTTTTTTGAGCCATTTTTTCTTATCTAATAAAATGGAACGTCGCTTAAATTCTTCTGTATTTTTTTTTCCAAGAATTTTGGGAGTAAAAGCTGAAGCATTAGGAATTTCAGCTACGGCATTTGTAAGATTACTAATGCAATCTTTATGCAAAATTGTGTCAGGATTTATCAAAAAAATAAAATCTTTAGTAGCCTCTTTTACCCCGACATTACATGCAGTCCCAAAACCTTTGTTTTCTGGATTTTTTATTTCGTTAAATTTTTTTATTTTTTGAAGCCTTTCTAAATTTTGATTTGCAGAATTATTTACAATAATTAACTCAACGTTCTCAGGTATAGAAGGAAGCAGTGATATCAAAGCGGCTTCACTATGGAAACTAACAACGATTATGGAAACATTTGAGCTATCTGTCACGATTAAATTTAAAGCAAGTATGGTATCAGTCTTGCTTTAACCTTTTTGCAATAATCTTCATATCCTTCTAAATCTTTAAGGAGAGTTTTTTCTTCAATTATTATTCTTGATCTCAAAGCTATTACTAAAAATATCAAGCTAAGTATTAGTGATAGATAAGTTCCTAACCAAATATTTACTCCGGTTATAAAAAAAATAAACCCGGTATACATTGGATGTCTTACTATGGAATAGATGCCTGTATCTATAACCTTCTGACCTCTTTCTTCTTGAATATTGACAGTAGTTTCTGCAAATTCATTTGAATTCATTGCGGCCATAAACAAAAGTAATCCAAAAATATAAATGCAAAGGCCAATATTTTTTGTCATGCCTTCAAAAGAAGGAGATAAGTTAAAATGAAAAATATCAATTGGAGCTAAACATAGCCCTAAAATAATTGCGATAAACATTAGGGTTGTCGCCAACTTATCTTCTTTAGGTTGAGCTTTAGAATCATAATTTAAACGCGCTTGGATACTTTCAGGCTTACGAATGAGCAAGTAACAGGAGGCCAAGATTGTTATCGAAAAATGAATACAGAGAAACAAAAGAGCTTCGGGCCAATTTAGAGTAAAAGCAGGCAAGAACAAAAATATTCCTAAGATTAGGGTTTGAAAAAGAATTCCAAAAAAAGTTTTAATCCATATCATGCTTATTCATGCGGAAAATCAACACCTCATATGATATTCAGAGTGATCCTGATGAAACATAATTTTGGATGGATCAAAACTCACTCTATAAATCCTAGATGCAGAGCTTAGTTTTTTAATGAAACTGTCAGTTATGTTTATTTTTATTTTTTTATTTTGAGAATAATTCTTCCAACAAGCTTTTAACTTTTCAGATTTGTTATGGTAAGCAAGATAAGCATTTTCAATAATAATTTTATTTGCTTCTGCTCTAGCCTGAGCATAAGGAAATTCAAAGTTCTCTTTAATTTCAAAATCAAAACTATATTCAGCTGTTAAATTTACAGATGCGAAAAGAATAAAAAATAAGCTAAAAATCCTCTTCATCATCTCCAGAAGATCCCCCAGAAGTATATCCTGATTCCTCTGACCAAGTACTTTGAGAAGATCCGCTGCTTGAACTTCTTTTCTTGCTAGCATCTCTACTTCTTTTAGCAAAGTCGGCTCCTGAAGGAGTCCAAGTAAGAATTACCCCAACCATAGGGCTTTTGGTATCAGGATTTTCAATTGTCCATCTTGCCCATTCTTGTACTCCAGAAACAGTCAATCTTGAACTAGCGTTCATCCTGTCTTCAGAATTCCTTTCAGAGTAGTATTCCTTAAGATCGCTATTAGCGAATCCTGTAGCAATTTCAATTTGTTGTAACTTATTTTGTACGGCTATATTTTCATTACTAAGCTGAGCTATTTGAGCTCTAGCTTTTGCAGTTGCAACATTAAAAGCAAAACCCAAAGAAGTTGAATCACTTCTTTGTGAGCCGGCTTGAGCATAACTAATAATACCCATTTCACCTTTTTCATTTCTTGCAATATGAGCTCCAAACATACCTAGTAATTCCTTCAACCCTTCTTGTGATTTGTGATTTGGAATACGTTTACTAAAAGGCTTACTAGGTTTTAGCCCTCTCATGATTGATAAATTTCCCGTAGCAAGAGCGTCAGCCTGTTTGGAAGTTTTTTCTGAGTATCCCGCAACTACGCATACACCTGTTTTTGACTTATTTGTATGAACGGTTTTCATGCCTTTGATTTCGGCTTGAGCGGCTGACTCGATTGTTTGGTTAAAACTACTTTGGTCTGTGATTTTATCTATTTCATCTTCTAAAATTTTTGCAGCTTCTGCTTCAGCTAAATTATCATCTTCTAGTTTTTGTTTCGTTTCATCGCTTAACATCGAATCGAGTTTTTGATTTATTAAAAGCTTTGCTTTTTCGAACATTGATAATTCATCGCTATTGGAATCATTGATTAACTTATCTTTTTGTTCGGCTTCTCTTTCTTCTAATAAAAATTTAGGAGGAGTGCCAGATTTAACTCTCTCGATCATGGAATTTTTTATATCTGACTTTACTTGCAAACTCCAAGCTTCTGCTAATTTCCTTTTTGCCGAAAGTGCTGCTACAGCATATGCTGTTTGAATTGAATCAATATAGGCCATATTCTCACTAGCATTGGAACCTTGAGGCGCTTTTACAGAACTTTCTCCGATAGCAAAGAAAGTTTCAGCTCCACTTCCCAGAATTTGAAATCCTTCTTGCCAACCTTTTTTATCTAAATAATCAGCGCAAGCTCCTCCTGGTGTGGGTAATACTTTCAAAGTAAAACCTCCGGATTCGTCATCTGCAATCTCTTCATTGAAAGCAATTGATGTAAAGAGAGCGATTAAAATTAATAAAGCCTTTAGTTTTAATTTATAAATATTCATATTCTTACCCCATATAAAATGTTACTAGTATAAATCCTCAAAATCTTTTTCTATCTGTTTTCTTACTTCCTTAGTCTTTTTCTTTAAAGCTTGTTTTTTACTTGAATTGTTCAATCTTAAAATATACATCTTTGGTTTAAAACCTTTTCCTAAATCTGTATTAGCATCTGTCAAAGTGGCTTTTCCCTTTGATTGTTTAGGAGAAACTTGGATAATTTCGACAGTTCCTATCTTTGTTTCGCTTTTGCCTAAAGATTCTTTGGTATAAGCATCTTTGACTTTTTCTCCTAACTGCATCAAATCAAAAACCTGGCCAACTGAGACAACATCGCCCCCTGTATTAAGATCTAAATTTATCTTATTTGAAACCCCAGTTACCATTATCGGGTAAATTGCATTTAGGACAGTAAACCCAACTCTGTCACCAACTTTTTTAGAAATTGTAAATATGTCACTTGATAGGCTTAAATCTAAATCCTTGGGATTCATTCTCAAAGAAGAAGAAAATTTAATTTGACCTGTAGCAGTATCAATAATCCTTATGTTTGTAGCAATGTTGCCTGCCAAGTATTCTAAAACTCGATCAGAAGTTTTCATCTTTCTTTCTGCTTTTCGAAGGCGAATAGAATTTAGATTGCCAACAAGAATCATATCTGCAAATAACTCTTGTCCTAATTTAGCAAGCTCTTTAACCGGCATGTTTTCTGAAGTCTGTAAAGTATTTCTCTCTGCCTCAGCAAATCCTTGAAAGGATCTATCCAAAACAGTGAATTTCCTGCTTTGAACAAGGAAATTTGAAATCGCACTAGAGACTTCATATGCAGCAACATCAGGATTCAACTCACCTTCAGCTGTTTTGCAACAGCCTTGCCTGCCAATTAAATCAATGACCGCAATTCTTTTACGATTAGCAGATTTTGAAGTTTTAAATCTTGCTATTTGAGCAGAAATTTCTGCCATCCAAAGTCCGGTTGAGTCGTCTTTAGCATTAGAAATAATTGAGTAACTTTCAACTACTCCCTTAGTTTTTGATTTTATTGACTCTTTAAAATCTCTACTAGAAAGGTAATCCGATTTATCGTTATTTGTCGTGCTTTTTTCAGAGGTTGTTAGAAGTGTATCAGAATCGATAGACCTACCATTTACTTGGCCTATGGCCTGAGTTAAAGCTGAATTTAAAGCCGACTCAGGACCATCGCCATACCCTTTTGCATTCACAGAGACTGTTTCTATTTGCGCAAGAGAGATGCTTGCAAAAAAAGAAATAAAGATTGCGAATGTTGATAATTTGAGCATCAGAAAGGTTTATTCCCAGCTACTTATCATTGCAGGATCCACACCTTGCTCTTCTGCTTTTTTTGTCAACCCTTTTGTATTTACTTTATTTTTTTTAGCAAAAGCAAAAAGATTTTTCGAAGATGATCCTAACTTTTTAAATAATTTAGGTACCTCTTTTCCTGTTTTGATTCCTAAGTCGAACTGTTTTTTAATCTTAACTATCTGCATAGGATTTTTAACACTCTTGATTTCATCTGCTGAAGCTTTAATAAAGTCTGGTGCTATCTTAGCCATTTTTGCCATTGTGGCTAAGCCTGCGATGTAAGGCAACATGCCATCAGCTAAATCTTTTTTTCCTTCTGCTGTAAGCTCTTTTCCAGATGACATAAATTCATCCATCTTTTCAGAAGCCTCTGCACTTGCCTTGAATTTTACATCAAGATTTTTGTCATTTTCCGAAGGCTCTTGATCGCCTAGCTTTCTCAATTTATTAGCTTGTTCTTTGAGACCAATAGCATCCATAAATTTTGCATCGGCTTTTAGAAAAGAAGCCATTGCTACACTCATTCCTAAAATTAATTCTCCCTGAAGTTGTAAAGCATTTCCTCCGCCAGATGAGTCTCCTCCTCCCATAGCATCTTTTAATCCGCCAAGGCTGCCAAATTGGGCATGACCAAGTGATGACATCAATACTGCAGATGCCAAAAATAAAGATTTACATAAATTTTTCATTTTTTTCTCCTAAATTTAAGTTTTTTACATTTTTTATCACACAAAATTTTATATTTGTGTAAATAATCCCTCTATCGCTGTTTTGGCTGCTTTCTTTAAAGCAACCGATTGTGCCTCTTCTTGAGTTTCTGCTACTGCGTTATAAGATTCATTTGCAGTCGCTAAAACAAAGTTTCCATCCATAGTTGCTTCGTAAAGCTCGATATTTACTATCGCAGTTACTCTAGGCAAGCCTGATTGTTGATCTGTCCTTGCTTCACTAAGGTCTATGGAGCCTAAAACAATGTATGCGTATTCTCCAATATCCATGGAAAAAGTCTCCAAATTAGCCAAGCTTTCAAAAGAATAATTTCCTTCCGTTAGAAACTCATTTGTCAGATCGTTTAGAAAGCTTGAATCTAAACCCTCTCTTCTAGAAATTGCTACTAAATTTGAGGCAAAAACTGGTCTCATTTTGAATCTTCTAAGCGCACGTGTTGCTGAGGCCTGGGCATCTTGTCTATTTCCCATTTTATAAAGCACTTTAGAAGCAGTAGTGCTTCCGCCTTTTATTTTTGCTGTTTTAGAGACCGACCTTTCTGAGATTGAGGCTGAGCTCTCATCAACATCGCTTACTTCATCTCCCTCAAAACTAGAAATAGTTTCATCAACATCTGCTCTTCTTGCATCAATTCTTCTATCCACCATCCTTGGATACAAAAGAATTAGTGTGCTTTTTCCAGCAAGAGCTCCTTGTTTTGAGGTATTTCCAGTAGCTTTTGTTAAAAAACGTTTAAAAGCTCTGTCATCGACTGTTAACCTGACAATCAGCTCGTAGGTTTTACTAGATTTATCACAATCTTGATTTAGAACAGACATATCTAAAATAAATTCATCAAGATTTTCTAAAATCTCATCTTCATTGTCATCATAAGTGTCGATGACATCGTCTTCCTGTTTACTTACAAACCTTCTCCAAGCTTTTTTCTTTGCTTTTTCCATTGTTGCCTCATGCAAGCCTTTGTCACGAGGTTTATTCTTGCTGCAACCTTTTGAAAAAGAATTAAAGCCAGTTCCTTTTACGACAACTTCTGTGCTTGCATAGCTAGGGAAAAATCCGATACCCAACATGCTTAACGAAAGAAAGAAAATTTTTAGTTTATTTTTCATAACCCACCTTATTTAATATAGTTTTTGCAAAGTTTCTAAATTCTTTTGATGAGATCTCCGAGCTTTTTTTTACCCACTTTGAGTTTTGTTTAATTAAATTTCGACTTAGCTCTCTTATTCCTCTTTTTGCTGTTTCATCAAACTCTTCCCAGTCATTTATGATATCACTCTTAAGATATTGCTTCGCAGTGGTTTGGTTAAATGGAATAGTAGCAAGAACTTTAAAGTCTTCCGGCTCTTCCCCAAGTACTACGCCAAACTTTATCCCAGAGTAAACAAACCAGAGACTGTCTTGAAAAGTATCTTGCTCTTCTCCATTTACTTTCCTATAGCCTCTCACTGCATAATCAAAACCAAAGCTTAATTCGGGCTTTTTTAAATTTAAAGCTTCCGCAGAATTTGAAAATGTCGTACCAATTTTCAGTGTTAAGCCTTCTCCCTCATAGAACGGAACAATTGAGATTTTTAAATCTTGACTTAACCATTTAGAAAATTCTGAACCAAGCCATTCTCTAAATTCTTTTCCTGGAGAACTTTTGCTTAAAATATAGTCTTGATGAGCAGGAAAGTCAGAATTCCCAGCAAGCTGATTTTTTGCATAATCAGTTAATACAATACTTCTAACTCCAATCGGCTGATTTCCTTTGGAATAAATGTTTTCTAAATTTATTATGTTGTTGATTTGCTCTCGAAGCATGCCTTCAGAAGAAATATTAGAAGACAAAAATAAATCATTAAGCTTAATTGAGCTGATATCTTTAGATATATCTGTTCCCCATAAAATATCGGCAAATCTAGCAGCATGAAATTTAGGTTTCTTTGATGAATAATTACAAAGTTTTTCTTCATCGTCGTCAATAAATACTCTTTTCATTGTACTGGGAAAGGCTTTGAGTATTTTTTTATCATTTAGTGAATAAAGAACTACTTGAGAGCCTAGGAGATATGTTCTGTAACATAGAGATGTCCCATCTAAAGGACTTTTGCCTCTATAGTTCGAAAATACTTTTTCTGAAGTAATTGCCAAAAGAATACTATTGAGGCCTTCATCACTTGATCTATTTTCAGAGCCTCCGATGATTATTTTCTCATTTCCAGAAAACTCTTCTGACAAAAGTTTTGCCAAATCTAAATCTTTTTCTAGAGATGAAATATTAGGGTATTTAGAGGAAATTTTATCAGCATCAACAAAATAACCTATGCCACTCCAAATAACTGGATCAGAATTTGCAGAAAGAAAACTGCTAAAAGAAAATATGACGCCCCAAAAAAACCTTGCCATTGAAAGACTTATATAATCAAAAATTCTCTAAAAGAACAATATCTAGTTGTGTTTTTCTAGAAAGCTATAAATCGTAGCTTGAAAGATATCATTTTTATCTCCCGCAACCATATGTGCTGCATCCTTTATCTCTTCAAATTCAGCATGCTGCACAATACTCAGAAAAAAATTTTTATCCTCTTCAGTTAAGACATCGCTGAGAGCTCCTCTTATTAAAAGAGTTGGTTTTTCAACATTCTTTGCTGCGACCTCAAGAGGCCTAAAATAGTCTGTATTGTTTCTTCTTTGTCTATCCTTTATAAATTTTGGATCCCAGTGCCAATAAAACCTATTATCTTCTCTTTTTCTTAGATTTTTATGAAGACCTGATAAATCTTTTGGTTTCTCACGATGAGGTAGAAATTTTGAAATGTGATGAGCAGCTTCTTCTAGAGAGCTAAAACCCTTTTCTGCAGAGCTCATAAAATCTAAAATTTTCTCAGAACCTTCCTGATTAGGATAAACCCCAATATCAACCATGGTCAAAGTTTTACAAAGGTTCGATAATTTCCCGTCGCCAACTAAAAGGAGCGAGGTCATCCCTCCCAATGATGCGCCAACCAAATTTGCAGGTCTATTTATAGATTCGAGTATAGATCTCAAATCTTCTTTGTGGTCACTGATTGTATATTTTCCTTCTTGAGACCAAAAACTATCTCCATGTCCCCTCAAATCATAAGTAATTACAAAAAAACCTCTTTCAGAGATATTTTTTGCCACATCTTCCCATGCAAATCTAGTTTGGCCTCCACCATGCAAAAAAACTACTAAGGGATCAGGTTCTTTTCCAAAAACAGATGCAGCAATATCATTACCTTCATGATTCTTAAAAACTTTATACATCTAAACTCTAAATCCATTCAGTAACGAATTCAGAAGTATCCATTTCAGGAATCTTTTTTTGTTTTCCAGAAGCTGTGCCTACATAAAGATATCCGATTACTTTTTGATTTCCTTGTAATTCGAGATACTTCGAAATTTTTTCATTGAGAGCAAAAACTCCAGTTCTCCACATACCAGCATAATTGAGGGCATTTAATGCAAGTAATATATTTTCCGCAGCGGCCGCAGTAGAGAGCATTTGCTCTATTTCAGGGACTTTTGGGTGTGTCTTGATTTCTGAAATTAGAATGACAATCATTGGAGCTCGAAAAGGTGCCTCTCTATATTTTTGCAAAGTCTCATCGGTAACATCATCAATGTTGTCCTTAGCAAAATCTACAAAAATAGATGAAAGTTTTTCTAGACCCTTGCCTGTTACTTGAATAAATCTTGAGGGTCTCTGCCAAGCATGATCGGGTGCCCTAAGAGCTGCCTGATAAATTAGTTCCATTTCTTTTTCAGAAGGATGGGGTTCAGACAATTCTCTTGGAGAATTTCTATTGAGTATATTATTTAGTGCTTCATTCATTGTTACTTAATTTTTCTTATATCCTGACATTTTATCCCAAGCTTTGATTTTATTTTCTGAAATACCAGCTTCGATTACATCGCCACGAAATCTTTCGTAAGTATAGGGAATAATAAGTTTTCTTGTGTTAAAGAGAAAAACTGCTATTCCCCAAAGGTTAAATAAGATACAAATGATAAAAATTTCTACTCTGATCAGATCGGAAAATAATAAAAACATGGCAATTGAAAGATATGTCTCAGGCTTAGTTAAAAACATAGCTATTCCCATTTTTCCTGGAGGCACAATCATCCACAAAAGCATCATAACTAATGCCAGACCGATAAATAGGAGTTCAATTTCAAATCTAGTGACTGCGCCCTCTATGATTCCGTTTAAAGCAATGAAACCAAGAAAAAAACAAACAATGGCATGAAATTTATGTTGCATTTTGTCCTCCATGAATAAATACGCATTCAATTTTCCATTGAGTTTTGTCCAAGAAGGAAGTTTTCTAAAAAAATCATCAAAAATTTCAAAGATACCTAGGCCTAAATAAACTATTGCTTCGACCCAAAGAACTATCTTTAAGGCAAGGGTAAGTTCAAAAAGCTCGGTGGAACTCATCTTAGGAGTTAAATATTTAAGCCAAAGTTATTAGAAATCAGCCATTGGCTTGAGATAATCATAGCCCAAACAGCCTGAATTAAAATTACTATCCAAGAAAATAAAATTCCCATCTGTCTAAAAATTATATTTCCCCCTCCAATCAAAGTGTAAGCATGAGAAATTCTAGCTAAAAGAAATAAGTCTCCTAGAATTACAATTGCTAAATCAGGTATTTGTCCGATGATTTCAAGAGCAAATGATAAAGCCAAAAAAAGAAGAGCATATTCAATAAAATTTCCATGCGCTCTTTGAGCAGAAAGCAATTCTTCGCTATCTCCAGTACCTAAACTAATTTGAGTTTTGAGTCTTTGTCTAACGGTAAGCAAAGACAAGATTATTGCAAAGAAGCCGAACGCTCCTGCATAAAATAAACTTATCATTTAAAATTAATTGTAGTTATTGCTGCTGAGCTCAAGACCTTTTAGATCTCCTTTGTCACGCCATTTTTTCATAAGTTTGAAAAAATTCAGAGCTCCTCCACCGTAAGGATTGTTTTGTGGAGCCTGCATAGGCTTACCTTCATTATTGTAATAACCTGGGGTGCAACTTTCTTGAAAACTCAACATGTCTCTTGAGTTATCTATGATAGTTTTTACCCAATTTTCCTCACCTTCTTTTGAAGCCTCAACTAGAGACATATTCTGTTCTCTCATGGATTTTAAAATATATGCAAGGTGAATACTCTGTTCGTCTAGAGAATGAGTATAGTTTGCTGTGAAGCCAGCTTGTTGAGGACCAAAGAAAAAACTATTTGGGAATCCGCGACTATGCATGCCATGCATAGTAGATAGACCATCTTTCCACTTATCCATTATTGAAAGACCTTTTCTACCATAAATTTCATAACCACTTCTTCTGGTGTAATCAGTTCCCACTTCAAAGCCTGTAGCAAATATGATGCAATCAACCTCATATTCTTTACCATCGAAGAAAATGCCCTTTTCAGTGATTTTATCTAGGCCTTTACCTTGAGTATCAACCAAAGTCACATTTTCACGATTGTAAGTATCTAAGTATTCATCGTGAAAACATGGGCGTTTGCAAAACTGACGGTAATAGGGCTTTAAAGATTCTGCTACGTTTGGATCTTTTACAATCTCTTCAGCTCTGGCTCTGATTTGCTCCATTTTGGCAAAATCTACCATTTCAACTTTATTCGAAATATTTTCTTTCCCAACAAAGTTCATGAACTTATCGGCCATATATGGCTTGAGGCCTTTTTTATAAAAATCTTTATTGAAAGGCGCAAGTAATGCCCACAAAGCCATTCTGAGTTTAGATGGTCCTGATGCCCTAAATGCTGACAATATGGTTCTGAAAATTTCAGTCCAACCGTCGTTTACTAAATCTTCACCACTGAATTCACCTGCTAAAAATCCTTCAAAGTTAGCTCTCCTTTTTTCATGCCATCCAGGCTTCATAGAATTAAACCAAGCTTCGTCCGTTTCTCTATTTGCTCTTACGTCTATCGACGAAGGAGTTCTTTGAAAAACATAAAGCTCTTTTGCAGATGCTCCCAAATGGGGAATACACTGCACAGCAGTTGCTCCTGTACCAATAATGGCTACTTTTTTATCGGAAAGATTTTTCAGGTCTCCGTGAGAAGATCCACCGGTATATTCGTAGTCCCAACGACTTGTATGAAAAGTATGGCCTTTGTAGTCATTGATTCCATCTATTGCAGGCAGCTTTGGTCTGTTCAAAGGTCCGTTTGAGTGAACGACAAAATTTGCAGTTATTTCATCGCCTTTGTTGGTTTTAATTGTCCATAATCCAGAATCATCCGACCACTTTGTCTCAGTTACTTCTGTTTGCAAAATTGAGTTTTCGTAAAGCTTAAACTTTTCAGCAATAACTCCACAATACTCTAGAGTCTCAGGAGCATTGGTGTATTTTCTTTTAGGGACAAAGCCTGTTTCTTCGAGCAAGGGAAAGTAAATATAAGATTCAATGTCACATGAGGCTCCAGGATATCTGTTCCAATACCAAGTCCCTCCAAAATCTCCCCCTTTTTCAATGATTTTGAAATCATCAAATCCTGCTTCTCTAATTCTTGCAGCAGCCAGCATTCCACCAAAACCGCCACCGATAATCGCAATTTGAGTATGAAGTTTCAAGGGCGCCCTTTCTGCTTTTTTTTCAACATATGGATCTTCTACAAAATACGAGAAATCTCCTTTTACTTCTTTATATTGGTCGTTGCCATCAGGGCGAAGACGTTTATCTCTTTCCTCTCTATACTTTTGACGAAGTTTTTCCGGATCAAAATCAAATTTTTCTATATTTGCTGCCATATTGAATTACCTTAATAAATAAAAAAAAATATAACTTATGACATTTGTCGTGTCAAAAGATTGTTTTTTCGAAAAGAATTATATAAGAAAAATAGAAATAATAGGTTTATAGACAAGTATCCTACCAATGGCAGATTGTATTTGTTTGCTTCGGGAAAGAAAAAAGAAGTCAATAAAACTCCTATTAAAAAAACTATTCTGAAAGCGTCTGCCGGCAAAGCCTTCTTGCCGTCCAACCATAAAGAAACACAATATGCTGTTGAAACCATTGCAATAGCAACAACAATACCTTGCAGCAGGTTCAGTTCGCCCAATTCAATAAAGACCGTGCTGATAAGAGACACAAATATCAGCTGAAAAAAAGCGTAAATTTTGGATGCCAAAGAGGAATTAGGATTGTATTTTTCAAAATTGTGAACATCAAAATCTGTTTTTGGAGATAAATGACCTGAATCGGTTGGAATCCACCTGGTTGGTGCAACCAAGACATAAAGCTTGTCTTTAAGATTTTTTGTATGAAATATTTCTCTTAGCATCTTCATATAAATATGAAGATTTGCCCAAACAGGATTAAAGGTTCTTAAAGGGCCTCTAATGCCATAGATAGGAGAAAGATTGTCTTCCTCTTCCTTGAAAGTTCCGAACAATCTATCCCAAATAATAAATACCCCGCCATAATTCTTATCTATGTATTCCTCATTTTGAGCATGATGAACCCTGTGATTAGAGGGAGAAACGAAAAATAACTCGAACCATCCTAATTTGGGAACATGCTCTGTGTGAACCCAAAATTGATAAATCAAATTAATGGAAGCAACCGAAACAAAAACATAAGAAGGCACGCCGATAATGAAGAGCGGAATATAAAATACCCAAGTCAAAAAGAAACCTGTGCCAGTCTGTCTTAAGGCCGTAGATAAATTGTAATCCTCACTTTGGTGATGAGCCACATGCGATGCCCAAAAAATTTGTCTCTCGTGACTAATTCTGTGAAACCAATAATAAAAGAAGTCATAGGCAATAAAGGCAACTATCCAAGTAAGAATTGAACTTGAATCCCATCTTGGCAATGAGAAATGAGTTTCCACAAAGAAGAAAACTGCTCCTCCTAAACCTATTTTCAATGCCGAACTAGTAGACCGAAGAGCTCCCATAAACATACTAGACAAAGCGTCATTGGCTCGGTAAGTATTATTATTTTTTAACCAACCATAAGATAGTTCTATTAGGATGGCTAATAAGAAAAACGGAACTGCATACGGAACATAATCCATAAATTCTATAGTTGTTTAATTGCACAAAGCTTGTTGCCAGAAGGATCTCTCAAATAAGCTAAGTACATTTTCATGCCCTCAAATTCTCTAACACCAGGCGCATCTTCAATGGAAACTCCACCAGCTTCAAGACCTGCTGCATGCCATTTATCTCCCTGAGCTTCATTTTCTATATTGAATCCGATAGTTGAGCCATTTCCTGCAGAAGCTGGCTCCCCGTCAATAGGCTCTGAAATACAAAAAGTCATTCCTTCTAAAAAATAAAAGTATCGAGTTTGACCAGTAAGATTTGGAACCATGAGTCCTGGTTTTGCGCCTAAAACTCCTAAAACATGGTCGTAAAAAGTTTTTGATTCCTCAATATCATTTGCTCCAACCATAATATGACTAAACATAATTTCCCCTGTAATTTATTTTCAATTTTTAGTAGGGTCTGTCGCCTACGACTGTAACCCTTTCAACTTTTCTTACTTGCGGCCAATAATCTGATACGGCATAGTGTTGGCACGCTCTATTATCCCAAAAAGCAATCGAATCCTTTTCCCAGATAAATCTACACTGGTACTCAGGTATTGCCGCTTGGGCATATAAAAGATTTAGCATAATTGAAGATTCTGTAGCATCCCAGTCTTTTATATATTGTGTAAAAGCTTTGTTTACGTATATAACTTTTTGTTTTGTATCCGGATGCGTACGAATCACAGGATGTTCAGGGCTTGGATACTTTTGATTAAAAGCCTCTATTTCTGCTTCACTTTTGCCTTGTTTGATCAATCTTTGTCTAAAACCAGCAAAATCATGAACAGCAATTGCTCCTTCTAACTTTTTTTTCACTTCATCAGACAGCCCATCATAGGCCATACACATGTCAGAAAATAAGGTATCGCCTCCAACCTGAGGACCCTCAATCATGCGCAGAATAGATCCCAAGGAAGGTTCTTCCCTCCAAGTAACATCAGAGTGCCAAGTGTTTTCTCTACCTTTGCTCTTTTCGTTGTGCGATATGCTGAGAACTTCTGGGTATCCTTCTTTGTGCGGCGCAAAAGGATGAACTTCCAGCTCACCAAATTGTTTTGCAAACCTTAAATGATCCTCGGTACTGAGATTCTGCTTGCGGAAAAAAATTACTTTGTAAATGAGTAGAGCTTGGTAAATCAATTCATAAGTTTCCTTATTGAAATCTTCTCTTAAATCAATTTCCAGAAGCTCTGCTCCAATATTTGGAGACAATCGATTAACTTTGAAAGGTAAATCCAATTTTTCAAAGTTTTCAAAATTCAAATTTTTCATTTAAATATAGATTAAAAAATTTAAAGTTTATTTACAACCTCATCGTAGGATGGCATTGATTTAGCAGCACCTTTTTTGGTCACAGATAATGATGCTGCACAATTTGCAAATTTAACGGCAGAAAACATATCTGGATTTTCCGAAAGAGAAAATCCCAGGGCACCTACGAAGCAATCTCCTGCTCCAACTGTATCAATAGCTTTAACTTTTCTTGATTTGAAATATTTTCTTTTTCCTTTTTCATATGCAATTACTCCTGAATCTCCCAAGGTAATAACAACATTTACATGCGAGGGAATATTTAATGAGGAAAAATTCTTATCAATGAAATCTATATCAACTGACCGAGGAGCTTTATTAAGAAGGCCTAAAAATTCAGTCTCATTAATTACTAAAATGTCTGTTTGCTCCAGTAGTAATTTTGAAGGTTCTTTATACGGGGCTAAATTAAGTATTGTTAAACAATGGTTTTTTTTTGCGCGCTTGAATAAATCTGAAGTCTCAACTTCTTCCAACTCCATCGTGCCAATTACAATTGAGCAAGCTTCTAATTCCTGATTGCTTACTTGTTTGCTTTTGGAATTTTTATTTATGCCTGGAAAAGCGACGACTTCATTTCTGCCATCTTCTAGTACGTTAATTAA
>CACOQX010000015.1 GCA_902629465.1 uncultured SAR86 cluster bacterium | reverse complement strand
AGAAAATCGTTCTATTGTTTCATCCAAGGCAAATACAACAAGAGACGCTGTTTCAAAATCAATTATTTTTAAAAACGAAAAGGTAGAAGTTATTGATACTGCGGGTTTAAGAAAAAAATCAAAAATAGATCAAGCAATAGAAAGTTTCTCAGTTTCCAAAGCTATTTCTAGCATGAGATCTTCTGCTGGAGTCCTTTATTTAGTTGACGGAAAAGAGAATATTACTGATCAAGATTTACATCTTATTTCTTTAATCATTTCTTCTGGAAAACCTATGATTTTAGGAATAAATAAATCGGATAAACTGTCACAATATGACAAATCAAATTTAACCAGATCCATTAATAAAAAATTAGCATTCATATCTGGCATATCTATTCATTACCTTTCCGCAAAACAAAACAAAGGAACTTCTAAAGTATTCAAAGAACTTATAGCTCTCATAAAAAAAAAGTGCTAGAAAAATTGATACATCAAAGTTAAACAACTTGTTAGAGGAAGCATCAAAGTTAAATCCTCCTCAAATGTCTGGAAGATTTAGGCCAAAAATTAAATACGCAAATTTGCTTTCATCTCAACCTGCAATTATCAGGATTCAGGGAAACAACTTAGATAAGCTGACAAAACAATACCAAAAGTATTTAGAAAATTACTTAAGAGATAAAATGAACTATGGAGGTATTCCTATAAAGTTAATTTTTAAAAATAATCCAAATCCTTTTGGAGACAAGAAAAACAAACTTACTAAAAAGCAATTAGCTAAGAGAAAAAGGATATCTAGGCGCTGATAAGATAAATTTTGCAATATAATGCATTTTTTGAGATGAATGCGCCGAGATATTTAAATTTATTTAAAATTGCCTTGCCTTTGCCAGGAGTTTCATCTATTTTGCATAGATTATCCGCCGTAGCAATTTTTGTTCTATCTTTGCCAATGTTCGGTTTGCTGGTTTTCTCTCTAAGTTCAAAGGGGAATTTCGATGTTGCTCTCTTAATTTTCGAAAATTTATTTTTTAGAACTTTATTCACTGCTTTTGTTACAGCAATTTTCTATCATTACATTTCTGGAATAAGGCATTTGGTAATGGATTTCGGATATTGGGAGACTCTCAGGGCTGGAAGGATGTCCGCTCTAGCAACATTTATTTCAACTGGTCTTTTCTTTTTGGGTTTCATATTTTTAACATGGTTTTAAAACTATTAAAATTAAGAAAAACAGGTGTATTTGATTACATCTTCGTCAGAGTAACTGCAGTCATTCAGGCAGTATATTTTTCAGTTATAACCTTCTATTGGTTAGTGAACAGAGACTTTAATTACCAACAATTCTCCGGCTTTTTTGATATTCTCCTCATAGAAATTTTTACGATAATAGTAGCTATGTCAATTGCATATCATTCGATTAAGGGAATTTGGAATGTAGCTACCGATTATCTTACTCAAGCGCAAATTGGCGCCTCTGCTAGAGTTTTGAGACCAATGGTCATAGGCTTTAGCTGGTTTCAAGCACTTGGACTCATATTTTGTAGTTTTTTTATTCTAGGTTAGTAATTATGGCAATGAACGGAACAGGAACCTTATTAGACGCATCTACTTTGCCTGTCAAAGAATTTGATGGAATTATTGTTGGCGGCGGCGGATCTGGGATGATGGCCTCTCTCCAGTTGGCAAAATCTGGAATGACAACTGCAGTAGTATCTAAAGTATTTCCAACTCGTTCTCACACAGTTTCAGCGCAAGGAGGAATAACTTGTTCTATACAAAGCGCTGATCCTGATGACGATTGGCGTTGGCATATGTTCGATACTGTCAAAGGTTCAGATTTTATAGGCGATCAAGATTCCATAGAGTACATGTGCAAAGAAGGCCCTGAGGCTATATTTGAGTTAGAAAACATGGGCTTGCCATTTTCTAGAACTGAAGAAGGTAAAATTTATCAAAGAGCTTTTGGAGGTCAGTCAAAAGATTACGGTAAAGGAGGCCAGGCTGAAAGGACCTGTGCCGCCGCCGATAGAACCGGCCATGCTCTTTTACATACACTTTTTCAGGCTAATGTTAAAGCAGGAACAAATTTTCTTTCTGAATGGTTTGCAGTGGACCTTGTTAAAAATCAAAACGATCAAGTTGTAGGTGTAATAGCCTTCGAAATTGAAACTGGTGAACCATACTTTTTAAAATCAAAAGCTACTGTTCTTGCAACTGGAGGCGCGGGAAGAATCTATCAAACAACTTCAAATGCTCTTATCAATACTGGAGATGGAACAGGCATGGCTCTTAGAGCGGGCTTTCCGGTTCAGGATATGGAGATGTGGCAATTTCATCCCACAGGAATTCACGGTCATGGAACTCTTGTGACTGAAGGCTGTAGAGGAGAGGGCGGCTATCTAGTGAATAAAGATGGTGAAAGATTTATGGAAAGATATGCTCCTAACTACAAAGACTTAGCTAGTAGAGATGTTGTAGCAAGATCGATGTTCACAGAAATTCTTGAAGGCAGAGGATGTGGACCAGATGCAGATCATGTTTATCTTAAACTGGATCATTTAGGACCTGAGATTGTTCATAAGAGATTGCCTGGCGTAACTGAGTTATCCAAAAGATTTGCTCATGTTGATCCTTCTGAGCACCCAATTCCTGTAGTTCCTACCTGTCATTATGCTATGGGCGGAATTCCTACAAACGTGCATGGTCAGGTTATTTCCCAAAATCCAGATGGAACAGACAAAATCATAGATGGTCTTTATGCCGCAGGAGAAGCAGCTTGCGTGTCTGTTCATGGCGGTAATCGTCTTGGTGGAAATTCTTTACTTGATTTAATTGTTTTTGGAAGGTCAGCGGGACTTCACATCGAAGAAAGTTTCAAGTCCGGAATAAAAATGGATGATCCTTCGTCTGATGACATTAATTATGCTCTAAGAAATCTAAATAGAGTGAATGTCAGCCAATCTGGAGAAAACTTTGTAAAAGTAAAAAAAGATTTACAAAAAACCATGCAAATGAATTTTGGAGTATTCAGAACAGAAGAATTAATGGTTAATGGAATTAAGGAGGTTTCTGATCTCAGAGAAAAATCTCAAAATATTCACCTTGCCGATAAATCATCTCAGTTTAATACGGCTAGAGTCGAGGCATTGGAACTTCTCAACCTAATTGAGGTTGCTGAAGCTACAGCAATTAGCGCAAATGAGCGAAAAGAAAGCAGAGGTGCTCACTCAAGAGAAGATTATCCTGAAAGAGACGATGATAATTGGCTCAAACACTCGATTTACTTTTCTGAAAATAAGCAAGTTTCGAAAAGAGATGTTAATTTTAGACCTAAGCAGGTCCAAGCTTTTCAGCCTATCGTGAGAACTTACTGATGAATTCTATTGCTGCCAGTGAGATTAAGACTCTTAAAGTAAGTATATACAGATACGATCCTCTAAAAAAAGAAAAGCCTTATATGCAGGATTTTGATATCGATATACCTGCTGAAAAAGATCTCATGGTTTTAGATGTTTTGATGCTTGCTAAAGAAGAGGACCCATCAATTTCTTTTAGAAGATCTTGTCGTGAAGGAGTTTGTGGGTCAGATGGCTTAAACATAAATGGCAAAAACGGTCTTGGATGCATAACGCCATTATCCGATGCTGTAAAATCTAATAAGCTTGCGATAAGACCACTTCCTGGACTACCCGTAATTAAAGATCTTACGGTCGATATGAAACAATTTGTAGATCAGTATAAGAAAGTAAAGCCATATCTCATTACTGACAAAAAAGTTGACACCAAACAAGCAATTCCTCAAACAATTCAAGAAAGAGAAAAACTAGATGGCCTGTATGAATGCATAATGTGTGGCTGTTGCTCTACGGCTTGTCCGTCTTTTTGGTGGAATCCAGATAAATTTTTAGGTCCAGCAGCTCTACTTCAAGCCTATAGGTTTATTGCCGATAGCAGAGATACAGCTACTGACGAAAGATTAGAACAACTGGAGGATGCCTTTAGTGTTTTCAGATGTCATGGAATTATGAACTGCGTTTCAGTCTGTCCAAAAGGCTTAAACCCTACAAAAGCAATCGGTGAAATTAAAAAAATGTTAGTAAAAAGGGCTTTATAATACTAGCACTTTGAATTTACACGAATATCAATCCAAACAACTCCTTGAAAACTTTGGATTACCGACAGCGAAGTCAGTAGTAGCCTTTTCTGTAAAAGAAGTTTCCGAATTACTCAATGAATTGAATGGCAAAGAATTTGTCGTCAAAGTACAAGTTCATGCAGGCGGAAGAGGAAAAGTTGGGGGAGTCAAAATAACTGATAACAAAGATGAAATTACAGAATTTGCAAGGGATTGGCTAGGAAAAAAATTTGTAAATCATCAAACTGGTGATGAAGGAAAACCAGTCTCTGCAATAATGATTGCAGAAAGTACGATTATCCAGAAAGAACTTTATCTTGGCGCTGTTATAGATAGAAGTTCTCAATCATTGGTGGTAATGGCCTCACCAGAGGGCGGCATGGATATTGAAAAAGTTGCTGAAGAAAATCCAGAAAAGATTTTTAAGATCAATGTCAACAAAAATAAAAAAGAAGATTTTGACGTATCAACTCTAGTTGATGGTCTTGAGCTTTCTCCTTCACAAACCACTGAATTTAAAAAAGTAGTTACCGGGCTAGTAAATTTATTTTTTGAAAAAGATCTTTCTTTGATAGAAATTAATCCCTTAGTTATAGATGAAAACGACTCTCTAAAGTGTTTAGATGTAAAAATAAATATCGATGAAAATGCATTGTTTAGACAAGAAGACCTTTTAGAACTTAGAGATTCTTCTCAAGAAAATCAAAAAGAAATTGAAGCAGCAAAATGGGATCTCAACTATGTGGCTTTGGATGGGAATATAGGATGTATGGTAAATGGAGCTGGTCTTGCAATGGCAACAATGGACATAATTAAACTTTCTGGTGGATTTCCAGCTAATTTTTTAGATGTTGGAGGCACTGTAGACAAAGAAAGAGTAGCCGAGGCTTTTAAGATCATCCTTTCTGATGAAAAAGTTAAATCAATCTTAATAAATATTTTCGGTGGAATTGTAAGGTGTGATGTCGTTGCCTCTGGGATAATTTCAGCAGTCTCAGAAGTCGGAGTTGATGTACCTGTTATCGTGAGGCTTAAAGGAAATAATTCAGAAGAGGCAAAAAAAATTCTATATGAAAGTGATCTTAATATTATTTCTGCGGATGATCTCTCCGAAGCAGCTGAATTAGCAGTTAAAAATTCAGGATGAGTATCTTAATAAATAAAGAAACTAAAGTGATTTGTCAGGGGTTTACTGGAGCACAAGGCACATTGCATTGCAGCCAAGCGATAGAGTACGGAACCAATATTTTAGGTGGCGTTACTCCTGGGAAGGGCGGGCAAACTCATTTAGAACTTCCGGTCTTCAACTCCGTAAAAGAAGCAAAGCAAGCCACCGAGGCAAATGCTAGTATAATTTTTGTTCCAGCCAAATTTTGTAAACCTTCAATAATCGAGGCACTAGAAAGTGGTATCGAACTGATAATCTGTATTACTGAAGGTATACCAACTTTGGATATGTTAGAAGTTAAAGAATTAGCAGATAATGAAGGCATAAGAATTATTGGTCCAAATTGTCCAGGAATAATTACTCCAGGCGAATGCAAATTAGGAATTATGCCGGGTTTCATTCATAGCCCTGGCAAGGTAGGAATTGTTTCAAGGTCAGGAACTCTCACTTATGAAGCAGTTGATCAAACTACCAAGGTAGGTCTCGGACAGTCTACTTGTGTGGGTATTGGCGGAGACCCGCTTCCCGGCACAAGCTTTATTGATGTTTTAAAGCTTTTTGAAGAGGATCCTCAAACAGAGGGAATCGTTATGGTAGGAGAAATTGGAGGTTCAGCTGAGGAAGAAGCTGCAGAATATATTAGAGAAAAAGTCTCAAAGCCTGTTGTAGGTTATATTGCGGGGGTAAGCGCACCTCCCGGAAAAAGAATGGGCCATGCAGGTGCAATAATTTCTGGCGGCAAAGGAACTGCAGAAGATAAATTCAATGCTCTTGAAAGTGCTGGTGTGAGGACCGTTAAAAGTCCATCTGAAATAGGACAATCTATTTTAGAAGAAATGTCCCTTTAATATTTAACATTCGGAATCTTTAAATCTGTTTTCGACAAGAAACAAAATCCATAAGCAGATAGATTTAATTTTTTTGAGTTTTGGCTAACCTGTTGAGATGGAAGAAAAGGTATGATTTTTCCATAAGTATTATCTATTGCAATTTCTCTTTGCGATAAATTAAACATACAACAAATTTCTTTCTCATTTCCTCTATAAAAAATCAAAACTTCATTATTATTTTCAAAATAAATCTCTTCAGTAAAGAAGGATATTTTTTTTCTTAAAGAAATAAATTTCTTATAAAAATTAAAGGTTGAGTTTCTATTTTTTAATTGCTTTTTAACAGAGTTGATAATTTGTTCTTTTTTTATTGGAAGCCATGGCTTTGCATTTGAAAAGCCAGAAAATTTCTTGCTTTCATCCCAAATCATGGGGGTTCTACATCCATCTCTACCAAAATCCATAGGCCAGAATTTTTTTCCAGGAGGATCTTTAATTTCATCAAACTCAATTTTGGTTTGAGTTTGACCAAGCTCTTCGCCCTGGTAAATGCACGGCGTTCCTTTCAATGACATTAGTAATGCGCAGGTTAATTTTGCAAATTTTTGTCTATCTTTTTTTGTTTTATTCCATCTAGACAAATGCCTCACTACATCGTGATTAGAAAAACTCCATGTCGGCCACCCATCTTTAGTCTCTTTAAAAAATTTAGAAACAGTATTCCTTATGTGTTTTGGAGAAAATTCATCTCTGAGAAGATCAAAACTGTAAGCCATATGAAGCTTATCATTATCCGCAGTGTATTTAGCTTGTAATTTAACATTTGAAATTTCTCCAATCATCGTAGTTTCTTTATATTTATCTGTAAGCTTCCTTAGCTTTTTTAGGAATGCAAAATTATCCTTTTGATTAATTGAATATTTCAAATTTTGGAAATAATAAGGATTTTTTCCAGAAGCTCTTGATTTGATAGCAGGATTATTCCTTAATTTTTTATCATGAAAATAATAATTTGCAGTATCAAGCCTAAAGCCATCAACACCTTTTTCTAACCAAAACTTAACAGTTGAAAGTAACCATTTCTGAACATCTTCATTATGAAAGTTAAAGTCCGGTTGTGACTTTAAAAAATTATGTAAGTAATATTGTTCTCTGATGGTATCCCATTCCCATGCAGAACCTCCAAAAACAGAAAGCCAATTATTTGGAGGAGAGCCATCAGGTTTAGGATCGGCCCAGACGTACCAATCCGATTTCGAATTATTTTTATCTGATTTGCTGATTTTAAAGAAAGGATGGGCATCAGAACTATGAGATAAAACTTGATCAACTATTACTTTAATTTTATTTTCTCTGGCTTTTTCTATGAGCTTTTCAAAATCAAGAATATTTCCAAATAAGGGATCAATGTCAGTGTAATTGGAAACATCGTAACCCATATCTTTCATAGGAGAGGTAAAAATTGGAGAAAGCCATATTGCATCAACACCTAGTGAAGATAAGTAAGAAATTTTTTCGGATATTCCTTTGAGATCACCAATACCATTTCCAGAAGTATCATTGAAAGAACGTGGATAAATCTGGTAAATAACTCCTTTTTTCCACCAAGGGAGTACGGTTTCTGAAGAAAACTTTTTAGTCACTCACTTTTATAAGTTGCTTTCCAAAATTCTTACCGCTTAATACATCTCTTAACCCCTGTGGAGCATTCTCGATACCTTCTAAGACAGTTTCCTTGTATTTTATTTTACCCTGGCGCATCCACTCGGCTAATTCACGTGTTGCCTCTTCCCACTTTTCCTTAAATTCAGTGACAACAAAAAACCTATGCTCAGGCGCTGGATCCAAATTCCCAAAGACATCAAAAGGAGTTTCTGGTAACTCGCTTCTTTTTGAGACATTTGAATTAAAGGAATTATAGGCCGAGATAAAGCCACAAATTGGAACTCTCGCTCCGGGATTGAGAAGTTCAGCAACTGCTTTTGAAACTTCTCCACCGACGTTTTCAAAATAGATATCTATCCCATCTGAACAAGCCTCAGACAAGTCATCTCTAAATGTTTTTGATTTATAGTCAACGGCATAATCCAATCCCATTACATCCTTAACAAAATCACATTTTTTCTTTCCGCCTGCGATACCTATAGTTTTACAACCAATAAGTTTAGCCATTTGACCAACGACAGAACCCACAGCTCCAGAGGCTGCAGATACAACCACAGTATCACTTTCTTTTACCTTTCCTACTTCTTTGAGCCCAAAATAAGCTGTTCTTCCAGGCATGCCTGCCGATCCTAAGAAAGATTGTATTGGAGCCAAGTCAGGATAAATTCTCATTAATGCAGGATTATCATCATTACATCTAATGAAAGACTGCCAACCCAAGTGAGCTGCAACGTAATCTCCAATTTGGAATTTCTCAGACCTAGATTGAATTACTTGCCCAACACTTTCACCAGTCATCACTTCTCCTATTGCAACAGGCTCTGTGTAAGATTTCATATCGTTCATTCTGCCTCGCATGTATGGATCAATAGAGAGATACATCACTTTAATTAAAATTTGATTCTCATCAAGTTCATTTATAGAAGCCTCTTCTAATTTCCAACATTCATCTTCCGGCATGCCTTCAGGTCTTTTTGCTAATACCCATCTCTTATTAATTTTTTCCATTTTCTTTATTCTCCCTTTTTTACTTTAAATGTAATGATTCCATCTTCTTCAGAAAAAGAAATCAACGAATGATTAAGATATTCACAGAACTTTTTAACATCTTTAATTGCAGTAGGATCTGTGGCTATGAGAGTCACTTCATCGCCTTTTTTAGCTTCATGAATAGATTGATGAAGAAGCATTATTGGCTCAGGACATTTAAGACCTTTGGCATCTATTTCAATCATTCAAGAATTTAAGACAAATCTATTTCTACCTCTTCCAGTAGTATAATTAACTCTTCCAATAACAAAAGCTGCCGAAACAAAAAGACCGACGGTCAAACCGATCCACATACCTGGTGCTCCAATAGGTTCAAAAAAGAAGTCAGTCATTGATAAGGTATATCCAATTGGCATTCCAATAATCCAATAAGCGATAAACATAAAAAAGAATAAAATCTGAGTATCTTTAAAACCTCTCAAAGCACCAACGCCTGCGAAGTTAAGTCCATCTGCAATTTGGAACATAGCCGCAATAATTAATAATGTAGCTGCTAAATTCACAATTTCGATATCTGGATTGAAGAAGCTGGCAAGGTAATTTCCAAACTCTACAAGAACGAAGGTATTAATAATTGCCAAAAACAAAGCAAAAAACATAGCAAAAAAAGAAGAATATCTTGCTCTATCTAATGAGTTTGAACCCACTAAATTTCCAACTCTCACATTGGCTGCTAAGCCTATTGATAGGGGTAACATGAAAGTTAAAGTAGTTACTTGCATGGCAATTGCATGAGCAGAAATAACATTTTCGCCAAGCCTACTTAAAATTAAACCAGCTCCACTAAAAACTGCTATTTCTATGAATAAGGTACCTCCAATTGGTATTCCAAGCTTTATAATTTCAGAAATTTGTTTTGGATTAGGAGGTTCGAAACTCTCAAAAAAGCTGATCTCTTTAAAAAACTTTGAAAAATAAATGTATCCAAGAATGATTAGAAGAGAAGACCATGAAGAAATTAAAAATGCTATTCCACAGCCTTTACCGCCCAATTCAGGAAAGCCAAATTTACCAAAAATCAAAACATAATTCACCAGAGCATTTATTAAGACCATCACAACATTTATATACGTAATGGGAAGAGGTTTTTTCATACCCTCACACATAGATCTTAAGGGTTGAAATAAAAACATTGCCGGAGCACCAATCATCAATCCAAATAAATAATCCTTTGTAATGATCTTTACTTCTTCTGGAGTACCTAAAATATTAAGAAGTGAATCAGCATTTAAGGTGTAAACGACAAATAGAAGAATTAAAGGGATTGCTAGCCAATAAGATTGCTTTACGATCGGCCCAATTTGTGTAATTTGTTTTGCGCCATAAAATTGAGCAACAAAAGAAGTAACGATAAATAATACTCCTGCGATCCCAAAATAAGCTGGCCAAAAAAGCATATTTCCTATGGCTACTGCAGCCTGATCAACGGTGTTGTAATTACCAGTCATTAAAGCAGAAATTATTCCAGTAGCGTGAGCTGCCAATTGAGTCAAAAGCATTGGAGTAGCCAATTTAAAATATTCCTTGGCTTCTTCTGAAGCCATAGAATTTTTTATAACGCTATCTTCTGTAGAAGTGTTGAGGGTTTCTTTCATAGAATCGCTGTATCATACATGATGTAAAAATATCTGGAGATTAAAAATTAGAAAAGACAATAGACCTTTTTGGCTTAAAAGAATTCATTGGTGGTTTGATCAACAATATATAAAAAAAATTATCACTCCTCAATTTGATTATTTGGGAACCAGTCCTCTTATTTTAGGTGTTAAATATCTTCATGTATCTGGTAAAAATATATCGGTTGGAGATTTTGCAACTTTTATAACATCCCCAGATGCTCATGTTCACATTACTACATGGAATGCAGACAAACACGATGGAAAAATAGAAGTAGGAAAGTTTTGTTTATTTAGTCCAGGAGTAAGAGTTTCTGCAGCTACATCAATAAAAATTGGAGATTCATGTATGTTTGCTAATGGGGCATACATTTCTGACTCTGATTGGCATGGTATATATGATAGAGCCTTGCCTGTTGGCAAGTCTTTAGAAGTAGTTTTAGAAGACAACGTTTGGATAGGAGATAGTGCTATTGTTAACAAAGGGGTGAGAATTGGAAAAAATAGCATTGTTGGTGCTGGGTCGGTAGTGGTTAAAGATGTTCCTCCAAATGTAGTAGTTGCAGGTAATCCGGCTCAAGTAGTAAAAGAATTAGATGAAAATGTAAAAATGATTTCCAGAGCAGATATGTTTTCTTCTCCTAAGGAATTAGATGATTTATATCTCAAAATCGATCAAATCAGTCTTAAAAACAATTCTTTTTTTGGTTGGATAAAAAGTAAGTTGCTTCCTAATAAAAACAATTGATGAATATTGTCGTTAATAAAGACTTGCAAGAGTTAACTAAAACATTTGAAAGTAATTCTAAATTCAATGTTCGAAGCCTTGCTTCAAATGAAATTTCTAATCAAACTATCAAAGATTCCGATGCAGTCTTTTTGAGATCTACGACGAAAATTAACGAAGAATTGTTAGAGAACACAAATGTAAAATTTGTTGCTTCTTTAACTTCAGGAGAAGATCATATAGATCAAGATTACTTTGAAAACTCAAATGTTCATCTTTCTACAGGAAAGGGCGGAAATGCATTAGCTGTCATTGAATATTTATTGAGTGTTTTATCTGTCTTGATTATTAGCAATAAAATTAAGCCCTTTAAGACAAAGTTTGGCATTATCGGGTACGGCAATATTGGCAAAAGATTCAAAAATATTTTGGATGCAATTAATTTTCCTTGTTGTATTTATGATCCATATTTTCCCGAAGTATCCTCTAGCCTTGATGAGGTTTTGTCTTCAGAAGTAATTTCCTTAAACTGTTCTTATTCAAAAACTGGAAAATTTCCATCTCATAATCTCTTAGATACGAATTTTCTGAATGAAATGAAAGATGACCAATTTTTAATTAATTCTTCAAGGGGTGAAGTTTTAAGTGAAGAGTACTACTTATCAAAAAAATCGGACAATTTTGTTTTTGATGTATGGCCTAACGAACTCAATCTTAATTTAACAAAGTTTAAAAAGCCCTATATCGCTACTCCCCATATTGCTGGAAAAACAATGAGCGCGGAAAATAAATTCAATGAAAAAGCCTTAAATGAATTTAATAATTTCTTTGGTGAAAATATAGAGGTAATAGAACCAAAGAAATTCATAGATTTTATAATAGATAATTCCATAGAAGAGGAAATGGATGTCTTTGGAATTCCGCCTTCTATTTTTCTAAAAATTTACGATGTTAAAAGAGATGACTTCGCCTTTAGAAGTTTTTTTAAAACAAAACAAGATCCAAGGGGTTTTCAGGAATTAAGAACTTCACTTAAAAGGCTAGGTTTCAATAATCATAAAATAGTTGGTGATTTAGGCGCTACAGCCAAAAAAAAATTAGAGCTTTTTGGATTCAGACTTTAAGAAAGGCATGAATTGTCTAGTATAATAAACCTATGATTAACCCAAATACCCTTCTTTCTGAAGAAGAAGTAGCCATTTTAAGAGATTCTAAGGATTGGAGGAATTATTTAGCTATTTTTAGTATTTGGGCTCAAATTGCTCTTGGTTTTCTTATTTTTTCTTTTTCACCAAGTATCTTAACCTTCTTAGTTGCCGCTCTTATTATCGGAACTAGACAATTTGCCTTGGTAGTAATGATGCATGATGGTGCACATAATTTGATTTCAAAAAATAAAAGGATTAATGATTTTATTTCTCAGTGGCTTTGCGCCTATCCGATGATGACAGAGACTAAGAATTATAGAAAATATCACTTAAAACACCACAAACATACGGAAACCGATTTAGATCCTGATAAAAATCTGACCGAACCTTTTCCAGTTTCAAAAAAAAGTTTTTCTCGAAAAGTATTAAGAGATTTAACTGGCATAGCTGGTTTGAGGCGCTATTTTGGATATTTGTATTCAGCATGGGGCGTAAATGAAAATACTTTTTTTGGACACCTAAAACATTTTGTTTCTACGCTTTATGGTTTTTTAATTTGTCAGCTAGTAATTTTTACGACATTAGCTTTTTTTAATGTGCCGTGGCTATATTTACTTTTGTGGTGGATACCAAAATTAACAATTTTCAGTTTATTTTACAGGCTTAGAAGCATCTCAGAGCACGCTTGTACATCAGGACAGGATGATTTTACTCACACCAGAACAACTTTATCGTCAAATTTTGTAAGATATTTCATTGCACCGCTGAATGTAAACTATCATCTTGAGCATCATCTATTTATGTTTTGTCCATGGTATAACCTTCCTAAAGCTCACGAAATGTTGAAAGAGAAAGATTTTTACAAAGATTTAGAAATTGAAAACGGTTACCTCAACGTTTTTAAAAAAGTAATTATCTAGAATGAATAAAGAGGATCTCAAAGGTAAGATTTCTAAAGCATCTTACATAGTCACCCAAGAACATGGAACTGAAGCACCTTTTTCTGGCGAACTTTTGGATACAAAAGAGGAAGGTATTTTTACTTGTGTTTGCTGTGGCAATGAGCTTTTCTCCTCGGACACAAAATATGATTCCGGAACTGGATGGCCAAGCTTTTGGGATGTTCTCAATGAAAATTCTGTTGGTGAAGAAATTGATAAAAGTCATGGGATGATTCGAACAGAAGTGCATTGCCAAAAGTGCAGTGCTCATTTAGGACATTTGTTTCCTGATGGGCCAATGCCCACAGGAAAAAGGTATTGTATGAATTCTGTTGCAATGCAGTTTAAAAAATCTGATAAATAAAGTTGGATTCCTCACAAAGTCAAAAGACTAAAACTTCCTTTAAGACTTTAGTTGTTTCATTTTGGACTTTTATTTCGAGAATATTTGGAGTTTTAAGAGATATAGCAACCACATACATTTTAGGAGCTGGAGTTGCTCATGATGTATTTGTGGTGATGCTAAAAATACCCAACTTATTCAGAAGACTAGTTGCTGAGGGCGCTTTTAGCCAAGCTTTCATTCCTGTCTTTACAGAATACAAGAATAATCAATCAAGGGAAGAGCTAAAGAAGCTAATAGATTTAACTTTTACTGCAATTTCGTCATTGGTCTTATTCCTCTGTATTTTGTTCATGATTTTTGCTCCAATCGTGGTTTTTATTTTTGCTCCGGGATTTTATTTTGATCCGGCAAAAAAAATTCTTGCAATAGAAATCTTAAGAATTACTTTTCCTTACTTATTTTTTGTATCTTTGGTTGCTTTTTTTGGAGCTATACTGAATTCTTTTAGCTTCTTTTCCATCCCAGCTGCAACTCCTATCGCTTTTAATTTAAGCATTATTATTGGAGCAATATTTTTTACAGATTACTTCCAACTTCCGGTTTTTGCTATTGCTTGGGGAGTGTTTGCTGCAGGACTCATTCAATTTTTTATAAATATAATTCCTATCCTCAAACTCAAGCTTTTTCCAAAATTAAAATTGGATTTTAATCACCCCGGATTAAAAAAAATTTCAATATTGATGCTTCCAGGAATTTTAAGCGGAGGAATAATTCAAATTAATATCCTTATAGATACAATTTTTGCATCTCTACTAAAAACCGGAAGTCCAACTTGGCTATATCTCTCAGATAGATTAATTCAATTGCCTTTAGGAATTTTTGCTATTGCTGCAGCTACAGTCATTTTGCCAGCTTTATCAAATGCTGCCGCTTTAAAAAATGATTTGGAATTCAATGAAAAATTTAATTGGGCTTTAAAATTCATATTTATTGTAGGCATCCCATCATCAGTTGGGCTTTACTTTTTAAGTTCGGAAATCATTAGCATTTTATTCTTACGAGGTGAGTTCTCAACTTCAGATGCTCTTATGACAAGTTATAGTCTAAAAGCATTTTGTTTTGGGTTAATTGCATTTATGGCTATAAAGATTCTTAATGTAGGTTTTTTTGCAAGACAAGATCCCAAAACCCCGATGTATGTTGCTCTGGTATCCTTAATCCTTAATGTATTTTTTAATTGGCTTTTTGCTTTTAAGTTTGGTTATGGCCATGTTGGTTTAGCAATTGGAAGTGTTATAGCTGCGATAGTTAGCTTTTTGATTTTGAGTTTTATTCTTATAAAACGATCAATATTAACTCTAGAAAGAGATTCAGTGATCTTTCTTATGAAAATTATTATCAGTTCTTTAGGTCTATTTCTTGGACTTCTTGGCTTTGAAACATTATTTCCTAACTTTTCTGACTGGAGTTTGGTAGTTCAAATTTTAAATTTACTCTCCATCATTTTCTTTGGAGCATTTATATATTTTGGTTTAATGTTTGTATTCGGCTTAAGGATGAGTTTTTTTAAAAATTAAATGTATTTGATAAGAGGATTAAAAAACTTATCGCTATTCAATGAGAGATTTAGCGAAGAACAACTTGTAGTTACTATTGGGAACTTTGATGGCCTCCATCAAGGCCATAAAAAAATTATTCAGGAAATGAAAAATATTTCTAAAAATCCTAGTGCTAAAACAATGGTGATATTTACTGAACCTCATGCAAAGGAATTCTTTTCTATGGATAAAGACATCACAGAGCAGCCAGCGAGAATCTCACCTTGGCGTGATAAGTTTAAAAATTTGGAAAATGAAAATATAGATTTTGCCTTTTTCTTAAAATTTAATAAGTCTCTTCAAACAATGAGTCCAGAAATATTTATTGAGAAAGTTTTAGGATCATTAAATATTAGTAATTTAATGATAGGAGATGATTTCAGATTTGGACAGGATAGAAAAGGGGACTTTTTGATGCTTAAAGATTGGAGTAAGAGTCAGGGTATTTCATTATCAAAATTACCTACTTTTTCAATTGATAACCGTCGTGTTAGTAGTACTTGGATTAGAGAGACCCTATCTTTGAGCGATTTTTCAACAGCAAAGAAATTATTGGGCAGACCTTATTCATTTGAGGGTAAAGTTGTTCATGGAAACAGATTGGGGAGATCAATAGGGTTCCCAACCGCAAATATATGGCTTCCGAAAAATAATTTGCCTATTAAAGGAGTGTTCTCTGTAAAGATTTCATTAGATATGTCAGAATTTGAGGGTATTGCCAATATTGGAATCAGACCTACGGTTGGAGGCACCTCTCCAGTACTAGAAGTAAATATTTTTGATTTTAAAAAAGAAATATATGGGAAGCGTATAAAAGTAGAATTCATTAAAAAAATAAGAGATGAAAAAAAGTTCGATAGCCTCGATGATCTAAAAAAACAAATTGCAAAAGACGTAAATACTGCAAAAGAACAATTACTAGATGAAAAAAATTAAAGATACTTTAAATCTGCCTAAAACAGGATTTTCCATGAAAGCCAATTTGGCTCAGAAAGAGCCAGAAATGATTAAGTATTGGGAAGAAATAAAGCTTTATGACTTGCTGCAAAATAAAAATAAAGATGGACCAAATTTTTTATTACACGATGGACCACCTTATGCAAATGGTCCGATTCATCTTGGAACAACAAATAATAAGGTTCTGAAAGATATCATTATTAAATTTAAACAACTTCAAGGGTTCAACTCTCCATACATTCCAGGCTGGGACTGTCATGGACTTCCAATCGAATTGAATGTTGAAAAAAAGATTGGAAAGGTAAATGTTGAAGTTCCCGCTGATAAATTTAGAGAAGAGTGCCGAGAATACGCAAATCAACAAATTGCTATTCAAAGGAATGATTTTAAAAGACTTGGGATTCAAGCAGATTGGAAAAATCCTTACAAAACCATGTCATTTGATTATGAGGCGAATACCATCAGGGCACTTGGCAAAATAATTGAATCCAATCATTTAGTAAGAGGAGAAAAACCTGTCTACTGGTGTTCAGAATGCAAGTCTGCGCTTGCTGAAGCTGAAGTTGAATATTATGAAAAAGAGTCTATAGCGATAGATTTTCTCTTTCCAATTCAAAAGGAAGTTCTTGAAAAATTACTTTCATTAGAAATTAATTCTCCAACTTTTGTTGCATCTTGGACTACTACTCCTTGGACAATTCCAAGCAACCAAGCAATTTCTTTCAATCCTGAGTTTGAATATGAATTAATAGAATTTGAACATGAAAATAATCAAATAGCTGTATTGGTTTCTTCAACTTTAAAGAAAAAAACTTTAGAAAGAATAGATGTTGGTTCACACAATGTTTTAGGTAAGTTATCTGGAAGTGCATTAAACGAAATCGAAGCAAATCATCCCTTTTTAGAGAGACGATCTTTATTTATTTCTGGAACGCATGTAACCGATGAAATGGGAACAGGACTCGTTCATACAGCTCCTGCTCACGGTTTGGATGATTATCATGCTTGCTTAGGAAAAGATCTAGATTTTCGGAGCCCAGTTGACGAAAAGGGTGAATTTATCAAAAACCAAGAATTCGTTGGCGGACTCAATTTAGAAGAGGCAAATAGTAAAATTATTGAATTATTGGCTGAAAAATCTTTATTGCTTAGTAAAAGTACTTATAGACATAGTTTTCCAAATTGTTGGCGTCATAAAATTCCTGTTTTTTTTAGAGCAACACCTCAATGGTTTATTTCCATGGAAAAAAACTTCCTTTTGCAAAACTCTGAAGAAAAAATAAATGAGATTAATTGGCTCCCAGAGTGGGGAAAATCAAGAATTGAAGGAATGATGCAAGAAAGACCAGATTGGTGTATCTCAAGACAACGCTCTTGGGGAGTGCCACTTCCTCTGTTCACAAACAAGGAAACTGGAGAGCTTCATCCCAAAACTCTAGAAATTATAGAAAAAGTTGCGCAAGAGGTAGAAAAAACAGGTATCCAAGCTTGGTACGATATGGAGCCAAGTTTTTTAATTGATGATTATGAATTATATGAAAAATCTTCTGATATTTTAGATGTCTGGTTTGACTCTGGTGTAACTCATCATTGTGTTTTAGAACAAAGAGAAAATTTATCTTATCCTGCTGATCTATATTTAGAAGGTTCAGATCAACACAGAGGATGGTTTCAGTCTTCTTTGTTGACTGGTATGGCCATTAATAATGAGGCTCCGTATAGATCAGTTCTCACACACGGATTTGTAGTTGATGGCGAGGGAAAAAAACAATCAAAATCTCTAGGTAACACTGTCTCACCTCAATCAGTCTGGAATAAGAAAGGAGCTGATATTCTTAGGGCATGGGTAGCTTCATCAGATTTTAGAAATGAAATTTATTTTTCTGATGAAATCCTCGCAAGAACGGCTGATTCTTATAGAAGAATCAGAAATACGATTAGATTTTTGTTATCTAATTTATATGATTTTGATCATCAACAAGAAGTGAGCTTAGATTCAAAAGTGGAAATAGACATATGGATTCTTAAAGAGGCTGAAAAACTCCAAAACGAAATTATTGAAGATTATTCAAATTACGAGTTTCATTTGGTTTATCAAAAAGTTCTTAATTTTTGTACTAATGAATTAGGAAGTTTTTATCTAGATATTCTCAAAGACAGACTCTATACCTCAAAAAAATCTGGTATTGCTAGAATTTCAGCACAAGAGACTATAAAAAGCCTCTTAGACAAATTATTGTTATGGATTGCACCAATTTTAAGTTTCACCGCAGAAGAGGCTTTCAGAGAGTTCTATAAAGATAAAAAGTCTATTTTTCTAGAAAGTTTTTCATCAGCTCCAGAAGATATATCTCTAACTTTAGACGAAGATTCTTGGAAAGTTTTAAATGAAATAAAAATTGAAGCAAATAAACTTTTGGAGGAAAAAAGAAATGATGGTTTCATTGGTTCTTCCTTAGATGCTGAAGTAAAAATCTTATGTAACTCTGAGACCTTTTTAAGGCTAAGTCCTTGTATTGATGAGTTGAAATTTCTTTTAATTGTTTCAGACGCTTCCTTGGCGGTAGCAGATGACGTTGATCAATCTTCTATCTTAATTGAAGTAAAACCCTCCGATAAAGAAAAATGTGATCGTTGTTGGCACCATACAGGAAATCTCAAAAAGATTTTAGATTCAAATTTATGCCCAAGGTGCATAGAAAACGTTGAGGGTGAGGGTGAAAAAAGGAAGTTTTTTTAAAACACAAAAATTATTCTTTCTGAGTGCACTAATTCTTTCTTTGGTCTTTTTTGATCAACTCTCAAAATACTTAATTGAAGTAAACTTTAATCTTTATGAGTCTACAAACATAATTCCATTCTTAAACTTTACTTTTATAAAAAACTT
>CACOQX010000014.1 GCA_902629465.1 uncultured SAR86 cluster bacterium | reverse complement strand
TCAAACCGATTTCAATTCTAGCATCATCACCTTGGTCAATTCTTTTGGCTGCATCTAAGGTTAAATGGCGAGAAGCTTGGATTTCACAAGCACTATCGAAGACAAATTTTTGCAGCAGTTGTTTTTTTGTCAAAGGAGTACCGAAAGTCTCTCTTTCGTGCATTCTTTCACAGAGCAAGTCAAAAGCTCTTTGAGCTTGACCTAACCAACGCATGCAATGAAAAATTCTTCCAGGCCCAAGTCGTTTTTGTGCAATTATGAATCCTTGCCCCCTTGGACCTAATAAATTTTCTTCAGGAACTTCGACGTTGTCGTATTTAACTTCGTAGTGCCCACCATTAATACCAAGTACTGGAGTTTCTCGAACAATTTTATAACCCGGATTATCTGTTGGAACAATGATCATGCTGAAAGCGCCATGACTAGGAGCATCTAATTCAGTTCGACACATCACTGTAGTGTAAGCAGCTCTGGCAGCTCCAGTGGTGAACCATTTTGTGCCGTTTATTTTCCACGTACCGTTATCAAGGATAGCTGTGGTTTGTAATTGGGTAGGATCTGAGCTTGCGACATCAGGTTCAGTCATGCCAAAACTTGGAAAGATTTCTCCTTGAACTAAAGGCTCAAGATATTGATCACGCCAATGTGGCGAAGCAAATTCTCTTAACATTATTGAATCCTGAAGAGAATGTGTTCCCAATGCCACCATGGCAAAAGAAGATCTACCAATGACCTCGTTTACGTAGACGTATTCCATAAAAGGCATTCCGCCTCCTCCAATGTCTTCTGGATGTCCCAATGCCCAAATTTTTTCATCTTTTGCCAATTGCATTAAGGAACCAAGCATTTCTCTAGCCTCGGGCGTACCTTTAGCTAACTCAGTTTCTTTAGGATAAATTTCACTTTCAATGAAATCTTTTACTTTTGCTCTAATTTTTGTCCAATTTTTACTCATAATTTTTATTTGTTTTTTAGTTGTGGAAATAATAAAACATCTCGAATAGATTCGGTACCAGTAATTAACATTGTTAAACGATCTATACCAATTCCAACACCAGCGCATGGAGCCAGTCCATGCTCTAGGGCTTCAATGTAATCTTTATCAAAATGCATCGCCTCATTGTCTCCCGAATCCTTTTTAGCCATTTGATCCATAAAACGTTCTGCCTGCTCTTCAGGATCATTCAACTCAGAAAAGCCATTAGCAATTTCTTTACCATCAATGAAAAGTTCAAATCTTTCAGCTACCTCAGGATTTACAGTCGAAGCTCTCGCTAAAGGTGAAACTTCAATCGGATATTCAGTAATAAAAGTAGGCTCTAAAAGTTTTTCCTCAACCAATGCCTCAAATATCTCATTTTTAATAATGGCTTGTGAAGCTTTGGTATCAGTTTTTATTTTTTCTGCCTTGCAGAATTCCTTAAGCTTCTTAATATCATCTAAGTCCTTTTTCTTTAGAGAGGTGAATTGCAATATTGCCTCATCCATAGTCAATTTATGAAAAGCTTTTTTAAATAAATTTGTTTTATGAGACAGCGATTTTGTAATTGCTTTAAACATCTTTTCTATAAATTTAATCTGAAAATCGCTATCAACGTAAGCGGTATAAAATTCCAACATAGTAAATTCTGGATTATGTCTTCTTGAAAGTCCTTCATTTCTGAAATTTCTATTTATTTCAAATACCTTTTCAAAACCACCAACAACCAATCTCTTCAAATACAATTCTGGCGCAACTCTTAAAAATAAATCCATATTCAAAGAATTGTGATGCGTGACAAAAGGCCTTGCTGTTGCTCCGCCTGGAATGGGATGCATCATAGGAGTCTCGACTTCAATAAAGTCATCAGCCAGCAAGAAAGCTCTAATGTTGTTTATTATTTCAGCTCTGGTTTTGAAGACTTCTAAACTTTCTGGATTGGTCAATAAATCTAGGTAACGTTTGCGATAACGTATTTCGGTATCAGTTAAACCTAAGTGTTTTTCAGGTAAGGGTCTCAAAGATTTGGTTAAGAGTTTTAATTTTTTGACATGTATCGAAAGTTCACCGGTGTTGGTTTTAAATACCGCACCTTCTGCCCCGACAATATCTCCTAAGTCATAATTTTTAAATTCATCGTAGTTCGAAATTTCATCAGCTCTAACGTAAAGCTGAATTCTTCCAGAAAAATCTTGAAT
This sequence comes from uncultured SAR86 cluster bacterium, assembly GCA_902629465.1. Classification (GTDB taxonomy): domain Bacteria; phylum Pseudomonadota; class Gammaproteobacteria; order Magnimaribacterales; family AG-339-G14; genus MEDG-81. The sequence continues at coordinate 17,377 of CACOQX010000014.1, read as the reverse complement.
GGTTGTAAAACTTGCCTTACCCATCATTCTTCTTAGCATGATGCGTCCAGCAACCACTCCTATTCCCTTTTTCTTTTCTAATTCTTCTTTGGAAAACTCATCAAACTCATTTTTTAATTCTTGAGCCAAATGTTTTCTTTTAAAATCGTTTGGAAATGCTTCGTTAGCCTGCCTGAGTTCAGCAAGTTTTTTTCGTCTTTCTTCTATTAAATGGTTTTCTTCTTTGTCTTGAGACATTATTCAATTCCCTGCTTTAAACTGGCTTCAATAAATAAATCTAAATTTCCATCCAGTACATCGTTACAGTTTCCTGTTTCTACTCCAGTTCTAAGGTCTTTAATTCTTGCCGAGTCTAATACGTAAGATCTAATTTGACTTCCCCAACCGATATCTGCCTTAGATGCTTCTAAATTTTCCATTTCTTGCTGTTGCTTTTTTAATTCTATCTCAAAGAGCTTTGCTCGTAACTGCTTCATCGCACTATCTTTGTTTTTATGTTGCGATCTTTGTGTTTGGCACTGCACCACGACCCCTGAAGGCATATGAGTCAAACGCACTGCCGAATCCGTTTTATTAACGTGTTGACCTCCTGCACCACTAGCTCGGTAAGTATCGATTCGAATGTCTGCAGGATTTAAATCTATTTGAATATCATCATCTACTTCTGGCGATACAAAAATTGACGCAAAAGAGGTATGACGACGATTTCCAGAATCGAAAGGCGACTTTCTTACCAATCGATGAACACCTGATTCTGTTCTAAGCCAACCATAAGCAAACTCACCTTCAAATTTAATGGTGGCGCTTTTAATTCCCGCAACTTCTCCTGGAGAGACTTCAATTAATTCGGTTTTAAAACCCTTATTTTCGCCCCATCTCAAATACATCCGTAAAAGCATTTCTGCCCAATCCTGAGCTTCCGTCCCTCCCGAACCAGACTGAATATCAAGATAGGTATTTGCTTGGTCCATCTTTCCTGAAAACATCCTACGGAACTCCAAATCCGCAATTTTTTCTTCAACATTAATAAGCTCCTCTTTTAATTGGTTTGCTTCTGATTCATCTTCGCTTAACTCAAATAATTCATTCAGATCTTCTACAGAGTTATTTAATACCTCTACCAAATCAACGAGTTTTTCTAAGGAAGCTTTTTCCTTGCCTAATTTCTGACTTTCTTCTTGATTGGACCAAACTTCAGGATCTTGCAGTCTGGTATTGATTTCGTCTAAGCGTTTTTTCTTTTCTTCAAAGTCAAAGGTACCCCCTAAGCTCAGCTAGAGACTTAGCAGCAACTTTGATTCTTTCGCCTAAAGACAGTTCAACCATTTAATTAAGAACCTCCGAATTAAGATAATTATTCAGATCCTCAAAATTATTTTCAAGCACTGAAAAAGTTTCTTCTTTAGTCATAATTGCCTTTAAGGAGCTTGGAGTATTTTCGTCTAAAATATCCAATTCTTTATTTATTGCATCTGGAAATTTAGCTGGATGTGCTGTAGCAAAGGTTACAAGCTCTGAAGGGTCAAGATTGAGATCTTTGTTTCCCTTTATAGCTGTTGCAGTATGAGGGTCAAACAAAATATTTTCTGTTTCAAAACTTTTTACAATTGTTTCAACAATTTTTTTATCATCACAGGATGAGCTTTGAAAAAAAGCTTTCACTTCTTGCCAGATTTCATCGGATTGATTGAAATCAATAGATTTTGCAGGAAATGATGAGAAAGTATCGCTAAGCTTGGTACCATTTTTGTTGTAAATCTCAAACAACAATCTTTCAAAATTACTCGCCACAGAAATGTCCATAGATGGGGCAAGAGAAACAGATGTTTCTTTTTTTTGATATACATCATCAGAGAAAAGTCTATGTAAGACGTCATTCTTGTTGGTTGCAATATTGATTCCTTTAAATGAAAGACCCATATTTTTTGCCGTCCAGCCAGCATACGCATGTCCAAAGTTTCCAGAAGGGATAGAAGCTATATAGTCTTTTTTTAGTTTAAGTTTGGTGGAAAAAAAATAAACGCTTTGTGCCATGATCCTTGTCCAATTAATTGAATTGATTGATACAAACTTAACCTCTTTATTATTGTTTTCTATGAACATTTTTTTTACGTAATTTTGACAATCATCAAAATCACCCTTCACTGCCAGAGGAAATACATTTTTTGCATTTGAAGTTGTCATCTGTCTTTGTTGCACAGGAGATATCTTCTGATGGGGAAATAAAATGGCAATATCTATGTCTTCGAATTTTTTACATGCTTCTATAGCAGCAGAGCCTGTATCGCCCGAAGTAGCTCCAAGAACAATGATTTTCTTGTCTGTTTTTTCAGCAGCTTTATCTAATAAAGCCGCCAACAATTGCATAGCTACATCTTTGAAAGCAAAAGTTGGACCATGAAATAATTCCAAGACATAGCCAATATTTTTTGTTTCAACTAACTTTACAACTTCAGGAATAGTAAAAGACTCATAAGCATTTTTTACGACTTGCTCAAAATCATCTTTTGATAGAAAACCTTCAACGTATGGATACAAAAGATACGAAGCCAGATCTTGATAGCTTGCAGTCTCAAAATCAGCGATTTCTTCTTTGGAAAACTTTGGAAAATTTTCTGGCACATATAATCCACCGTCTTTTGCAGTACCTGATGTAAGCACATCAATAAAGTTTAGTGCTTCTGAATTTCCTCTAGTGCTGAAGTATTTCATTTTAGATATCCAGAATCCTAATATGAGTTAATGGTCCTGAAACCTCATCTAAAGCTTCTAATTCTTTGATGGTCTCTTGGATAGTCGTTTCGTCAGAGTTACTCAGTACAATAACCAAGGGTATTTGATCGTCACTTCTCTCTAATTCCTTTTGAATAAGATTATCAATTGAGAGATTGTTGTTCGCCAATAAAGTAGAAATTTTTGCGACTACTCCGGGTTTGTCATTTACTTGAAGTTTAAGGTAACGATCACATGAGAAATTATCAAAGCTCGAAGAAAGGTTTTGTTCTACAAATTTTCCATAATCAAAAATTTTTCCTCGTGCTATATCAATAACATCTGATAAGACCGAATTGGCAGTTGGCTTGGCTCCTGCACCTGGTCCGGAGTACATTGTGCCACCAACATTTTCAGCATTTACAAGCACTGCGTTATTTTCATTTTGGATTGAAGCTAAAAGCGAATCTGTTTTTACAAAAGCAGGAAAACTACCAAGAGTAATCTGGTCTTTGTTTTGTATGCCAACCGACAAAGGCTTCAAAACAAAATTTAATTGCTTGCCATAATCTATGTCATCAGGAGAAATTTTTTCGATTCCTTCAAAATAGACATTTTCCATTGAGGAGTTTTGAAAAAAGGAAAGTGTCGCTAGGATACTTGTTTTTTGTGCAGCATCTTGACCGGAAATATCAAAACTAGGGTCGGGTTCAGCAAACCCTTCCTTTTGAGCCAAAGTCAATGCAGTATCAAAAGAAAACTTTTCGTCAGCCATTTTAGAAAAAATAAAATTGGAAGTACCGTTTAATATTCCTGCAAAGGAATTTATCTGATTGCTAATTAATCCATCTCTAATGGTTCTAATGATTGGGATACCCCCAGCTACGGAAGCCTCAAAACCGATGTGAACCTTATTTTCCTTTGCCAATTCAAAAAGTTCTTTTGAATGAGCAGCAATGAGAGCTTTATTTGCCGTGACAAAATGTTTTTTGTTTTTAAGTGCTGAAATAGCTAGTTTGTAAGCATCTTCAACTCCGCCTATCAACTCCACAACAACATCAACATCATCTGACTTGGATACTTCTTGAATATCAGTAATAACTGAAATATCAGTGACACCAGCTACCTTGCCTTTTCTTGCGCCAATCAAAGATATTGAAATGTTCAAACCATAATTTTGATTTATAAGAGATTCCGAAGAAAGGATACTTTCAATAAAAGCTGAACCAACATTTCCAGTGCCGCATAAACCTATTTTTAAATTTGTCATTACAGATACTCTTTGAAGGCTTTTTTTATACCTCTGACTGCCTGGTTCGTTCTTTGTTCATTTTCAATCAGAGAAAATCTAACAAAGTCATCTCCATACTCTCCAAAACCCAGACCTGGAGAAACGGCAACTTTAGCCTTTTCCAATAAGAATCTAGAAAATTCCATAGACTTCATTTCAAACGATTCAGGAATTCTTGCCCAAACAAACATAGTTGCTTTGGGTTTTTCAATGCTCCAACCAAATGAATTCAAGCCATCACAAAGTACATCCCTTCGAGATTTATAAGTTTGGCAAATCTTTTCTACTTCTTTATCGCCATTATTCAAAGCTTCTATTCCAGCTACCTGAATGGGTGTGAAGTGACCGTAATCAAAATAAGATTTTAATCTTGCTAATGCAGCTATAAGTTCTTTGTTGCCGCAACAAAAGCCTAAGCGCCATCCTGGCATATTGTAGCTTTTTGAAAGAGTATAAAACTCAACAGCTATATCTTTTGCCCCTTCTACTTGAAGAATTGAAGGAGCTTCATAACCATCAAAACAAAGATCGGCATAAGCTAAGTCATGAACAACCCAAATATTATGCTCTTTAGCAATAGCGATAACTTCTTTAAAAAAATCTAAATCTACGCAACTCGTTGTTGGGTTGCTTGGAAAATTAATTAGCAACATTTTAGGTTTTGGAAAAGAATTTTTTATTGCATCTTTTAAACTTTTAAAGAAATCAATGCCTGGTCCGATTGGTACGTGGTGAATATCCGCTCCAGCAATTACAAAACCAAAAGGATGTATTGGATAAGCTGGATTTGGTACCAAAATTACGTCTCCCTTATCCATTGTGGCAATGGCTAAATGACTCAAGCCTTCTTTAGAACCAAGAGTGGCTATTGCCTCTTCTTCGGGATCCAATACAACATCAAATTTTCTAGCATACCAATCGGTTATAGCCTGTCTTAATTTAGGTATACCTTTTGATTGAGAGTACCGATGGGTATCGGGTCGCATGACAACTTCTTTAAGCTTCTCGACAATAAAATCAGGAGTTGCGCCGTCGGGATTTCCCATTCCAAAATCAATAATATCCTCGCCCCTTCTTCGAGCCGCCATTTTAAGTTGGCCAATTTCCTCGAAAACATAAGGAGGTAGTCGATCTATTGAAGAAAAGTTTTTATCCATAGTTATTTTTTTAAAAAATTCAATATCTCCTCAGCAGAGTGATAACCTGCTAATAAGAAACCATTCTCAAGAATTATAGTAGGAGTTCCTCGGGCATTAAATTCTTTGGCTAAATTATAATGTTTTGAAATAATTTTTTTAGTGCAATCATCGCTTTTGATAGTTTTTCCTAGTTTTAAAGTCGTCAAACTTACTTGAGGATCGTTCGAACACCAGGCAGTCTTCATTTTTTGATAAGTCTCACTTTCCAAACCTTCTCTTGGATATGCTAAATAATTAACTTGTATGCCATTTTCCAGATAGTTTGTGATTTCAGAATGCAATTTTCTACAATACCCACAATCAACATCGGTAAAAACATAGATGTCTGTTTTCTTTTCCTTAGGCTCAAAAGTAATAAACTCACTTGGATTTATTTCAAGTATTCTATTAATTCTTTTCTTAGAATCTCGCATGTCTGAAAAATTTATCAAAGAGTTTTTTTCGATTTGATAAAGATCGCCATTGATGATGAATTCGCCATCTGCCGTTACATAAAATAAAGATCCGTCAGATAATTCAACCGAAAAAAAGTTTGGGGAATAAGTATCTTCAACGGTATCTACCGATATCTCGTCAGGAATAATTTCATTTAATTTTGCTTTTATTTCGTCTTTATCTAAAACATAACTCTGCAAAGAAAATAACAAAACAATAAACCTAAAAATAATCATATCCTAGCCTCGTGGGTGGTGCTCAGTATGAAGTCTTTTCAGTCGTTGTCTAGCAACCTCAGTGTAAATTTGGGTTGTATTTAAGTCGCTATGTCCAAGTAAAAGTTGTACCACTCTTAAGTCAGCTCCATTATTTAAAAGGTGGGTTGCAAAAGCATGTCTAAGTACGTGAGGTGAAATTTTATCTGGCTCAAAACCTGAAGCCAAACAATAGTGTTTTATCCTATGCCAAAAGGATTGACGAGTCATTCTTTGTCCTCTTGTTGATAAAAATAAAAAGTCAGAGTGTCTTTTATTGAGAAGATTTTTCCTTGAAGAGGAAATGTAGAGTTCTAATAAACCGATTAGCTGATCGCCCATTGGAACTAATCTTTCTTTTTGGCCTTTTCCAATTACTCTGATCACACCTTGGCGCAAGTTAAGATTTAGCAATTCTAAATTTGTTAACTCTGAAATTCTCAGCCCACAAGAATATAAAGTCTCAATCATAGTTTTGTCTCTTAGTCCGATATCTGTCTTTTCATCAGGTGCAGCTAACAATGCTTCAACTTCTTTTTCTGAAATGGATTTGGGAATGGACTTTAATAATTTTGGCGTTTCTATCTCGCTTGAGGGATCGTTTGGAATAATGGATTTGAAGACCAAATAGCGGAAGAAAGATTTCAATGAAGAAAGTTTTCTGGCAACTGTTTTACTTCCTAACCCTTTTTGAAAAAGAAAAGACAGATAAGATAGAATTTCTTTCTTGGAAGTTTTTATATAATTAAGGTTATTTTTTTCAAGCCATGAGGAAAATTGCTCAAGATCACTTCTATATGAGTCTAATGTATTTTGACTCAATCCTTTTTCAATCCAAATATTATCGATAAAGGCATCAAGAATTTGCCTATCCGAATCACTCATTATGTGATTATACTTTTTCTTTTATTCTTGCGGATCTTCCAGAACGTTCTCTTAAGTAATAAAGTTTTGATTGCCTAACCTTACCCTTCCTTTTAACTTTAATGGATTTTATTAATGGGCTGTGAGTTTGAAATGTTCTTTCAACGCCAACGCCACTGGAAATTTTTCTTACTGTAAAAGCAGAATTTAGACCTCTGTTTTTGATGCCAATTACTACACCTTCAAAAGGTTGAGTTCTCTCTCGGTCTCCTTCTTTAACTACAATCTCAACTAAAACAGTATCCCCTTGATTAAAAACAGGGATATTATCTTTAAGTTGTGCTGCCTCTACGACTTGGATAGATGTTCTTTTGCTGCTCATTTCTATTACTGCTTATCTACAAGGAAAAGAATTCTATCAGATTATTACTCAAGTTCATCAAAAAATTCTTCCAAAAGAGCTTTTTCTTCAGGTGACAGTTTGATTTTTTCTAGAAGATCTTTTCTTCTCATAGCGGTAATTCCTAGCATCTGTTTCTTTCGCCATTGTTCTATAACTGCATGATTTCCAGATAATAATTCTTTTGGCACATCACCCAATTTCATTTTTTCAGGCCTAGTATATTGAGGATATTCTAATAGTCCTCCAGAAAAAGATTCTTGCTCAAGAGATGCATCGTCTCCTAAGACTCCCTCAATATTTCTTGCGATAGCATCAAATACTACTAAAGCTGGTAGCTCTCCACCGGAGAGAACATAATCACCAATGCTAATCTCATCATCCACATAATGATCAATGATTCTTTGATCAATTCCTTCATAACGACCACAAATGAATATTATATTTTTCTCCGAAGAAAGAGTCTCAGCGGTCTCTTGAGTAAATGGCTTGCCTTTTGGAGATAAATAAATAATTTTGCTTTCTGATCTATCAAATTTAGAAGTTGCATCGTCTATGGCTTTCATTAAAGGTTCAGATTTCAAAAGCATTCCCGGACCACCACCATAAACTTTGTCATCAATCCTTTCTTTGGTCTTAAGATAATCTCTAGGATTTATCGTTTCAAAAGAGATCAAAGACTTTTCGATAGCTCTTTTGGTTATGCTTTCGTTCAATGCAGATCTTATGATTTCGGGAAACAGAGAAATAAAAGTAAAATTCATTTAAACCTCCCAATCTACATAAATGCTTTTTTCTGTAACCTCCAGAATTACTTGCTTCATGATAAAGGGAATCAAGATATCTTCTTGATTGGGATTTTTAATTATTAGCACGTCATTAGAACCTGTTTCCATAAGAGAGTGGACCTTACCTAAGGTTTTTTCTGAGCTTCTTATGATTACCTCCAAACCAATTAGATCACTCCAATAAAACTTGTCCTCTGTTTTTGGCAGATCTGATTTAGAAATAAATATTTCCTTGCCTTTAAAAGTTTCTTCAGCCTCATCAAGGGAATTGCAATTATTCAAGAAAATGATTAGATTTTTGCCAGAAGTAGTTATTTTTTTTACTTGTAATTCAACAAATTCGGAATTCTCTTTCATAAAGAAAGAGTTGTAAGATTTTATATTTTCAGAAGGTCTTGTGAAAGAATTTAATTTGATACTTCCTTTAAGGCCGATTGGACGACCAAAATTACCTACCAAAATGAAATCATCATCTTGGTAGGTCATTTTGATAATTTATTTATCGTCTTTAGAGTCGTCAGATGTGAATGCGTCTTTGACAGCATCAATTGCATCACCGACTGCATCAGCAGCTCCTTCAGCAACATCTTTCACAGCGTCAACTGCGTCTTCAACAACATCTTCAGCAGTTTCAACAACGTCTTCAACTACATCAGCTGCGCCTTCAGCTACGTCTTTAACTGCTTCAACTGCATCTTCAGCAACATCAACTGCAGTTTCGACAACGTCTTCGGCAACATCTACTGCGCCTTCAGCTACGTCTTTAACTGCTTCAACAACATCGCCTTCAGCAATATCGCCTGCCACTTCTTTTGCAGTGTCAACAACATCGCCAGCTACATCAGCTGCACCTTCGGCAACATCTTTTACAGCATCAACTGCATCTTCAGCAACATCTTCAGCAGTCTCAACAACATCGCCAGCTACGTTAGCAGCTCCTTCAGCGACATCTGTTACCGCCTTAGCAGCGTCTTCAACAACATCTTCAGCAGTTTCTACTACTTCTTCAGCAACATCAACTGCGCCTTCAGCTACATCTGTTACAGCTTCAGCAGCACCCTCGGCTACATCTTTTGTACCTTCTGCAACCTTATCGATAATATCTTCGGTTTTTTCCATTAGATTATCCTCATTGTTTGATTGGTTATTATTATTGGTACTTTTTGATTCTGTATTTTCTGTCTCGACTGAAACTTCTTCTCCTGCAGAAGGACTTTCTTCAGTAACTGTTTCAGAGGCTGAAATTTTTTTCTTTTCAAGTTTCACTAATCTGAGTTTCTCTTTCTTTGCAATTAATTGATTGAAATCTTCTGAAGAAAGTTTTGACTCCTTAATCAAAGTTTTAACTCTCTCGGTAACTTGAGCTCCTTTACTAACCCAATAGCCCAATCTTTCATGATCTATATTAAGTCTATCGTTCTGAGTTGAAGCAATAGGGTTGAAAAAACCTACTCTTTCAATATATTTACCATCTCTAGCTCTTCGCGAATCAGCAACGGTAATATGAAAGTAAGGACGCTTTTTAGCGCCTCCTCTTGCTAGTCTTATAGTTACCATAAATTTCTTTGAGAGAGGTATTCTAAGTAATTTAATTTTGTATTCAAGTAAAACCTTCCTATAATTGTAAAAAAATGCAAACAATTTACATAATTCCTTCAATTGGCTGACGTTAATCCCTGGATGCTGTTCTCAAGCATCGTTTTTCTACTATTTCTTTCTGCTTTTTTCTCTGGAGTAGAAACAGCTATGATGTCCTTGAATAGATATCGCCTTAAACATTTAGTTAAAGAAAATGATAAAGGAGCTATTAGAGCTGAAAAACTTTTAAAAAGACCCGACAGATTGCTTGGTGTAATTCTTATAGGGAATAATTTTGTAAACATACTTGCAGCTTCTCTAACAACCGTTCTTTGTTTGAACTTATTTGGGGATAGTGGTGTTGTAATAGGATCAATTGTCTTAACTTTAATAATTTTAGTTTTTGCTGAAATCACACCGAAAACATTTGCGGCGTTGAATTCAGAAAAGGTTGCTCTTCCGGCATCTCTAATCCTTAAATATTTACAAAAGATATTCAGGCCTTTGGTCTTATTTGTTAATTTCTTTTCGAACTTTTTTATGAGACTTTTGGGCACAAAAGAAACTACAATTAACGAAAATTTATCACCTGAAGAGTTAAAGAGTGTATTGGAAAACTCTGGAGATTTAATTCCTAAGAAATATCAAGATATGTTAATCAGTGTTTTAGAGCTGGATAAAGTTTCTGTAGACGAAGTTATGACACAAAGAAGTGAAATAATCGGAATCGATATAAATTTGCCAATAGATAATATTCTTAGCAACCTTCAAAAAAATCAGAAAGATTTTTTACCTGTCTTTAATGAAACTCTTGATGATCTTAGAGGGGTTATAGACCTTTATGGAATTACTGCCTTTCTTTCAAATGAAGACAAATCAATTGAGAGTTTGATTGACTCCTTAGATGAAGCCTACTTCATTCCAGAAAATACTCCTTTAAGTACACAACTTTTCAATTTTCAAAAAAATAAAAAAACAGTTGCTGTAGTAATTGATGAATATGGTTCTGTTAAGGGATTGGTTTCTATCAAAGATGTTCTTGAAGAAATAGTCGGCGAACTTGCAACGGACGCAGATAGAGAGAGCGTAGAAATTATGGAGCAAAAGGATGGAAGTTATTTAATTGATGCATCTATCCCTTTGAGAGAGCTAAACAAAAAATTAAATTGGCAGCTTCCAATAAATGGAGCTAAAACCTTAAATGGATTAATTATTGATCAACTTGAAACTATTCCTGAAAACAATATCAAAATAGAGATGGATAATTATGCAATCGAAACAGTCTTGATTAGAAATAATATGATTAAAATCGCCAGAGTTCTTAAAATCGAACAAGAAGATGAAGTACTTGACAGTGAGTGACCTAAACATACTTCCATTTCATCTCTTCAAAAGATATATTAATATTTGAATTATTTATTTATTAAATCTAGATTTTAAAAAAGGAGTTTTATCTAATATGCAAGAACAAGAATTTAAAGTTTTTAATATGGAAATGGAGAGAATCTCCATTGTCTATGGCCTTTTTTTGATTGTTTGGGGATTGATTATCTCGTATGTTTCTCAAAGTGATTCTATGACTTCATACATTCCCTCCTTTTTGGGCATACCTGTTCTTTTGTTTGGATATTTAACCTTGAAGTTTCCTGAAAGAAAAAAATTATTCATGCACATTGTTGTGCTAATAGGAATAATAATCTTCCTTGGAGGCCTAGATATATTTAGAAACTTTTCAACTTTATTCGATTCTTTTTGGGCGGATTTATCAAAATCAATGCTTTTGATCTCTGGATTTGTATTTTCTTATTGGAACATAAAATCTTTTATTTTCATTAGAAAAAATAGAAAATTAGAGAACTGAAATAACCTTACCTATAATATTCTTCTTTAAGTGCGATTTTGCACAAACAGGAGAATCTGTTTTCAGATTATCACTTTTAACTTTAAAATAATCGTCTTCTAGAGTAGTTATTCTCTTAACAACTATTCCATAAGAAGCGTCGTTTAAGACGACAATATCGTTTTTTTTAATTTCAACAAGATTTGAAGTCATCACCACATCTCCACCTTCTAACGAAGGAAGCATGCTATTTCCCTTAATCTTAAAAAAATGAAACACTAAGATAGATTTGGAACCACCATTTCTAGAGCTGGTGGATAAGGAGCTGTGACTCTAGAAGTTTCGACATCTTTAGTTTTCCAAAATATTTCACTAAATTCATTTACTAAACTTACAAGTTTTTCTGCATTTTCTCTGGAGAGACTTTGCTTGCATTTAGAACCTTGAAGCATGATTGAATGAACAATGGAGTGAATATCTGGAAAGGCCTCAATTTGAGGATCTTTAAAATAATCTCCCCAAATGATTCTAGTCTCATCTTTTACTATACGTGCTTGATTCTCTTTTTCTAAAGTAAGTCTTGCCAGTTCGGCAGAATCTTCAGATTTTGAGAGATCTAATTTTTTTTCCTCAATTATGTCAATAATTCTTACGACTGTGAGAGCAGCTATTTGGATTACGATTGGGTCATAAATTTTACAAGGAATGTCGCAATGAGCTAAAGCTTCTTCAATTTTCATTTGTTATTTCTCCATAGATTTTTTAATACTAAAAAGGCAAAAATTAATAAGATTAAAGTTCCTTCAAAGTGAAAATGTACTAAATTACCTTCTACATGTGCATATATTATGCTGGGTAAAATCAAAAAAAAGTATAAAAATGTTTTCATTTAAAAATTATAGGCCATTTAAAAAAAATAGGGGCAAAATGCCCCTATTTTTCTATGTTTAATTAATTTTTACATCATCCCGTCCATTCCGCCCATTCCTGGTGGCATACCTCCAGGCATACCTCCACCGGAATTGTCTTCAGGAATATCTGAAACCATAGCTTCTGTAGTAATCATCAGACCAGCAACGGAACCTGCTGCTTGAAGTGCAGTCCTTGTCACTTTGGCAGGATCAAGGATACCCATCTTAATCATATCTCCGTACTCAGAAGTCGCAGCATTAAACCCATGGTTGCCCTTTTCAGATTTAATTTTGTCAACTACAACAGATGCTTCTTCACCTGCATTAAGGACAATTTGTCTTATCGGTGCTTCCATAGCCTTTAAGGCGATGGATATACCGATATTTTGATCTTCATTATCTCCTTTGACGCCTTCCGATGACTGTAATGCTCTTATCAATGCTACTCCACCGCCAGGAACAACTCCTTCCTCGACAGCCGCTCTTGTTGAATGCAAAGCATCCTCAACTCTTGCTTTCTTCTCTTTCATTTCAATCTCTGAACCTGCACCGACTTTTATTACAGCCACTCCTCCAGCTAATTTAGCAACTCTTTCTTGAAGTTTCTCTCTATCGTAATCTGATGAGGTTTCTTCAATTTGAGCTCTTATTTGATTAACTCTACCAGAGATATTGTCTTGAGAACCCGCGCCGTCAATTACAGTGGTGTTTTCTTTTGACAATACTACTTTTTTGGCTGTTCCAAGAGACTCTATTGTTGCGCCTTCTAAACTGAGTCCAACTTCTTCAGAAATTACCGTGCCGCCTGTGAGAATAGCAATATCTTCCAACATTGCTTTCCTTCTGTCTCCAAAACCTGGTGCTTTACAAGCAGATACTTTTACAACTCCTCTCATATTATTTACAACTAATGTTGCTAGGGCTTCGCCTTCGACATCTTCAGCAATAATAAGAAGAGATTTTCCAGCTTTAGCTACAGCTTCTAAAAGGGGTAGCAACTCTCTTATGTTAGATATTTTTTTATCGTGAAGAAGAATCATAGGATCTTCTAATTCGGTAATCATCTTGTCCTGGTTATTTATAAAATAAGGAGAAAGATATCCTCGGTCAAACTGCATACCTTCAACAACCTCTAATTCATTTTCTATACCACTAGCTTCTTCAACAGTTATGACACCCTCTTTACCTACTTTCTCCATAGCTTCTGCAATAATATCTCCTACCTCGCTATCGCTATTTGCGGAAATGGTGCCAACCTGTGCGATTGCTGTGCTATCTGCACAAGGTTCTGACATGCTTTGGATGCTTTCAACAGCTTTTGTTACAGCCTTATCAATACCTCTTTTTAGATCCATCGGATTGAATCCAGCAGCAACTGATTTTAAACCTTCATTAACGATAGCTTGGGCAAGAACAGTTGCAGTCGTAGTTCCGTCACCTGCAGCATCCGAAGTTTGTGAAGCAACTTCTTTAACCATTTGTGCGCCCATATTTTCAAATTTATCTTGTAGCTCAACTTCTTTGGCTACAGAAACCCCATCTTTAGTTACCGTAGGAGCTCCGAACGATTTATCCAAAACCACATTCCTTCCCTTTGGCCCTAATGTTACCTTTACCGCATCAGCCAAAACATTGACTCCATCAAGCATCAATTGTCTAGCTGAATCACTGAATTTTACGTCTTTTGCCATTTTTTACCTCGTATTAAAAAAGTGTAATTATTTACTTAGAAACTGTTCCAAGGAGATCGCTCTCGCTAAGAATTAGCAATTCCTCACCATCAACTTTTATAGTATTACTTCCTGCGTATTGGCCAAAAACAACTATGTCTCCAACGCTCACTGGAACTTCAACTTTTTCTCCTGAATCAAGAACCCTTCCTGGCCCAATAGCTAGCACTTCACCTTGGGAAGGTTTTTCAGCTGCAGATCCAGGTAAAACGATACCTCCCGCAGAGGTTTCTTCCTCATCACTTCTTCTTACAAGAAGCTTGTCTCCTAGTGGGTTAAATTTCATATTAGCACTCCTTAAAAAATTACTAAAAATATGTGAGATGCGCATTCTATTAAACGATTGCTCAATTCACAACAGTTATTTATTTATGTTCTTAAACTCTTTTTTCAAGAAAAAAAATAAAAAATATTGCAAAAGTTATTCCAAGAATATCTGAAACAAAATCAAAAATACTACCTGTCCTGTAAAAGATAAAAGTTTGAGCAATTTCAGTAAACGAAGCATAAAAGACACAAAAAATTAGTGCATAATTTTTATTCACTCCTCCAACAACCATTAAGGCATACATCAAGAAAAAAATAGAAAAATGCGTTACTTTGTCTAAATGAGGAAAGATTTCCAGACCATCATTATTGATAGGAGCAAAAAATAAAAAAAGAGAGAGAGAAAATAAAATATAGAAACTATTTAACCATCCGTTAAAGTATATTGTCCTATTCAAAACCTAGTTCCTGTCTTCTTTTATGTGCCATTATTGAAAAAATAATTGCCGGAATTCCAAGTAAGGCGCAAATTATGAAAAACTCATGAAACCCCATTCTATCTACAATTATTCCTGAGCTTCCTGACACAATCCTTGGAGGTACTGATACCAATGCTACTAAAAAAGCAAATTGTGTTGCAGTAAAACTTTTTGAGACAATTGTACCCAGAATAGTAACGCCCATCACATTGACAAATCCCTGAGTAAAATTGTCCAGTGTAATAGTAACTATAAGGAAATTAACATCATGACCGATCATGTTTAAATAAATGAAAGGCAAATTGGTCAAAGGGGTTAGGATAGCTCCCGCAACTAAATTTTTTGAAAGGCCATATCGATATACTGAAGCTCCAGCAAATAGACCGCCCAAGATAGTCATAATAAGTCCATAAAAATTTGTTATTTCAGCTACTTCAATTTTTGTAAATCCAGTTTCTCTGTAAAAGGGCATTGCCATTGGGCCTAAGAACATGTCGCTTAACCGATAAGTGAATATCAGAAGCATTAATAGCAATAAATGATTTTTATATCTTAAAAAAAGGTCTTTTAAAGGAGCTAAAAAAGAATCTTCTAACCAAGCAAGAGGTTCGTTGAAAAAATCCTTTGGCGGTCTAATCTCTCTTTTTGGCTCTCTTATTAAAATTAAAAAAATAAAAGATAAAAAAATTACTATTAAACCTATCATTTGGTAGGCAAAACTCCATCCATATAACTCAGCTAGGTAAAAAGTTGCTACACCAGAAAGTAAAATGGCTCCAATTCTCCAACCGATGACGAAAACTGCTGACGCCTCACCAAGCTCCCTTTTCTCAACAAGTTCTATTCTTAAGGCATCAGCGCATATATCTTGTGTAGCAGAAAAAAATCCAATTATAAGAATCAAATAAACAAAGATATTTAAACTCTCTTTAGGTTCAACAAAACTGATAGATAAAATGACTAAACCGGTTACAAATTGTGAGAAAAATAACCACGATTTCCTTTGTCCCAAAGAATGAAGTCCAGGGATTTTTAAACGATCTACTAGAGGCGCCCAAAATACTTTTAATGAGTAAATTAAAAAAACTAATGAAAGCAGACCAATTGTAGATTTATCAATTCCCTCCTCTGATAACCAATAATTTAAGGGATCCATTAAAACCCCATATGGCACTCCGGAAATGAAACCTAAGCACAAAATTACTAAAATCTGAGGACTTAAATAATTCCTCAAAGAATCTATAAAAGTCATTTTTAGTCTCTAAAATTTTGAAATTGCAGTGGTATATCAAAATCTCTTTCTTTTATTAAAGTGATTGCAGCTTGCAAATCATCCCTTTTCTTTCCAGAGACTCTCACAGAGTCTCCTTGGATAGAGCTTTGAACTTTAATCTTTTTTGATTTTATTAGAGCATTAATTTCTTTTCCTATCTCGCTAGAAATACCTTGCACCAATTCTATATTTACCGAAGCAGAATTATTGGCCTCATGAGTTTCACCAATTTTTAAGCTTTTTAGGTCGATTTTACGTTTACTTAAATTCTCTTTGAGAATTGGAATAATTTGATCTAGCTGAAAAGATTCATTTGCTGAAACTTTGATTTCATTTTCTTGCAAAGATACATTGGCATTTGCATCTTTGAGATCATATCTATTTGTTATCACTCTATTAGTTTGATCTATAGAGTTGGATAACTCGTGATTGTCAATTTTAGATTCAATATCGAAAGAAGGCATTGGGCTATATTATCTTATCTTTGACCAATCAAAAAAAGGTCCGGGGTCAGTCTTTCTTCCTGCCGCAATTTCAGAATGACCTACTATATTTTCTTTTTTTATCTTTGGAAAGTTGTTACGTAAAATTTTTATGAGGTTTTCTAAAGAATCGTATTGATTGTCTTCAAAAGATGAATTATCACTTCCAATTAGTTCGATACCTAATGAAAAATCATTGCAATTCTCCTGATTATTAAAAGAAGAAACTCCTGCATGCCATGCCCTTTCAAATACGGATACAAATTGGTAAATCTTTCCAGTTCGGTCTATTAAAAAATGACTGGATACTTTTAGATTTTTAATCTCTTGAAAAAATTCATGAGACTTGAAATCAAGTTCGTTTTTAAAGAATTTTTTGACATTTTCTGGTTCAAAATTTTCCGGAGGTAAGCTTATGTTGTGAATTACAATCAGTTTTATCTCAAAATTTTTTGGTCGTTGGTCAAAATTTGGAGAAAAATGTTTTTCTGCACTTATAAGCCAACCTTCTTTATTTATCATTTCCCATTTTTTCAGCCAATATTTCACCAGTGGCCGCTCCCAAAGTCCAACCTAGATGACCATGTCCAGTATTGTAAAATATCCCTTTAACTTTGCTTTCAAATATTAAAGGCATCATATCTGGTGTCATGGGCCTCAAGCCTGCCCAAGGCGTATAGTTTTCAGTGCTAACTGAAGGAAAATATTCTCTTACCCAATTAAGCAAAGGACGGATTCTGTCTTGTCTAATATCTTTATTTTTACCTGCTAATTCTGCAGTTCCTGCAACTCTGAGTCTATTGCCAAGTCTACTGGAGACAATTTTTACAGGATCATCTAGCAAAGACACCTGAGGAGCTGCATTTTGTGAGAT
>CACOQX010000013.1 GCA_902629465.1 uncultured SAR86 cluster bacterium | reverse complement strand
AATTTGTTGGTCCATATCAAGTTCCCGTGGCTGACCATGCAATTACAATGTCAGATTTCAATACAAATTCTGGAGAAGCTATGTCAATGGGAGAAAAGTCTCCAATTGCAATCTCTAATCCTGTGGCAGCTGGAAAATTAGCTCTTGCAGAAGCTTTAATTAATCTCCTGCCTTCAGGAGTATCTAAACTATCCGATATAAAAGTATCTGCAAACTGGATGGCAAGTCCTGATAATGCTCAAAGAAAAACAGATTTATTCAATACAGTAAAAGAGCTAACCCAAAAAGTATGCAATCCTTGGAGAATAGCCGTTCCCGTTGGAAAAGATTCGCTATCAATGAAAACAATATGGCAAAAAGACAAAAAAACTAATTTATCCCCACAAAGTTTAATAATCAGCGCTTTTACAAAAATAAAAAACGTCAAAAAAAGTATTACACCTCAATTGATAAATAATAATGAGCTCTCATTAGTTTACTTAGATCTTTCAAAAACAAAAAAACGTTTGGGGGGTTCTATTCTCTCCGAAGTAACTCAACAAACAAATCTTGAAACCCCCAACTTAGAGTGCATAGAAGAATTTCCAAAAATTTATAATTACTTAGCAACCAAGATCGATAAAAAGAAAATATTCTCTTTCCATGATATTTCAGATGGCGGTTTAATTGTTTCTGCGGTTGAAATGATGCTTGCTGGAGGGTGTGGTTTAAATCTTGATCTTTCTAAAATTTCTTTCTTAAAAGAATCTAGCAATTTATTTTCTGAAGAGTTAGGTATGCTTTTTCAGATTAACAAAAAAGATTTTCTTGAGTTTAAAAAAGATTTTGTAAAACTAGGTTTAAAGAATTCTTTTTTTAATATTGGTTCAACTAATAATACAAATAATCTTTTTCTTAAAACTTCTAGTCAAAGTTTGAGAATGAGTCACAAAGTTTTAATGCATTCATGGTCAAGCGTTTCTTACAACATCAAATTACTTCGAGATAATCAAGAAACAACAAAACAAGAGCATAAATTTTTACTTGATACAAAGAGGTCAAAGCTTACCCAAAAATTTAATTTTAAATTGAATAAAAGATACCTAAGTAAGGCTCCAAAAATAGCCATCATGAGAGATCAGGGAGTTAATTCTCATTTAGAAATGGCAGCAGCTTTTTCTCAAGCTGGATTCAAAGTTATTGATGTCCATATGAAAGATCTTCTAGATAATTCAAGTTCTTTGGATAATTTTCAAGGTCTTGCTTTTCCAGGAGGTTTTTCTTACGGAGATGTTCTTGGAGCTGGAAGAGGCTGGGCACAGTCAATAAAATCTAATTCGAGGCTAAGAGATAAATTTTCTAAATTTTTTCATCGACACGACACTTTTGCATTGGGAATCTGCAATGGATGTCAGGTTATGTCAGAGCTTAAAGAATTGATTCCAGGATCCGAACATTGGCCAAAACTTGAAAGAAATGTTAGCAATAGATTTGAAGCTAGAATGGTTCAAGTAAAAATAAACAAATCCAATTCCAATTTTTTTAAGGACATGGAAGGTTCTCAGCTTATAGTTCCTGTAAATCATGGAGAAGGCAAAATGGTTTTTCCTGAACACCTAAGAGCAAAAAAAATAATTTCCGAAAATCTTGCACCCATCCAATTTTGTACGAATGAAGGTATGGAAGCTAAAGATTTCCCAGAAAATCCTAATGGTTCCATTCATGGCATTACTGCAGTTACAAATGATGATGGGAGATTTTTAATTATGATGCCGCATCCTGAAAGAAGTTTTTTAAATAATCAATTGTCCTGGACAAATGAAAATGGAAAGCATAGCCCCTGGTTTAAATTATTTTTAAATGCTAGAAATTTTTATAGTTAAACTATTTCTTAACTAACTCTCTGATTCTAAGAGGAAAATAGCCCTCATTTAAATCCTCATAGAATTGCTCGAGAGCAATGGGCACAAAAGGAAAGGCTAGTTCGTCCCAAGGTATATCATCATAGGAAAACAATTCAACTTCAAGACTTTCAGTTGTTGGAGAATAAGAATTTTCTTCTATAGAAGCCTTATAAAGAATATAAAATTGTCCAATTTGAGGAATATCAAACATAAAATATATATCATCAATTTTTACAGTTGAATTGGTTTCTTCTTTGGTTTCCCTCAAAGCTCCTTCTTGTAATGTTTCTCCCAATTCTAAAAAACCAGCTGGCAAGGTCCATAAACCTTTTCTAGGTTCTATTCCTCTTTTACACAAAAGAACTTTATCTCCACAGTAGGGTAAAGTTCCTACGACCGCATTTGGATTGTGATAGTGAATAAATCCACAATCATTGCATACATATCTTTCTCGATTGTCGTCTTGGGGTATCTTTTTAGATACGGGACCACCGCATTGGGTACAAAATTTCAAAGTTTTTCCTGCTTAAATTAAGTAAGCAAGTATAATTCAATACCTTTTATTAACATAATGATCCCTTTCGTAGAAAAAAGACTAAATGATTTGAGACCGAAGAAGTCGGACGAAAAATTACCTCAAGCAGCAGTATTAATTTTAATAATTGATAATGAAAATGACTATTCAATCGTCTTTACGGAAAGATCTAAAAAATTACCTTCCCATGCAGGAGAGGTTGCATTCCCAGGTGGAAAAAAAGAAGAAGAAGATAGAAACCTGATCGAAACTGTTTTGAGGGAAACACATGAAGAGATTGGAGTAGAACCTAATTCAATTAAAATACTTGGCCGGATGGATCCTCAAGAATCAAGATTTGGAATAAGTGTCACGCCTTATGTAGGTTACGCAGCAGGAAGTTTAAATTTTAAAAAAGACCCCAAAGAAGTAAAAACGATTTTTTCTGTTCCTTTAAATTATCTTAAAGAAGACCCTCTGATATCAAACAAAATCACTAATGCAAGTGGTGAAACCTTTGAGACCCCTGTTATAAATTATGAAAACCAGAAAATTTGGGGATTAACTTTAGGTTTTACATTACAATTTCTGGAGTTAATTGAAATAGATATTGATATAGATGATTTATACTTTAGATCAGCATAGGGTTAAAACGGTAGGAGATAATTTTTATATTGCTCCAAATGCCACTGTTCTAGGCCAAGTAGAACTCGGAGAAGATGTAAGCGTTTGGTTTGGAGCGGTAATCAGAGGCGATGTAGAAAAAATAATCATTGGCAAAGGTTCAAATATTCAAGATTTATCGGTTTTGCATGTTGATCCTGGAAGTCCAATTATTATTGGTGAAAATGTCACCGTGGGCCATAAAGTCATGCTTCATGGTTGCACTATTGGAAACAATTCGTTAATTGGTATCAATTCAGTCATCTTGAACAATGTAGAAATTGGAAATAATTGTTTAATCGGTGCAAATACTCTTCTTACAGAGGGAACAAAAATTCCAGATAATTCGCTTGTTATGGGATCTCCAGGAAAGGTTAAGAAAGAGGTCGATGAAAATTTAAAAATTATTTTAAAAGGCTCAGCAGAACATTATGCAGAAAATGGAAAAAGATTTAAATCAGGTTTAAAGGAGGAAAATTGATGAATAACGAACTTGTATCATATGAAGTAAATTCCAAAAGATTTGAGGGTTTGCATGTAAAGCCAGAGGCTAAAAATGCTCCATGTGTTCTTATTGCTCACACTTGGGCAGGTAGAGATGGATTTGTTGAAGGTATAGCAAATAAGCTTGCTGAAGATGGCTACAATGCATTTGCTATTGATATGTATGGAGACGGAAAGGTTGGCGAATCTAATGAGGAGAATCAATCGATGATGCAACCTTTATTAGATGATAGAAAAAATTTGTCTCAGATTATTGTTGGCGCATATGAGGCAGCAAAAAAACTTGAGGGATTAGATGCTTCAAAAATTGCGATTATGGGATACTGTTTTGGTGGCTTAGTTTCTCTAGACCTTGCTAGAAGCGGAGTGGATTTAAAAGGGGCCGTTAGTTTTCACGGTTTTTTATCTGGTTCTGAAGATCTTGAAGACAAAGATATTAGCGCGAAACTATTAGTCCTTCATGGCCATTTGGATCCTATGGTGGGACAAGATCAAATAGACTCTTTTTCTGAAGAAATGAACAAAAAAAATGTAGATTGGCAATTACATTCTTTTGGTAATGCCATGCATGCTTTTACAAATCCTGATGCTAATGACCCAAGTTTCGGAACGGTTTATTCCCAGGATGCAGATCAGAGGTCCTGGAAAATCTTTAAAGATTTTTTATCAGAAATTTTTAGTTAAATATCGTGAAGTCATCTGAAGTAAGAAAGACTTTCTTAGATTTTTTTGTTCAGAAGGAGCATAAAGAAGTTGCGAGTTCTAGCCTTGTTCCCATTAATGACCCCACCTTAATGTTTTCTAACTCTGGGATGAATCAGTTTAAAGATGTATTCCTTGGCACTGAGAAAGTAAATTTTGATAAAGCAACTTCATCTCAAAAATGTGTAAGAGCAGGGGGAAAGCATAACGACTTAGATAATGTTGGCTTTACTCTCAGACATCATACATTCTTTGAAATGCTTGGAAATTTTAGTTTTGGGGACTACTTCAAAGAGCAAGCTATAGAGTTAGCTTGGGAACTTCTCACCAAAAAATTTAAACTTGATAAAGATAAACTTTGGGTAACAGTGCATGTTGATGACAAAGAGTCAGAAGATATTTGGCTAAATAAAATAAAGTTTCCCGCTGAAAGGCTTTCAAGGCTTAATGAAGACAATTTCTGGTCCATGGGAGATACAGGCCCATGTGGCCCGTGTTCAGAAATATTTTATGATCATGGTGAAAATCTTCCGGGAGATGCACCGCAGGAAGGTTTAGATACTGGAGATAGGTTTGTGGAGATCTATAACTTAGTTTTTATGCAATATAACCGAGACCATAACGGAAAACTTTCAAATCTTCCAAAGCAATGCGTAGATACTGGGATGGGCTTAGAAAGAATTACCGCCGTTATGCAAAATACTAGTGATAACTATGAAACAGACATTTTTAAAGAAATTATTAATTCAATTGCTAAAAAATTAGGTGAAAAAAATCTTAAAAACCCTTCTTTGAGGGTAATTGCAGATCATTTAAGATCCAGTGTATTCCTCATTTCTGATGGAGTTAATCCGAGCAACGAGGGAAGAGGTTATGTTTTAAGACGAATTATCAGAAGGGCTTTGAGACATGCATATAAAGTCAACAGTTTAAAAGATTTTTCCTTCTCAGATATTTATGATTCTTTAGGAGATTCTTTATTTGATGCTTACCCTAACATACAAACAAACAAAACTTTTATTTTGCAAGAACTTAAATCCGAAGAAGATCAATTCAGAGAAACTTTGAAACAAGGAATGAAGCTTTTTGAAGAGGAAGTAAAAAAATCTAAAAATAAAAAGATTTCTGGTGAAGCTATTTTCAAACTTTATGATACCTATGGATTTCCTGTTGATTTAACAAGTGATTTAGCGAAAGAAAGCAGTCTTGAGCTGGACTTGAGAGAATATGAAAATCTGATGAGTATTCAGAGAAAAAATGCTCAAAAAAATAGTAGATTTGAAGCTCTGCTGCCATCCGCAATAGATTTAGATGACGAAACTAAATTTCTTGGATATGAGCTTGATTCGACAGAATCAGAAGTAAAACTAATATTTCAAAATGGCAAAAATGTTGATTGTGTATCTAGTGGAGATTGTGTAATTATTCTTGATAAAACTCCTTTCTATGGTGAATCTGGTGGACAAGTCGGAGATTCAGGAAAATTGATATTTAAAAATAATGAGGTTCGCGTTTCCGATACTCAAAAAGTAGGAAATTTTTATTTACACATTTGTCATATAGAAAAGGGAGAAGTAAGAGTAAACCAAAAACTCAATGCAGAGATAGACATAAATCGCAGAAACGCAATAACTTCCAATCACTCGGCGACACATCTAATGCACTCAGCCTTGAGAAATAATTTAGGCACGCATGTTCAACAAAAAGGATCTCTTGTAAGTGAAGAAAAGCTTAGATTCGATTTTTCCCACAAACAAAAAGTTACTCCTGAAGAAATTTTGAAAATAGAGCGAGAAGTGAATTATGAGATTAACTCTGCCAAAGATACTCAAGTTATAGAAACTACTTATGAAGAATCTCAAAAATTAGGCGCTTTGGCTTTTTTTGGAGAAAAATACGGTGAAAAAGTTAGAGTTTTAAAGATCTGCGATGATTATTCTGTAGAACTATGTGGTGGAACACACGTAAAAAATAGTTCAGAAATCAAAAGCTTCAAAATAATGTCTGAAACAAGCATATCTTCAGGAGTGAGAAGAATAGAGGCTATTTCTGGAGATCTCGCAATTAAAAATAAAACTGAAAGTAAGACAGAACTAATCAATACTGCCAAAACTTTCAGTGTTTCTGTAAAAGACTTGCCCGAGTATTTAGAGGATAAATCAAAAATATTAAACGCTCATAACCAAAATTTTAAAAAAATAGAACAAAAAATTCTCCAAAGATTATTAGAAGAAATGAAGTCGAGCGTTAAATCTTTGGGTGATATAAAAACAATTATTAAGAGAATAGATAATTTTAATTTATCTAAACTAAGAGGCAGTTTAGACAGTCTAAAAAAAGAATTAAGCAATCTAATCATTATTCTCGTCGGAACAATGGAAGACAAATCAACAATATTGGTTTCAGTATCAAATGATATTACTGCTACTTATGATGCAAGAAATTTGTTAGACTCGCTTTCCAAAATTATAGGAGCGAAAGGAGGAGGAAAGCCGGACTTTGCGCAAGCAGGTGGACCAGCTTCAGATAAACTTGATGAAATATTAATTTCTGCTGAGAAAATTCTAACTGAGATTTAAAAATACCAATGTCTAATATAGTTGTCCAAAAATTTGGTGGAACTTCGCTTGCTGATACTGACAGATTTAAAGCCGTAGCGAAAATTATCAAAGATACTTCTAAAAAAGGAAAAAAAGTTGTTGCCGTTGTATCAGCCATGGCAGGTGAAACCCAAAGACTGATTGACTTAGCAAAAGAAGTTCAAGAAATTCCTGATCCCAGAGAATACGACGCATTGATTTCTTCAGGCGAGCAGGTGTCAGTAGCTTTATTAGCTATGACATTAAGAAATGAAAAAGTTAATTCAAAATCTTATACTGCTTTTCAACTTGGTCTCAGAACAGATGACTATCATGGAAAAGCTAGAATTAACTCAATTGATACAAAAAATATTCTTGAAGATATTTCTGCAGACATAACTCCTGTTATAACAGGTTTTCAGGGAATCAATGAAGAAGGAGACATTACCACGCTAGGAAGAGGTGGCTCTGACACTTCGGCAGTTGCTTTAGCTGTTGCTTTGGAAGCAGAAGAATGTCAGATATACACTGATGTGGATGGCGTATATACAACTGACCCTAATGTTTATAAAAAAGCCAAAAAGATAGATAAATTAACTTTTGAAGAAATGTTGGAATTATCAAGCTTAGGCGCTAAAGTTTTGCAAATTAGATCTGTAGAATTTGCCAGTAAATATAATATGCCAATAAGGGTAAAATCTAGTTTTACTAATGATGAAGGAACACTTATCAATGGAGAAGAAAACATGGAAGATGCTTTAATTTCTGGAGTAACGCATACCAGTGATGATGCTAAGTTAACTATTAGAAAAGTACCTGATATTCCAGGTATTGCGGCAAAGATTTTAGACCCCATAAGTTCAAAAGGTATTGAAGTGGATATTATTATCCAAAACGTTTCTGAAGATAAAACTACAGACTTTACTTTCACTGTAAAACGCGAAAAATCTCAAGAAACAAAAAAAATTCTCTCAAATTTATCTAAAGAATTTGGTGGTGGAGAAATTGAGTTGAATGAGGATATTAGTAAAGTTTCCCTAGTCGGAGTTGGGATGAAATCGCATGCCGGAGTTGCTGCTACGATGTTTAAAACTTTGGCTGAAAAAAATATTAACATCGAAATGATTTCAACATCTGAGATTAAAATATCAGTTGTGGTTCAAGAGGATCTAGCTCATGAAGCAGTTAAGTCTTTACATGATGCTTTTAGTCTTGAAAAGTAAAAGGAGAGGTGGCTGAGTGGTTGAAAGCGCTCCCCTGCTAAGGGAGTATGTGGTAATCCTGCATCGAGGGTTCGAATCCCTCCCTCTCCGCCATATTTATTGATAAAGTAACTGGAAAAATGAAACTAAATCAAAAAAAATCTGACAAGCTTTTTTTAAAAGCCCAAGAATTAATTCCAGGTGGAATTTTTGGCCACTATAAATTTGCAGTTAGAGAAGAAGGTCCTAAGTTCTTTTCAAAAGCAAAAAATGCATATTTTTGGGATATTGATGGGAATAAGTTTTTAGATTTAATTTGTGGCTGGGGTCCAATGATCCTTGGCTATAACAACCCAAAAATAGATCAAGCTGCACGATCGCAATACGATTTAGGTAATACTGTAAGTGTAGCTTCTCCGATAATGATAGAGCTAGCAGAAACATTAACAGATATGATTGATATTGCTGACTGGGCTCTTTTTGGAAAAAATGGAGGCGATAGCACTCAATTAGCTGTTATGGTGGCTAGGGCGGAAACAGGAAAATCAAAAATTTTAAAAATAAATAATGGTTATCATGGAGCCAATGGTTGGATGCAAAATAGTAATAACCCTGGAATTATTGATTCAGATAGCGATGAAGTGCTTTCGGTTAAATGGAATAGCACCGAAGAATTTGATGAGATGATTTCTTCTTTTGGTAGTGAAATAGCCTGTTTTATTTCCAGTCCATACGATCATCCAACATCGAAAGATAACTCTCTTCCTGATAATGGATATTGGGAACACATTCAAAAAAAGTGTAGGGAACACAACATAATTATAATTGTTGATGATGTAAGAACTGGTTTTAGAATCGATCTTCATGGTTCTCATAATGCTTTTGGTTTTAGCCCCGATTTGGTTTGTTTGGGTAAGGCTATGGCCAATGGTTATCCAATCTCTGCACTGGTTGGTAAAGATTCTCTAAAAGATGCTGCTAATAAAGTTTATTTTAGCGGTACACAATTTTTTAATTCAGCTCCCATGGCTGCTTCCAAAGCAACTTTAGAAGAGTTGCAAAAAGTAAATGCCATAGAAATCATGAATACTAATGGAGAAAAGTTAAAAGAAGATCTGATTTCTGCCGGAAATGAATTTGGACTAAAGATGAAAGTCACTGGAGTGCCATCGATGCCATATTTTAGAATAGAAGAACAAAATAAAGATTTTCATATTAAATGGACAGATGAATGCCTTTCTCGCGGCCTGTACCTAACAAGTTATCATAATCATTTTTTATCGGTAGCTCATGGCGAAGAAGAAATAGGTGAAATTGTTAGGATTGCTTCAAATGCCTTTGAAGCAGTTACTTCTTAGTTTAGAAAAAAATCCATAATCAATTAAAATTCCTAAATAAACTGAATATTCTTTTTTATAATGCAGTATGGATGCTTTTGAATTGCAGGAACTCAAGACCGCGCTCCTTGATGAAATTCAAAACGCCTTTAAAGATAAAAAGAATCCGATGCTCGCAGAGTACGAAGAACAGACAGAAAACCTTCTAGCTTTGGCCGAATTGATGTCAAAAGAAAAGGACTTAATGCCGCAAGAAAATTTTGATCTCGTCATGGGTCAAGACTACGTAATTCTTCAGCTTGAAAGATGGATTGAGGATAATAAGAAGATAATTTCACATTGGGATAATAATGAAGAAAGCCTTAAAAAACATTGATCTAGAAAGCACTAACAGAATAATCGAAATGGCTTGGGAGGATAGGACTCCATTCGAAGTTATTGAAAAAGAATTCTCAATAAATCATGGAGAGCTCATAACTATCATGAGAAATAATTTAAAACCTTCTAGCTTCAGACTTTGGAGAAAAAGAGTAAATGGTAGAAAAACCAAGCATGGAGCAGTTAGAAGTTTTAAGGTTGGTCGCCACAGATGCGATAGGCAAGGGAAATTAGGGCGTTAAAAGCGATACTTAAAATCTATACCTAAAATATTTTTATCCAAAGTTTTCCCTCTGTATGAAAGAGATTCACTTAGGCTGGTAAGATTCAAACCAAAGTCAATTTTAGAGTTGACCTTGAAATCAAAGTTTAAAACAATTCCATAGAAATCTTCATTTGTTGTTCCCCAAGAATTTTTGGTTCCACTATTATCTTTATTTAAATTTCCGTAGAACATTGAAAATTCAATATTTGTAACGTTATTTATTTCGCTATTAAGAGACAAATGCATGTAATTTGAGTCTCCATCAATAAACGCTCCTATTGGACTTCCTTTATATCTGTAACCACTTTTATAACAACAATGTTCGTATATAACGTTCGTGCCAATATCCTCACCTAAATAATAAGTATCAATATACTCAATAACTATGCTATTCAATCTTCCACCTTTTAAATATAAGAATTCCATTCCGGCTAAGTAAAAAGTTCTCCAAGGCCAATAATCTGTTCCATCTTCTCCAATATATTGACCATAGAAACTCCAAACTACATCTTTAATATTGAAACTATATTTAATATCAAACCCAGCTAACTCATTGTCTATGTTTATGTCAGAATTTCCCTTATAAGTTGATGCATCACCTCTGACAGAGTCCCAAAGAGCTTTCAAGCTATTGTCTTTTCCATCACCACCAAACATTATTGATCTTGTTAGGCCGATAGTTAGGCCGCTTACAGGATTGAAAGAAAATCTTCCAGAAATTAAAAAAGGATTTTTTATCGCTCGATTACTTTCTAATTGATTAGCAAAAAAAGAGAAATTCAACTTTCCAAAACTTTTAATAAGGGGAAGGGGGGAAGTGAAACCCTCAAGAGATCTGATAAATATTCCAGGAGAGGATTTAGAATAATTTGAGAGAATTAAGCTTGCATGGTGAGAAGGACCCCACCATCTATCATAGCTTCCAAGACCTAAAATAAAATTTCCAGAAACTAAGGCAAGATAAGAATCACTAAAATCGTATTTTTTTTCTTCATAAGGATTTTCAAAAGTTGTAATTGAAATTTTTGATGCAAACCTCTCTCCTAGATAAGAAGTAGAAAAGAATAAAGAATTTTTATCTTTAAATTTACTATCTATAAACCTAAACGGATTAAATTCTGAATTTGTTGAGAATCCAATCTCATTTATAAATTTTTTAGATTCTCTTTGAATAATTTCATCTGCAACTTCAATATATTCATTCATTAATGACATGTTATTGAACATATCTTCATTGGGATTTCTCACAAGCGCCAAAGGAATAGGGTAGGCAGATGAATCGATAGAAAATTGATTTTTAATGGAAAAATACTCTAATTTTTTTACTTCAAACTCATTTTTTCCGGTAAGCCACGGATCAGAAAAAGCCTGCAAAGATAAAAATATGAATAAAAAGATTTTTAGAAGTGAGTTAAAGGACATTTTTATGGTATTTGATTGCAGATGAGATTATAGCTTTTAAGGAATTCTTTTCTAATCTCCAATTTAATTTATTAACTGATTTTTTATTATCTGCAATTAATATATCTGGATCCCCATCTCTTTTAGTACCAACTTTAAAATTTAATTTTGTTTGCAATAATTCCTGACATTCATTAATCACTTCCATAATAGAAAAGCCTGTTTCAGAACCTAAGTTAAAAACATGAAATCCTTTATTCGAATCCAAAAAACTCAGTGATAATAAATGAGCACTTGCTAAATCATTTACATGGATAAAATCTCTGATACAAGTTCCATCGTCAGTATTATAAGTGTCACCATTTACTGTAAATTCAGATGAATTCAAAGCTGAATTTATTACATTTGGTATTAGATGTGTTTCAGGATTATGTTCTTCTCCTAAATCGCCATCGTCGTCAGCTCCGGCAGCATTAAAGTATCTTAGGCAAACTACATCCAAAGGAAATTCCATAGACAAATCTTTTAGTAAGTTTTCTACTTCTAATTTATTTTTGCCGTAATTATTTATAGGTTTTGTTGGATGATTTTCTTTTATAGGAATTTCTATAGGGATTCCGTATACCGCTGCAGACGAAGAATAAATAAACTTTCTAATTTTTTTTTCTACAGCAAACTTAGCTAAGTTCATAGAAGCTAGAACATTATTCTCGAAATACTCTTTTTCCATTTTTTGAGAATCAGAGACAATCGATAATCCTGCAAAATGAACTATCGATGTAATATCTAAATCTTGAAGATTTACTCTTATCTCTTCAGGGTCTTTAAGATCAAGCTCAAAAAACTTTTTATTTTTTACAAATTTTTTATGCCCTGTTGAAAAATTGTCTACTATGACAAATTCAATTTTTTTTCTTTCTAAGTACCTTACAAAATGACTACCTATGTAACCAGCTCCACCGGTTACCAAGATAGTCATTTAATTTTAAGTTGATTATTTTGAGGCGTAGCCCATTACAGCTTTTATTTCTAAAAACTCTTCAAAGCCAAATTCTCCCCATTCTCTTCCGTTACCGGATTGCTTGAATCCTCCAAAAGGGGCATCAATTCCTGTAGGTTTATTATTGATATGAACATTTCCACTTCTAATCCTTCTAGCGACGCTTAAAGCATGTTCAGGATCTTCAGAAGATACGTAACCCGATAACCCATAAGGAGTGTCGTTTGCAATCCTTATAGCATCATCTTCATCTTTGTATGGAATGATACATAAGACAGGTCCAAAAATTTCTTCTCTAGCTATGGTCATATCATTGGAAACGTTTGCAAAGACAGTTGGTTTGACAAAATAGCCTTGATTTAAGCCTTCAGGCTTTCCAGGTCCTCCAACTACTACCTCAGCGCCTTCTTCAATACCTTTCTCGATGAGACCTTGAATTTTATTGAATTGAACGTCGCTCACAACAGGTCCCATATTGGTTGACTCGTCAGAGGGATCTCCGATAACTATTCCTTCGGCTACTGCTTTTGCAGCTTCTTTAGCTTCATCTTGTCTGGATGCAGGAACAAGCATTCTTGAAGGTGCGTTACATGATTGGCCAGTATTATTAAACATATGCGCTGTACCTTTTGTAACAGCTTTTCCAAAATCAGCATCGTCTAAAATAATATTCGCTGATTTTCCACCTAATTCTTGATGAACTCTTTTAACAGTATCTGCTGAACCTTTAGCAACTGCAACTCCAGCTCTTGTAGATCCTGTAAAAGACATCATATCTATCTTAGGGTGAGCGGACATTGCTTCACCAACAGAAGGTCCATCACCATTTACTAAATTAAACACCCCTTTTGGAACTCCCGCCTCATGAAGAACATCAGCCAAAAGAATTGCATTGAATGGAGCAATTTCGGTTGGTTTAAGAATCATAGTACAGCCAGCTGCAAGAGCAGGGCCGACTTTGCAAGAAATTTGGTTTATTGGCCAATTCCAAGGAGTAATCATTCCTACTACACCAATAGGCTCTTTTCTAATGAGAGCTGAACCTTTAACTTCTTCAAATTTATAATTTTTTAAAGTTTCTAAAGCCGTACTAAAATGACCAAGACCGGTAGCTGCTTGAGCAGCCTTAGATAATCCTATCGGAGCACCCATTTCTGAAGAAATTGTTTCTGCAATTTCATCGTATTTACCTTGATAAACCTCTAATATTTTTTCAAGCAAGCTTACTCTTTCATCAACCGAGCTGTAACCAAAGGTTTCAAAAGCTTTATATGCAGCATCTACTGCCGCATCAACATCATCTTTATCTCCAAGTGCAATTCTGCCAAAGACTTCTTCTGTTGCGGGGTTAATAACATCTAAAGTTTTTAACTCATTAACGGGTTTTACCCATTCACCATTAATATAGAATTCTTCACAAACTTTCATATTTATCCTCTTTATCTATTTATCTAGTAATTTTACTTCTAAACTTTTTTGGACTCTAGTAATCCATGAGCAAAGATACTGCCTTGTGTCTTTCGGGTCAATAATTTCGTGCACCGAAAAAGCTTCTGCCCTGGGAAAGGGACTTTGGGACTTTGCTAATTTTTCCTCTATTTCCTTCCTCTTTTTTTCTGGATTTTTTGCTTTTGCAATTTCTTTTCCGAAGGCAACAGCAACTCCTCCTTCCAAAGGTAGCGCTCCTGCTTCAGAAGAGGGCCAAGCTAACACATAAGGATCTTCTCCAAAGTGAGCTGCAGCAGCTACACCAAAAGATTTTCTTACCATGAGAGTGCACCATGGAATAGATGAATCTGCAGCAGCTAAAACTGCCTCCGTCCCATACAGTATGGTTGCATCCTCTTCAGCTTTTTTACCGATTAAAAAACCAGGTTCGTCAACAATTGTTAAGACTGGAATATTAAATTGATCACATAGTTTTATAAATCTAGTAGTTTTTTTTGCATTATCAGCAGTCATTGATCCAGCATAAAAGTTACTATCATTTGCAAAAATACCAACTGAAAAACCGTTAAGTCGAGCAAATCCCGTGATAATCCCCCTGCCAAAAAAATTAGACATTTCAAAAAAATCTTTATCATCAACTACCATTTTGATTATCTCTCTCATCTCATAGGTTTTTTTTCTATCCTTAGGAATGATTTCTTCAAGTAATTTTTCTGATCTGTCTGTCTTATCTTTTGAATCTTTTTTTGGTGGAAGTTCGTATATATTTGCTGGAAAAAAAGAGAGAAATTTTTTAATTTGATTAAAAGCATCCTCTTCAGATTCTGCAATGTTATCTGTGACACCATTTTTTTTATGAACGTCAGAGCCTCCCAACTCCTCTTTTGTAAAGTCTTTACCAAAAGCTCTTGAGACTACAGCAGGACCTGCAACTAAAATTTGAGCATTATCTTTTACCATTATTCTGAAGTGAGAACCTACAAATCTTGAGGCTGGCAGCCCTGCGACAGGGCCTAGGGCAGCAGAAACAACTGGTACTTCTTTTAAAGTTTGGGCAACAGACTTAAATCTCGATCTAGCAAAAACTGGATCTCCGCCATAACCTTTTTTTTCTTTACTAGGTCCTGCAACTGAGCCTCCGCCACCTTCATGAAGTCTGACTAAAGGAAATTTATGTTTAACTGCTAGATCTTCCGTATATACACTTTTTCTTAAACCTGCAGCGTTAGGAGAACCACCTTTAACTGTAAAATCTTCACCGCCGACTATTACATCTTGCCCATCAATTTTTCCAAATCCTAAAATAAAATTTGCTGGGGTGAGGGAGGTTAGATTTCCTTCGTCATCATATTCAGCTCCTCCAGCAACTTTTCCAATTTCTTCAAAAGATTCTTTATCAAGCAAAAGTTCTATTCTCTCGCGCAAAGTAAGACGTCCTTTATTATGCTGCAACTTAACTGCTTCAGGACCACCTTGTTGTTTAGCAAGCTTTTCCCTAAGCTTGATTTGAGAAATTTCTTTTTTCCAGGACATTATTTAAATTCTTTGTCATCCCACCATGGGTAAAATTCAGGCAAATCTTTGCTAACCTTTCCAGGAAAGTTTGGCTCTCTTTTTTCTAAGAAAGACATTACGCCTTCACTAGCTTCACCCGTTTTACCAAGTGAATATACTCCTCTAGAGTCAATTTTATGAGCTTCCATAGGATGATCAGCACCTAGCATTTTCCACAACATTTGTCTGATAAGAGTCACTGATAGGCTAGAAGTAGCTTCTACAAAATCTGCTGCTATTTCTTCGGCTCTTTCAAGTAATTTATCTTCTGGAGTAACTTCAGTAACCAATCCCTTGTCTAGAGCTTCTTGAGGCATAAAAATTTTTCCAGACAAGCACCACTGCAGAGCACTAGAAATACCTACAATTTTAGGAAGGAACCAACTTGAACAAGCTTCAGGAACGATTCCTCTTTTGGCAAAAACAAATCCAAATTTAGCCTTCTCAGAACATATTCTGACATCCATCGGAAGTGTCATAGTCACACCTACACCTACAGCTGCTCCATTTATTGCTGCAATCAATGGTTTTTTAAAGTCAAACAATCTTAAAGTAAGTATTCCGCCAGTATCTCTTTTAACTTCTGTCTTAGCCTTGCCTTTGTCGGACATATCAAACGTATCCTCACCTGAAGATAGGTCAGCTCCCGCACAAAAAGCTTTCCCAGAACCAGTAAAAATTACTGCTCGAATGTCATCATCTTTTTCAGCCTCATCAAGAAGCTCCAAAATGTCTTTCAACATTTGTCCAGAAAAGGTATTCATTTTTTCAGGCCTATTAAAGACGACCGTTAAAACTTTATTTTTTGTTGAAGTTTTCAAACTTTCAAAATCTTTCATTTTTTTTTCTCTTTTTTGATATTTTTGTGTATATTGCATTTATAGCGTTGATTTAACCGACTTGCAAACGCTTTATAAATTTTGCTAAACAGGATTTTTTTTTAACCTGTTTAGCGAAAGCAAACAGGTTTTTTTTAATAATTTATGGAGACAAACCATGGCATATGAAGGAAAAAATTTAGAGACGATTGCTCTGCACGCAGGGTGGCGTAATGATGAAACTACTGGTTCAGTAGCTGTTCCTATTCACCAAACTACAAGTTATCAGTTTAACGATACTGCTCATGCAGCAAGCTTATTTGGGTTGCAAGAATTTGGAAACATTTACACCC
The DNA here is from genome assembly GCA_902629465.1 of uncultured SAR86 cluster bacterium. GTDB lineage: Bacteria > Pseudomonadota > Gammaproteobacteria > Magnimaribacterales > AG-339-G14 > MEDG-81. The sequence goes on along the minus strand of CACOQX010000013.1, from coordinate 3,783 downwards.
GAATCATGAATCCAACTTGTGATGTTCTTGAACAAAGGATGGCCGCCTTAGATGGAGCTGCAGCAGGACTTGCTGTTTCTTCGGGACAAACTGCGTCGGCATATTCAATTCAAAACGTTGCTAGAGCAGGGGATAACATTGTTTCTTCGTCACATTTGTACGGCGGAACATACAACCAGTTTAAAAACAATCTTAAAGAAATGGGTATTGAAGTTAGATTTGTAGATCCTTCTGATCCAGCTAATTTTGAAAAAGCTACTGACGATAAAACTAGAGCTTATTTTGCAGAAACTCTGCCTAATCCAAAACTTCAAGTATTTCCAATTGGTGAAGTTGCAGAAATAGGTAGAAAACACGGTATACCTTTGATTGTAGACAATACTGCTGCTCCAGTTCTTTGTCGTCCGTTTGACCACGGTGCTGCGGTAACAACCTATTCAACGACAAAATACATTGGGGGACATGGAACAACTATCGGAGGACTTATCCTTGATGGCGGTAATTTTGATTGGGGCAAAGCTGGCGCTGATAGACAGCCTGCCTTAAATACTCCTGATCCTTGCTATGGTGGTGTTGTCTGGGACGAACAAGTGACTAAAAACATGGGATTACCATTTGCTTACTTACTCAAACTAAGAACTACACTTCTTAGAGACTTGGGTGGAGCTATGAGTCCTTTCAACGCATGGATGTTTATTCAAGGATTAGAGACTTTACCTTTGAGAATGCGCGAACATGCTAATAATGCACAACAAGTTGCTGAATTTTTAGCTTCTAATAAAAAGGTCCAATCAGTTACTTATCCTGGTCTTTTTGAAGGTGCTGAAAAGGAAAAGGCAGATAAATACATGACTGGTGGTTATGGTGCTCTTATCGGTTTTGAGCTACCTGGTGGAAAAGAAGCTGGAAGCAAATTTATTGATTCCTTAGAGCTTCTTTATCATGTTGCAAACATTGGAGATTCAAGATCTCTTGCAATTCATCCAGCAACAACTACTCACAGTCAGCTTGCTCCTGAGGAGCAGTTATCTGCAGGGGTAACACCTGGATATGTAAGATTATCAATCGGTATAGAAAATGCCGAAGATATCATCGCAGATATTTCTCAGGCTATAGACAAAGCTTCAAAATAAAAAAATATTTATCCCTCTTGGAAACAAGAGGGATAATTTTCCTAGTTATATACTTAATTTTTTCGAAAAATTTTCTAAATAAAACTGATATTAATCTTTATTTAGTATTTAATGCCTTAACTTAAAGGTAAATATGAAACTATATGTAGGAAATCTTCCATGGAGTGTCGACAACTCCCAATTAGAAGAGTTATTTTCTGAATTTGGCAGTGTCGTATCAGCAAATGTCATTACGGACAGAGATTCTAAAAGATCAAGAGGCTTTGGTTTTGTTGAATTAGAGTCTGGAGGTCCAGAGGCAATTGAAGCCATGAATGACTTTGATCTTGAAGGTAGAAAGCTAACAGTTAACGAAGCTAAACCAAGAACTTAATAATTCACTGTTTGGTGCCCCTGCCAGGAATCGAACGAATGGTCTGGAATTATTTGGTAGAACAATTACAAACCAATCGGATTCTCTTTGAGAAATAAATGATAGATATGGATTCTAATTACTTACATAAATTAACCAAGACAGAGCTTGTAAAGCTTGTGGAGAATCTTGAGTTCCTAATTGTTTCCATCTATCCGAAGTTGTTTGTCCGACACTTTGGCAGAAATTAAAGTGTTATTTTTCTTTAATCATTCCTTGATTAATATCATATGCAATATCTTGGGTTATTGAACTATGATTGCCCTCATAAGTATTTCTTTTAATATTCTGTCTATAAATTGAATCCTTGCGATTCAGTTCAGAGTAATTTCTTCCTTCAGAACCTGCCTCAGCAATCCATTCGTAACGTTTAAAGTTATGCTGGGCTGTCTTACTACTGATAGGCTTATTTGTACGAATGAATCTTTTGTTTTCATACTTGCTTAGTTTCATTTCATCTCCTAATAGTTTGCATATAAAACTCTTAAATTTTTGATAAAGACTAATTATAAAATTCTTAAATTTTTGATAAAGGCCAATTATAAAATTCTTAAATTTTTGATAAAGGTTAACAATTAAATTTTCTGATGATTTATTTTTCTTTAACCAGGTTTCTATCCAAACTTTTATTTCTTCATAGTATTCCTTTTGATAATACTCTCCCTGAGTATTTGCATGAATAAATTCTTGCTTTAATTCTTTTTCAAATCTTTGAAGGTCTCCAATGTCTAAGTCCGTTTCCCAGTTTTCTAATTCATATACATAGCTTTTATTATCAGCTTGAGAATAATAGGTGTTTTTATAATCTTTACTTCTTCTTTGATAATCTGTTGAAATCCCGATTTTAATCATATTCTGATCGACCAAAAAAGAATTAGCTACATTTTTCCTACTTTTCATGGGTTCTGGCATGTTAAAACCCATCATATAAATTGTATTAGACACCTTTCTATTTTCTCCTTTACGGGTGTATTCTTTTTAAAGAATACTATTAATCCTTATAAAGCAAGTCAAATAGACCTGCAGTACCCCAGAGCTCTATGGCTAATACAGCATAGATAATTTGAAGTTCTTTATCTTCATTAAGGTCAGAAATGAAGGTTATGTCACAGGATTTATCGCTAGGCTTGTAGGATAAAAGCTCAGTCTTAGGACATATTTTCCAACCTTGACGCTTGAGCGATTCTGGGTTCGTTTTTCTTTCTTTTATGGATTCTAAATTATTTTTAAGTTGAATAGTCTGCATGTCAGTTAGATTTTTAAAGGCAAAATCTATTATTTCAACATAGGCTTTATCAAACAAATCATTCGTGCCAACTCGACCCCACATTTTTAGTCCTAAACGAATATAGATGTCTGCAAGTTCATCATCTTCTGTAACTCTGAGGAAACATTGATCAAAGAACTCAGCGTTGCTTAAAGGTGATTTATAATTTAATAAACGAAGTGCTGGGCATATACTCCAGCCTTCACGCATATAATCATCTGCTGTTTTTCGAACTCGTTCTTTGGACAATTAAGAATAAATTGGTTTAAATTTCGAAGAATTCTATATGATTTTAATCTTTGAATGCAATCTTTACTTTTGATGCTGTGGCAATACACCCAACTGCATTTTGTAAATTAACAAAAGCGTAAAACTTCAGTCGCTTTTTAGAAGGACAGGTCTTTCTTATCTCCTATGCCGATCTGTCCTTCTTTTTAGAATATTTATAATTTGGATCAAGCAAATCATCTGAACCTACACCACGCCATAGCTCTATACCTAATACAGAATATATAATCTGAAGCTCTTTATCTTCAATGTAAGATATATAGGTTATGTCACAGGATTTATCACTAGGCTTGTAGTGTAAAAACCTAGTCTCAGGACATATGCTCCAACCTTGACGCTTTAGTGTTTCTAGCTTCATTCTTATCTCCTATGCCGACCTGTCCTTCTTTTATTTACTAACTACCGATTGAAAAAACAAAGTTCCTTTTGGAGTTTGAACTGCATGAACTCCTGATTGTGCTTTATATCCACGAACAAGATATGCCTTCACACAAGTAACTAATGCAAAGAGTTGGTAATCAGAACAAACTTCATAAGGTTGAACATTGTCGTAATTATTGAAACCTCTATATTCACTAAAAACATAGCTTGAAACAAACAATGTAAAAATTAAAAATATTTTTTTCATAATCTTCTCCTTTATTGATTAGAAGATTATATAGGCAGAACTCCTATGCCGGTCT
>CACOQX010000012.1 GCA_902629465.1 uncultured SAR86 cluster bacterium | reverse complement strand
AATCTTTTAAAGTTATATTATCGGAAGTTACAAGAAGACCTTGTGCTCCAGTCTTTTGCTCTGAAAAGTTTAAGACAGTTTTTTTGTGGCCCTCTCCTTTTAAAGTAACGTTATCGACATCGAGAGACAAACCATGGTTCAAATTATAGATTCCTGCCGTTAAAAAAATGGAATCTCCTTCTTGAGCTAAAATCATCGCTGATTGAATATCATCTTGTGCTGAAGCGCCCGGAGATATTTTCCATTCCTCTGAAAAAACGAATGAGGAAATAAATAAACAAAAAAGAATTGAAAACTTTTTAATTAAAAAACCCATCTGTTTATTTTACTTTAAATTCTTCGTGATAGACTTATTTTCACTATGAGTAACAAAGACTTAAAAACCAAATTAGAAAAACATATTGGTTATGTTTCTATCAATAGGCCGCCCAATAATCATTTTGATGCTGAACTTATTGGTCAAATTGCAGATTTCCTCGAGGAAATGGATAACGAAAGTGAATGCAGAAGTATTATTTTATCTTCAGAAGGAAAACATTTTTGTGCTGGAGCTGACTTTACCAGATCCTCCTACAAGGAAGAATCAGATCCTTACGAAAGATTGTATCAAGAAGCAGTAAGGCTTTTTAAAACCAAAAAACCGGTCATCGCAACCATTCAAGGAGCCGCTGTAGGAGGTGGATTGGGTGTAGCCCTTTCTGCTGACTTTAGAATAGCTTGTGAAGAATCTAGATTCAGTGCAAATTTTTCTAAATTAGCTTTTCATCAGGGATTTGGTACTACAGTAACTCTCCCGCGAGTCGTTGGAAATCAAAAAGCAAAATGGATGCTGCTGACTAGCGCCAGAGTAAAAGGTAAGGAAGCTTTTGAAATAGGTCTTGCTGATTTTCTTGTTCCTCAAAATGAATTAATGTCTAAAGCAGAGGAACTTGCAAGTGAAATTAATGCTGCAGGCCCTTTAGGAGTGCAAGCTATAAGAGAGACAATCAAAGGTGACTCCGTTGAAAAAGTTGAAGAGATAGTTAAATGGGAGCTTTCTGAACAAAATAGACTTAGAGAGACGGCTGATTTTCAAGAAGGAATCAAGGCTTCCTTAGAAAGAAGAGATCCAGAATTTACTGGAAATTAATTTTTAATCTTAAACCTTAAGTCAAAATCCAATTTGCCAAGAGCATCGTTTTCTTCTTTCATTTGAAGCACTTTATTGAAAGACTCATCTGGCATAGGGCAGGACTTTCTTTTTTTCATATCGATGTGAATAAGAAGAATTTCTTCTATAGCACTAAGTTCTTTATCATTGTTAAGAAGAATCCCAACATGATGGATTAATTTCCTATTCACATTGACAATTCTATAATGAGTGGAAATCTTATCTCCTAAGAGATTTTCTTTTACATATCTGAGATTTTGTTCAAGAGTGAAAGTACTAAAACCGGAGTTAATATAATCGAACCCCATTCCGAGTTGATTGAACATTTCATAAGAGCCTTCTTCAAAGATCTTTGTATAGAAAGTTACATTCATATGACCGTTTAAGTCACACATTTCTTCGGTGACCTTTTTTGCAATGCCAGGATAAGGGAATTTATTTTTCATAGCTATTTAAATAATGAATAGTTATTAATTGAATAAAAAAGTTTCAAATAAAGTAAATTAAAAGAATGAACGATGATACTTTATTAATTATTCTTGGCAATCAACTTTTCGAAAAAAAATATCTTTCGCAGGCAAAAACCAAAAATATTTTTATGGCAGAGGACTTTGGACTGTGCACAGAAGAAAAATATCATAAGCAAAAAATCTTTTTCTTTTTAAGTGCGATGCGTTGTTTCAAAGATGAAGTATCTGATCTTGGTTATGAGGTTTTTTATAACAGACTTAGTGAAAAGAACAAAAATAAGGATTTCATAACCCTCCTTAGTGAGTTTTTAGATAAAAATAAATTTAAGACTCTTAAATTTTTTGAAATAGAAGATAAATTCTTTGAAAAAAAAATATTTGATTTTTTAAATCAAAAAGAAATTGATTTTGAAATCATCCAATCTCCGATGTTTCTCTGTTCAAGAGATAAATTTACTAAATTTGCGCAAAACAAAAAAAATCTCAGAATGGTAAGTTTTTATCAACTGATGCGAAAAGATTTAGATATCTTAATTTCAGATGGTAAACCATTAGGAGGAAAATGGTCTTACGATGAAGAAAACAGAAAAAAAATTCCCAAAAATTTTGAGCTTCCTAAATTAGAAATGTTTTCAAAAAATACTCATGGAGATGATGTAAAACAAGATGTTCAAAAGTATTTTGATAATCATCCTGGAGAGTTAAATTCTTGGTTGCCAGACAACAGAAAAGACGCCAAACGAAGTTTAAAAAAATTTTTAGAACAAAGATTTAAGTTTTTTGGAACTTATGAAGATGCCATGCAGGAACAACAAAATTTTTTATTTCATAGCATGTTATCGCCGCTTTTGAATGTTGGACTTTTGACACCTAAAGAGGTGATAGATTCAGCTCTAAATTATGCAGAATCAAATGATATTCCCTTGAATTCTCTAGAGGGCTTCATCAGACAAATTATTGGATGGCGAGAGTTTATAAGAGGCGTCTATCAAGAAAAAAGTGAGATTGAGTTTAAAAGTAACTATTGGGACCATAAAAATAAAATCAATTCAAATTGGTACGATGGCTCAACAGGACTTGAACCTTTGGATGATGTAATAAGAATGGTTAATGAGTATGGCTATACTCATCACATCCCTCGATTGATGATACTTTCAAATATTTTTACTCTTTGTGAAATTGATCCTAAAGAAGTCTATAGATGGTTTATGGAGATGTTTGTCGACTCTTCTGAATGGGTTATGGTGCCAAATGTCTTTGGCATGGGTACTTTTGCTGATGGAGGAATAATGTCCACTAAGCCTTATACGTGCGGTTCAAATTATGTTTTAAAGATGAGTAATTATAAAAAAGGACCTTGGTGTGAAGTTTTAGACGGTCTTTATTGGAGATTTACGGAAAAACATCGTGATTTCTATGAATCAAACCCTAGATTATCAATTTTGACTCGTTCTCTAGATAAGATGAATCCAGAACGAAAGGAAAGAATTTTTGGACTTGCGGATGACTTTATCAAGAAAAATTCACTATGAAATTTAAAGAAGAAAAAATTTGTAAGGTATGTAAGAAACCTTTTTCATGGCGAAAAAAATGGGAAAGAGATTGGGAAAATGTTTTGTACTGCAGTGAACGTTGTAAAAGGAATAAGTCTAAAACATTGTGACTGTAACTTTTCCCACTAATTTTCTATCTCTTAAATATTCCAAGCCGTCTTTTGAATTTTTTAAAGGAAATTCCTTACAAATATAAGGCTTGAGTTTTCCTGATTCGGCTAATTCCATAATGATTTCATTATTTTCTCTTCCTTTCTCAGGGTCTTTTCTACCAAATTCACCCGCCCTTACGCCAATGACTGAAAATCCTTTAATGAGAGGATAATTGACTGGAACGGTTGGAATCCTACCGCTAGTAAAACCAATTATTAATAACCTTCCTCCCCAATTTATACATCGAATAGATTCATCAAATACATCGCCGCCGACTGGGTCGTAAATTACATCTGCTCCTTTTCCATCCGTCAGATCCTTTACTTCCTCTCGAAAAGAGACAGAACCCTCTAATCCAGTATTAATGATTTCATCTGCGCCCCAAGTTTTTACAATTTTTAATTTTTCATCCGAAGTACCGCTTGCAATTACTCTTGCGCCATAAAGTTTGCCCATTTGCACCGCAGCCATTCCTACGCCACCTGAAGCACCATGAACAAGAAGTGTCTCGCCCTGTTTTAATTCGCCTCTTCTGATTAAACCAACATAAGCAGTCAAATAAGCCGTTTTAAAGGAGGCTGCTTCAGAGAAATTTAATGACTTGGGTTTTAAAGAGACCAAACCTTCTGGAAGAATGATTGATTCGGCAATTGCACCATGTCCCCAACCGCCAAACATAACTTCATCGCCGTCTTTGAACGAAGAGACTCCAGATCCAACCTCTTCAACTATTCCTGCTCCCTCCATGCCTAGAGCAAATGGAAGATTAGGTCTATTTTGATATTTACCCTGAGTCATGAGTAAATCAGGGAAATTAAGTGAAGCGGCCTTAATTTTTATTTTAACCGAATTATCCTGAAAGGAATCTAATTTGAGTTCTCCTAAATTTGTCTTAGACAAATCTTCGGAGAGCTCAGAGCAGACTAATCCATACGTTGTATGATCAGCCATTAAAGATTAGCTTGGTCTGCCGATATATTCTTCTGCTTTAGCCTCTTCAGCTTGATGTTTACCAAGTTCCAATCTCGCAACAGTTCTTCTATGAACTTCATCAGGCCCATCAGCTAAACGAAGAGTTCTCATTCCAGCATAAAGCCTTGCAAGAGGAGTATCTTGAGAAACTCCTGCGCCACCATGAATTTGAATCGCTTTATCAATAACGCGAAGTGCCATATTAGGAACAGCAACTTTGATTTGTGCAATTTCACTTTTAGCAATTTTGTTGCCAACTGTATCCATCATATACGCAGCTTTTAAAGTAAGAAGCCTACACATATCAATCTCTATTCTGCAATCAGCAATGACGTCATAATTTCCACCCAATTCAGAAAGCGTTTTTCCAAACGCAGTTCTATTTAGAGATCTTTTACATAACAAGTCTAGGGCTCTTTCAGCAGCTCCAATTGTTCTCATACAGTGATGGATTCTTCCTGGGCCTAAACGACCTTGGGCTATTTCAAAACCTCTGCCTTCACCTAAAAGAAGATTCTCTTTAGGTACTTCTACATCTGTAAATTTCATATGAGCATGTCCGTGAGGAGCATCGTCGTTTCCAAAAACAGTCATCATTCTTAAAACTTCTACTCCGGGAGTATCCATTGGGACAAGAATCTGAGATTGTCTTTGGTGTTTAGGGTTATCTGGATTTGTAACTCCCATGAATATGATGATTTTGCAACGAGGATCCCCAGCGCCAGAAGTCCACCATTTCTCACCATTGATGACATATCTATCCCCCTTATCCTCGATTCTGCTACCTATGTTTGTTGCATCCGATGAAGCAACATTCGGTTCAGTCATTCCAAAAGCTGATCTGATTTCGCCATCAAGCAAAGGTTTTAGCCATTGTTCTTGTTGCTCAGGATTTCCATACTTATCTATTACTTCCATGTTTCCAGTGTCTGGAGCTGAACAATTGAATACTTCCGATGCGATCCCACATCTACCCATTTGCTCTGACAAAGGAGCATATTCTAAGTTTGTCAATCCTGGTCCCCACTGAGAGTCAGGCAAAAATAAGTTCCACAAGCCTTCAGCTTTTGCTTTTGCTTTAAGCTCATCTAATACTGGAGGAACTTGCCAAGGGTTTCCCTGATTTCTAAATTCTGTCATTTGGTCCGCGTACACTTTTTCGCCTTCATAGACATGGTCGTCCATGAACTTTGTTACGCGTTCTAATAAATCTTTTACTTTATCCGTGTGTTGAAATTCCATATATATCCTCTTGATTAAGAAAAAAAATATTAACAAGTTTTTAAAAAATTTGACACCCTATATGTCAAAATAATAGAAGTCATATGATTAAATCCATCGATCACATATTAGTTGCAGTAGAAGATTTAGATAAAGCTATTGAAAACTATTCACTTGTTTTTGGCTTTGGTCCTACTTGGCAAGGAAGTCATCCATCTCTGGGAACGAAAAACGCCCTATTTCCCTTAGACAATCTGTATTTTGAATTGATTGCTGTAAACGATGACGGGCCCCTTGCAGAAATTGTTAACGAATATTTAGAAAAAAATGGAGAGAGTGTTTTTGGCTTAGCCTTGGAGACAGATGATATTGAAATAGCAAAAAAAGAACTTTCGGCAAGTTTTAATACTGATTTAGAAATATCAGATGGAAAAGGTGTAAACAATATTTCAAATGAAGAAAGACATTGGAGAAACATTTTCATTCCTAAAAAGTTTACGAGAGGAATATTTACTCTTTTTATTCAACATACAAAAGGTAATCTTCCAAAACACGAAATATCTGACGAATCATCTATTTCAAGAATGGATCATGTAGTTATTAATTCAAACGATCCTGATGGTTTGGTTGATCTTTACAAAGAAAAATATGGAATTAGGCTAGCTTTAGATCAATTTGTAGAAAAATGGGGGGGTAGAATGCTCTTTTTTAGGACCAACCACACCACTATTGAGGCTATTGGAATTAAAAAAGATGGATCGCCAGAAGATTCTCTATGGGGCCTAGCCTGGACAACAAAAAATATAAAAAAAACGCATAAGAGATTGCTTGATACGGGTATAAATATTACTGATATTAAAGATGGTAGAAAACCTAATACTCTTGTTGCAACTATAAAGTCTCATACCTGCAATATACCAACTCTTTTAATTGAGCATTTGAAATAGATTGACTTTGGTGCGGATAGAGGGAGTCGAACCCCCACACCTTACGGCACTAGAACCTAAATCTAGCGTGTCTACCAGTTCCACCATATCCGCGTGAAAAATAAGTATATTGATTAGTTTTCTATTGGCAAGGAATTACTTTCTGAGTTCTCCTGATTGGAAATAGATTTTGAAAGCTCATCTTTTAATTTAAGAATAGATTGGTTCGTCTGTCTTCTAAAAGAATCCATAGAGTTCACCGCCTCCTCCAAATCTTTTATGCGCAGCTCATAATCAGGAGAGCTTAAAGAGGAAGTATCAATTTTAGCGACTCTGGTTTTTATATCGGTAATAGATTTTGAAAATTCTTTTGAAATCAATCTTATTTCTTGAGATTGAGTGAAAATTTCTTTAATCGAGCTATCAATTGACTTGAGCTGATCTTCAAGAGTAGCAATTCTTTGTTTATTTCTTTTATTACTTAAATCCCATAACTTTCTTATCTCTCTATTAACTTCCTTAAGGTCATCTGAAAGAGTTTCAACAGTAACTTCTGATGACTGAACGGATTGTTGAACTTGTTGCTCCAAATCAATCAATCTGGAATTCATGTTTATGAGATTTTCTTGCTGAGAAGAAGTTCTTAATAACATAAAGGAAATCAATAAAATGAAAAATACAAGAAAGACTCCATAAGATATTACTGAACTTGGTGGTACCTGACTGGAAGGAAATATTCTTCTAGTTGAGATTGGTTTTTTTTTCATTTTCTTCAGATTGGTTATTTTGTTTATTTTAATTCATGGTTAGAATAGAAAGCTATTATTTATAAGGAGAACAAATGAATTTTAATTTTTCTGAAGATCAATTGTTGATGAAAGAAGAGGTGAAAAAGCTTCTTGATAAAGAGAATTCTGTAAAAAGAAATAGAAATATTTTAGAGGGAGAAGAAAAGTTTGATAAAGAACTTTGGAATCAGCTAGTTCAAATGGGCTTAACGGCTACTACTATTCCTGAAGAGTACGGTGGAATAGGTATGGGCTTTTTAGAATTGTGTGTCATTGCGGAAGAACTCGGAAGAGGAATAGCTCCAGTTCCCTTCTCTTCAAGTGTTTATCTTGCTACTACAGCAATTCTAAATTCCTCAAATGAAGACATTAAAAAGGAATTTTTGCCAAAATTAGCTAGTGGCGAAATCATAGGTACTTTTGCGCATTCAGAAAAAGCAACATTTCCTAGCGAGTCTGGAATAAGTGTTGCTGCTAAATCTGGAAAAATAACTGGAAAAAAAGTTGCTGTGCCTGATGGAGATATAGCAAATTTTGCTCTTGTCTCTGCAACTTCAGGTAAGAATAAAATTGGCCTTTATATAGTTGATTTATCTGCTGATGGTGTGGAAATTGATACTTTAGAGACTTTTGATCCTTCTAGATCGCATGCTGATATATCTTTTAAAAATACCCCTGCTCAAGAGCTAAGTGCAGATGCTTGGGAAGACATAGAAAAACTTTTAGATCAATCTGCAGTTTTGTTTGCTTTTGAACAAGTAGGTGGTGCTGAAGCTGCAATGAATCAAGCTAAAGATTACGCTATGGGTAGATACGCTTTCGGAAGAGCTATTGCTTCTTTTCAGGCTATCAAACACAAAGTAGCTGACATGTATATTTCACTTCAGTTGGCTCGTTCCAACTGTTATTACGGTGCTTGGGCTTTGAGTAATGATGCCCCTGAGCTTCCAACTGCCGCAGCTACTGCTCGAGTAAGTGCCACAAAAGCGTTTTATGAATGCTCAAAAGAAAATATTCAAACTCATGGAGGAATGGGTGCTACTTGGGAATTTGATTGTCACCTTTTCTATAGAAGAGCAAGATTGCTTTCTAGTAACATAGGCAGTCAAGGAATATGGAAAGATAAATTAATTACATCACTAGAAAAAAGTAATTCACCAACTTAAAATTACACAATTGGAGGACAAACATGGATTTTAACGATACTAAAGATGAAGCAAATTTTAGAGACGAGGTAAATTCTTGGTTATCTGCTAATGCAGATAAAAAAGAGCATGCTAAAGACATTTACCGCCCTGCTGAAATGAGTGGCGAGAATGATTCTGGAGAATCAAACGCACTTAAAGATGCAAAAGCTTGGCAAGCAAAGAAATATGATGCTGGTTGGGCATGTCTTCACTGGCCTAAAGATTACGGTGGACGTGATGCGTCTCCAATGGAAAGAGTAATTTGGGGACAAGAAGAATCTAAATTTAAGGTTCCAGGTGGTTTTTTTGAAATCGGCCAAGGTATGGCTGGTCCGGTATTAATGCTATATGCAACAGAAGAACAGAAAAAAAGATACCTTCCTCCAATGGCAAAAGGTGAGGAAATTTGGTGTCAATTGTTTAGTGAGCCAGGAGCTGGTTCTGATTTAGCGGGTATTAAAACTAAGGCTGAACTGGATGGTGATACTTGGACTATTAATGGTCAAAAAGTATGGACTTCTGGAGCGCATTATAGTGATTTTGGAATCATTGTCACTAGAAGCGATTTCTCAGCACCTAAACATAAGGGCCTGACTTACTTCTTCTTGGACATGAAGTCTCCGGGAGTTGAAGTTAGACCAATCAGACAAATTACCGGTGGAGCTAATTTTAATGAAGTTTATTTTACCGATGTAAAAATTCCTGATTCACAACGTCTTGGAGAAATTGGAGACGGTTGGAAGGTGTCTTTAACTACACTAATGAATGAGAGATTAGCTGTAGGTGATGCATCTGGAGTAGATTTCCAAGAAATTTTTGAGCTCGCCAAAGATCAAGATTTCAATGGTGACGCAGCAATTTCAAATGGTGCCGTCAGAGAAAAACTTGCTGATTGGTATTGTGAGCAATCTGGTTTGAAGTATACCAAAATGAGAAATATCTCAGCCTTATCACAAGGTAGTACTCCCGGCCCTGAAGCTTCTATTACAAAGATAGTTAGTGCAAATAAACTTCAAGATATTGCAAATTACGGCATGGATCTAATGGACAATGCCTCGATTGCAAGAGATGAAGAAACTGCAATTTTTCAAGGAAGCTTGCTTGGAGCGCCTCTAATAAGAATTGCAGGTGGAACAGATGAAGTACTCAAGAATATCATTGCTGAGCAAGTCCTTGGAATGCCGCAAGATATAAGAGTAGATAAAAACGTTCCGTTTAACGAAATACCCACAGGTTCAAAGAACTAGTTAAAAAGAAAGTAAAAAGGGCTTTTTAATTTCTTTTTACAACTGTCGTATTGGTTTCGGTATCTATTAGACATTTTCTGAACGTCTGAGGATACCGAAAGCAACCAAGGTTTTGATTTATAGCTCCCTTTTTTATACCCTCCTCGTCCTTCGTGATAAGCAAGATAGAGTAGCCTTGCATTATCTTTAGGAATTCCCAAAAGCTTATTGCTTTTTTTGTTATACCAGCCTATGAAATCAACGGAGTCTTTAAAACTCGTTCTTGATGCTAATGGTTTTTTAGCTTGTTTTTTATAAATATCCCAAGTTCCATCTATGGCTTGAGCATAACCATAAGCAGAACTTTTCCTTTTCCAAGGAATAAATCCCAAAAGCTTGGTTCTTTCTGGTTTTGCTCCTTGTTGGAAGTCAGACTCTTGTTTTATAAATGCTAAAGTTACGTATGCTGGACTGCCCCATCTTTTTTCTGTCTTCGCAGCTGCTTTATACCAACTTCTTTTTTCGAAAAAAATTTCACATATGTTTGTAGTTTTTTTTGGCGGCGAGACCACACAAGAAGACAGGACAATCAAGCAAAAAGTCCAAAGAATTAATTTATTAACCATTTTGGAGAAAAGAAGATAGCCCATCCTCATCGATTATTTGAATATTTAATTCAGAAGCTTTTTTGATTTTTGATCCAGGGTCGCTCCCTGAAATAAGATAGTCGGTATTTTTTGAAACCGCTGAGGAAACTTTTGCTCCCATTTTCTCTAAAGTTTCTTTGAGTTCATTTCTGGAATAACTACTCAATGTCCCTGTGATAACAATCTTTTTATTTAGCAAATGACTTTCCTGATTATTTGATATTTCATTTGAGAGATTTAAATCTAATTTTTGAAAATTTTCTAAGACCTTCAAGTATTTCTTATTTTCAAAAAAAGAGACTAAGTTTGAAGCAGCTACTTCTCCAATATCCTCAACTTGAATAAATTTTTCATAACTGGTTTTGATAATGTTTTCTAGAGTCCCTAATTCTTTGGCAATATTTTTTGAAGTTTGTAATCCAATTTCTTTTATTCCCAGAGAATAAATAAACCTATAAAGCTCGGTTTCCTTGCTTTTTGAAATAGAGTCGATAAGGTTTTTAGCCGATTTTTCTGCAAACCCCTCAAGGGAAAGTAATTGATTCATGTCTAAAGAGTAAAGATCGGTTACAGAACTAATAAATTTATTGCCAATTAAAGCATCTATAGTTTTTGAACCAAGACCTTCAATATCCATAGCATTTCGTGAAACGAAATGCTTTAAAGATTCTTTGAACTGATCGTAGCCATAACAACCTTCCGAAAATTCGGATTCTAATGAAATCTCTAGGCAAGGAATATTTTCTTCGAAGTAAGAAACCTTTCTTTTACAAACAGAACAAGAGGAAGGTAATTTAACTTTTATTTCAGACCCACTTCTTTTTTCTTTGATTACGGAAACTATTTTAGGAATGACGTCTCCTGCTCTTTTTATAAAAACGTAATCCTGCTCTCTGACATCTAGCCTTTCTACTTCATCCATATTGTGCAAAGTTGCGTTGGAAATAGTCACTCCTCCAACCTTTACTGGTTGTAAGTTAGCAACTGGAGTTAAGGCTCCTGTTCTTCCCATTTGGAAAGATATTGAATTTATTTTGGTTTCTGCCTGTTCTGCTTCAAATTTTCTTGCTATAGCCCACCTGGGTGCTCTAGATGAAAAACCCAGCTCTTGTTGAAGAGCAATCTCATTAATTTTTATCACGACTCCGTCAATTTCATAGGCTAGTTGTTCTCTTTGCTTTGCTATCTTTAAAAAAGCTTTTTTTGTTTCTTCAAGAGTAGAAGCTACAGAAATTTCAGGGCAAGTTGGCAAATCCCATTCCTGAAAAGCTCTGATAACTGAAGATTGACTATCAAAAAGAGTATTCCCATCAAGGTATCCTAAACTATGACAAAAGACTTTTAAGGGTCTTGCACTTGCAACTTTTGGATTGAGTTGACGCATACTTCCTGCAGCAAAATTTCTGGGGTTAGCAAAAACCTTTTGACCTTCTTTTTTAAATCTATCATTCAAATTGGAAAAATCTTTCTTTTCTACATATATTTCGCCTCTAATTTCAATTTCTTTTGGATAAGCAAAGTTCCTACTTTTTTTAAGTTGTAATGGAATCTCTTTCATAGTTTTTACATTATGAGTAACTTCCTCTCCAATATTTCCATCCCCCCTGGTTCCAGCTCGAGTAAGAATGCCATTTTGATAGACCAAACAGATAGCTATTCCATCAATTTTTGGCTCACATGAATAACTGAATGCTTCTTTTCTTTTAAGTTTATTTAAAAATCTCTTTTCAAAATCTTCTATATCCTGATCATCGAAAGCATTGTCCAATGAAAGCATGGGAATTCTATGATTAAATGGCCTGAGTCCAGATACCGGCTCAGAACCTACTCTTTCGCTGGGAGAATTAATTACCTTTATATCTGGAAATTCGCTTTCGAAAACAAGTAATTTCTTAAAAAGCTGATCGTATTCTTGATCAGAGATTTCTGGAGAATCTTGATTATGATAAAGATTGTTATGTTTATTTAGTTCAGCAACTAAAGCTAAATATTCCTTTTTAACTTTTTGGCTTATAGCCATAAGGACTAAGCAAAATTTCTCAAATCAAAGTCTTCTGCTTGATGAGAGTAATGGT
The DNA here is from genome assembly GCA_902629465.1 of uncultured SAR86 cluster bacterium. GTDB lineage: Bacteria > Pseudomonadota > Gammaproteobacteria > Magnimaribacterales > AG-339-G14 > MEDG-81. The sequence continues at coordinate 9,943 of CACOQX010000012.1, read as the reverse complement.
CTATCATTTGTTGAGTAAGAGGATTTCTTTCTGAATCAAAGAGATTTAGGTCTAATTTAGAAGCTAAAAGCTCAGCAAAAGTAACCATTTGGTTGAAGTTACTGATTGTATTCGTACCCGATACAGGGCTTAGAATTAGTGTTAAAGCCGTTGTTTCGTCGTCTTCTTTAGAAGTATCAAATCTTCCTGGGTTTAAGCCATTGACCAAAGAAAAAAAATGATCATCTGAAAAAATCCTAAACCATCCTCCCTCATTAGAATAATTAGAGCTATGTTCCTCTAAGAGAGAGATTAAATCCTTATAGGCTATTGTCTTATCTTCTCCTTCTAAATTGATCACAAAGAGATTATCGGGGGTTTCGGGGGTTAACTGAGCTTGAGGATCTTCTAAAGCTTCAGTATCGTCAAATGATGAAATTTCATCTCTTAGGCTATTTGGATCATTTTCTAAAGGCTCAAAAAGCTCACGAGAATTAACTTTTTTATTTATCTTTAAATTTGTTCTACTACCAAAAAAAATTTTTCTTAGCATAAGCAATATTGTTACGGCAATTATTATTCCAAAGATTAAAACTATGATTTCATTTAACATCATTAACTTGCAGCCATTTTTAGAGCTTCATCAACATCCACAGAAACCAATCTTGATACACCAGGTTCCTGCATAGTAACACCCATAAGGTGTTTACTTTTTTCCATTGAAATTTTATTGTGCGTTACAAAAATAAATTGAACCTTTTCGGACATTTCTTCAACCATATTGATAAATCTTGAAGTATTAAAGTCATCCAGTGGAGCATCTATCTCATCAAGAATACAAAAAGGCGCTGGATTTAGAGAAAAAAAGCTAAATACCAATGCTATAGAGGATAAAGCTTTTTCTCCGCCCGACAACTGAGAAACATTTACATTCTTTTTTCCTGGAGGCATAGCCTTGAAAAGCACACCGGATTCTAATAAATCTCTTTCAGTTAATTCTAATTTTGCGAAACCGCCGCCAAATAGTTTTGGAAAAAGCTCACCTAATTTAATATTTAGCTTGTCCAACGTGTCCTTAAATTTTGTTCTTGATTCCAAGTCAATTTTCTTAATCGCTCCTTGCAAAGTTTCCAGCGCACTATTCAATTCAGACATTTGAGTGTCAATTTCAGAGTTTCTTTCTTCTTCTAATTTGTACTCTTCTGCAGCAGCTAAATTTATCGGACCGATTCTTTCTATTGAAGTTTCAATTTTTGAAATTTCTTCTACCAATGACTCCTCAGTCATATTTTCGGTAATTTCATCAAGTAATCCTTGAATCTCATAATTGTCGTTTTTAAGTTGTTCTTCAAAAATTGCTGATTCAGAAATAAACCCTTGTCTTTCTAATTTATATTTTTGAATATCCCTATTAAAGTCTTCAAGACTGAGATCGGTTTCATGAATTCTTCGTTCGTTGGCTCTTATGTTTTCATTTAAATCATTAAAATGTTCTCTAAGTTTTGACAGGTTTCCCTCTACGTCTATTCTAGAGTCTAATAAGGGCTTAATATCTGCTTCAATTTTCTCTATCGGGCCTTCAATCTCATGAAGCTTTTCTTCAAGAGAGTTTTTTGCAGTAATAGTATTGAGCTTGGAACTTTCGATTGCAGATAATTTACTCTTAATTTCAGCTACTTTTACTTTGAAAGACGTAATTTCTGAACTCAAAGAAAGGAGTTCAGTTTTTTGAGCCTTAAACTTTTCTTCTTGATATTGAGATTGATGTTTAATTGATTCCTTTAGTTTTTCTAGCTTGTTCTTAATCTCAAGAGCAAAAGAATGAATTTCTTGGATATCGCTCACTGTTTTTGTTGAGAAATCCCTTGTAGTCTCTTCTAAAGAAACTGTTAGATTAGACACATCAAGAAAGATTTTTTCTACCAGAAAATCTGGAGACATTGCTCCCTCAAGTTTAGAAAAGCTTTCGTCTAGGGCTTGAAGTTCTGGTTCTTTTTTTGAAAGTTCTAATTCAGCGTCAGACAACTCTTTTGATAAATTATCTTTATCGGAAGAAAAACTATTTAAAGACTCTTCCATTTGGTCCTTTTCTAAAAGCAGATCCTTTCTCTTTTCTTTTAACAAAGATAATTCTTGCTCGGAACTACTAAGGTCCGCGCCACTAGAATAGTAATCCTGTTGAACTTTATCTATTTTTTGTTGAATTTCAGATTGAGTTACCTTGGATTTATCTATTTCGGAGTTGAGTGAGATTTTAAGAGTTCTTTCTTTTTCAAGGCTTGATTCAAGTTCTTTGATTGATAAATCTATATTTGAAATTTTTTCTTTTCTTGTTTGCCATGATATTGCTTTCAAAAGGCCTTTTTTTGATTTTTCTTCAGCTTTTAATGCTTCGTATCTTTCAGCTGACCTTACCTGTCTTTTAAGTTTTAAAAGCTGTCTTTCAATCTCATCTTTAAGATCTTTAACTCGACTGAGATTCTCTTTAGTTTTCTTAATTCTTGATTCAGTTTCTTTTTTTCTTTCGCGATAAACAGAAATACCTGCAACTTCTTCAATGTACATTCTTAGTTCTTCAGGTTTAGAACTTATTAGCTTAGTCGCCATTTCTTGTTCAATGACTGCATAACTTCTAGGTCCGAGACCAGTACCAAGAAATATATCTGTAATGTCTTTTCTTCTGCATTCTGAGCCGTTTAAAAAGTAGATAGATCTCCCATCAATTTCTAAAACTCGTTTGACAGAGATTTCTGAATAGCTTGAATATTCTCCTCCTAATTTTCCTAAAGAATTATCAAATAAAAGTTCCACAGAAGCACGACTCGATGGCGCTCTGGATGATGATCCGCTAAAAATAACATCGGCCATATTTTCGCCTCTTAAATTTTTAGCAGATATTTCTCCCATAACCCATCTAACAGCGTCAATAATATTAGATTTACCGCAACCGTTAGGCCCGACTACTCCGCTCATGCTGCTGGGGAAGGAAATTTTCGTGGGGTCCACGAAAGATTTAAAACCAGATAGGCTGATGTTTTTTAATCTCATCCTTGGATGTATATTTTAACCGATTTAGGCTTTTAAAACCCTATTATTTCTAATTTTTAAGCTCTTTTAAAGCAAGATTCATTGCAATAATCAAGGATTCTTTTTCTTTATTATTAGTAGAATTTTCAAGGGCTATTGACCAGCTTTTGAGGGCTTCCTCAAAGTTATTTTGTTGAAAATAATTTAAACCTTGAAGTGATAGAGCTCTTGTATCGGACGGATTTAAGTATAAAGATTTTTCTAAATGGTTGGCGACGTCGCTACTAAATTTACCTTGTAATTCATAATATGACTCTGCAAGAAAAGAATGTACGCTAGAGTCAATCAAATCTGGATATTCATCTACCAAAAAATTAAAACTTTTAATTGCTAATTTAAATTTTTCGTCATAAAAAAACCTCTTACCAGAGAGCATTACTTCTGAAGCATTCAAGTATTTAAAATCTATCTGAATATCATGCGGCTTATCTGAAGTAAGAAACGTAAAGTAATCGTCCTGAAATGCAAATTTTTTTAAAGAGGCATAACCTTGGACCAGAAAAAAAAGAAAAAAAGAAAAAATGATAATTGTGAAGTAGCTAATAACTTTAAAATTCATTTTTTTAAAAAATTGAAAAGAAAGAAAATTCCAATAACGATCAGCAATAAAGGAAATCCATATAAAATTGAAATTGATATTTTATTTTCTGGCATAAATAAAATTCCCTCACCATAAAGTTTGATTAAATTACTTTTAATTTCTCTAGGAGTTTTGCCATTTTCAAGCTCAGTAAAAATGGCGTTTTTCAAATCATTTGCTATGTCTGAATCAGATTCTGCAATGGAGGATCCTGCACAAAGAGGACAACTTATTTCCTGTGATAACTCAATAAAATCCTTTTCTAAATTTTCATTCGAAAAGTCATAAATATTCTTCGCTTCTAAAGAAAAAGATAGAAAAAAAACTGGTATCAAGAACAACATTTTTATTTATCGATTAAGGGAATAAATTTATCTTTCCAAACTTTTTCAGACATGATGCCGATATGTTTTTGTAAAATTTTATCCTCTCTAAGAAGATAAGTTTCCGGTGCTCCAGATACTCCAAGATTAAAACCATATCCACCTTCTTGATCATAAAGATTTACGGAATAAGGATTTCCATATTGATCTAACCATTTAAGCGCTTTTTCTAAATCATCTTTATAGTTCAAACCAACAATGTTCCAACCTTCGGTTTTTTTTGCCATCAGAAATCCATGTTCTAACTTACAATTAATACACCACGTAGCCCAAACGTTTAATAAAGAAAATTCATTCCTTTTTAATAAACTTACATCCAGAAGATTTCCATCAAAAGTTTTTATCTCTCCTGAGGGTAGATTTTTTTCTGGAAAATTAAACTCTCCCTTTTCAAAAAGATTTACAAAAAAAATAGAGAAGATAAATAAAGTCAAAATTAGAAAAAAATAACCTATATATCGTGTGATTTTCATAAGCTTTTGAATCTAAACAAACTTAAAAATCCTCCTAAAGCCATTATCAAAGCTCCCAGCCAAATGAGTCTAACAAAAGGCTTCAATTGAGCCTTTACCACCCAACCCTCTTCAACCTGGTCTCCAATAGAAATATACAAATCTTCTTTGATAGAAGGATATATTGCCGCTTCAGTCATTATTGATTTTGAAACAGGATAATACCTTTTCTCAGCAATCAAATTAAACTCCTGATTTAAATTTTCCACTCTAAAACTTACTTCATCTGAAGAGAAATTTTGAGCAATATTTTTTTCTTCTCCAAGATAAGTGATTTTATAATTTTCCAATTCAAAAGGCTTTTCCTTGAAAGCGATTAATTCTTTTTGAGATTCTAAAGATGAAACAAGTCCTATTCCTAAAATCATTATTGCTATTCCAAAATGTGAAAATCCCATTGATAAATTCACTTTTCTAGAATTTTTTATTTGTAAAAAAGCGTAATAAATTAGACCTGCCAAAATGCTAGAGATCATTAAGTTCGTTACTGTGATTGATACTGAAATATTATTTAAAAAGAGAGCACTCAAACTAACAGTCAATAAAATCAAGATTACAAAATAAAAGTACAAAGTTTTAGGCTTGGTTGTTCTTGACGACCAGTTGCTAAGAATTCCAAATCCCTGAAAAAAAGCCAAAAAGAATGCAATGGGCACGGTTACTGAATCAAAATAAGGCTTGCCCACAGAAATATCTTTTCCTCCAGAAAAGATTTCATAGATTATTGGATAGATAGTCCCAAAAAGAATAGCAACCGCCAAAATAATTAAAAAAACGTTATTGATTAAAAAGAAAAATTCTCTAGAAAGAATAGATCCATATGTATAACTTAAATCGGTTAGTTTTGAGCTTGAGTAGATAATCAAAGAAAAAATCAATACAAATAAAATTATAAAAAGAAGAATTAAACCTCTTTCAGGGTCTAGGGCAAAGGTGTGAACTGAGGTAACAATCCCAGACCTAACTAGAAATAAGCCAATGTAGCTAGATAAAATTGCACCTAAAGATAAAAGCACCGTCCACTTAGAAAAAATATTTCTCTTTGAAGTGGCTATTGCAGAATGAATTAAAGCTGTTGCAATAAGCCAAGGTATTAAAGAGGAATTTTCTACTGGATCCCAAAACCACCAACCTCCCCAACCAAGTTCATAGTAAGCCCACCAACTACCGAGTGCTATTCCCAAGGTTAAAAATGACCAAGAAATTACTGACCAATTTTTTAAATCGCTTGCCCAATTTTTATAACTTGGGTCTATGCAACGCGCCATAGCAATAGCAAACGGTAAAGTTAGAGCGGTATAGCCAAGATAAAGAGTTGGCGGATGAATGGTAAAAGCAAAATCTTGCAGCAAAGGATTTAAGTCCAAACCTCCTTCGGGAGAGAAAGGAAGTAATCTTTCGAAAGGATTTGAAGTAAAGATTACAAAACCTGAAAAAAGGGAAAATATGACGAATAGAAAAAATATTCCAAAACTAGATTGAGATTTTAAGTAGAAAATCAAAGTCCAAAGACTGAGAAATAAAAGATACAAAAGCATAGAACCTTCATGACCACCCCATAGTGCAGCAAATTTATAATAATCAGGCAGATTTTCATTAGAGTTATTTGCCACATACAAAACACTAAAATCGTCAGTTAAAAAACTTATTTCAAGACATATAAAACTCAATAGAACGCTAAGAGAGAATAGATAAACTATTGTAGGAGAAATAATAAAAGTGTTATTTCTATAAAACGAGAAAGAGTTACCAAAGACGTAAAAACTAGAAATGGTAAAAGCTAACACTAAAAATAATAAACCTATTTCTGGAATCATTTTTCAAGAGCCTTTTTTACTTCTTTGGGAACATAGTTTTCATCATGCTTAGCTAAAATTTGATAAGCATCAAGACTCATCTTGCTTTTATCAAAGTAGCCTGTAGCAACTACTCCAGCGTTTTCTTTAAATAAATCTGGAAGAATGCCTGTGTAATTTACTGCAATAGATTTTTTTAAGTCAGTAATTATGAATTCAATTTCTAAAGAGTCTGTTGCTCTCCTTACACTTCCAATTTCAACCAAACCTCCTGCTCTGATTGCATTTCTTCCTTGAGGTGGATTCTCAAACAAATCTGACGGTGAGTAGAATAAATTTACATTGTCTCTGATGGCAAAATAAACCAAAACAAAAGCAAGGGCTGAACAAAAAACTATGAACAGAACTCCATAAAGTCTTTTTAATCTATGTTGTTTCATTATTTTTTATCTTGGATTCGTTCTTTTTTATTTTTACTAGAGGCAAATAAATTAAAAGCAAGCAAATAAATCCCGTTATTGAAACAACCGACCAGATATGAATATTAAATTCTCCAAAATCCATAGTTAATTATTGCTTGAAAGTTTTTTGAACCATTCCTTGTTTTGCTCTCTAGTAGATATTTCTGCTCTCATAAAAAGCAACCCAGTAAAAAAAACAAACAAATAAGCGCCTAAAATTGATAGCAATAATGGGATGAGCATTTCACTGGAAATAGAGGACTCTCCGGATATAGATATTGATGCAGGCTGATGGAGGGTGTTCCACCAGTCAACTGATTTTTTTACAATCGGAAGATTAACAACTCCAACCAAAGTTATTATAGAAACTGCCGTATCAGCAGACTTTCTAGAAGCAAAAGTTGATTGCATGCCAATGATAGCCAAATAAAATAAAAAGAGTACTAAAGTAGAGGTTAGTCTGGCATCCCATACCCACCAAGTTCCCCAAGTTGGCTGTCCCCAGATAGCTCCGCTTAACAACCCAATAAAGGTAAAAGCTGCACCTATTGGGGCAAGGCTTTTAATATAGACTCCTGCCATTTTCATCCGCCATATTAAAAAAACTGCTGCCGCAACAGACATTGAATAATAAATGACTTGGGATACAGATACTGCTGGAACGTGAAAATATATTATTCTATATACATCTCCTTGAACCGCATCGGTGGGAGAGAAAAATAAACCCCAAATAGAAGAAATGATTATCAGAGAAATACTAAAAACTCCAACAAATGGAATTACTTTGCCAGAGATTTTGTAAAACCATGGATAAGATCCAAGTTTGTGATAAAAATTCTTTAATGTCTTAAACATATCTAATTAAAATGAAGTTTCAATGCCCCAACTGAAGCAAACAAAATAATCGGCAACAAAAAAACAAGTATTGCTGTAAGTAGCAAAATGTTTGAAGAAAAGTTAATGCCGTTCAATGAATAATTAATCGCCTGAGTACCTAATATCAAGACTGGTAAACTCAAAGGCAACATTAGTGCAGGTCCAGTGATACTATTTTTTCCAAGAGAAAGTGCTCCAGCTAGTGCCCCAAAAAGACAAATGGTGGGAGTTCCAATTAACAAACTTATGATTAAAGGTTTTAAGCCTTCCTGAGGAAAATAAAGTAAAAAAACAGACAAAACAGAAAGGATAATGATTGGTAAACAACTAAAAATCCAATTCACAAAAATTTTTATCAAAACAATCAATGAAAGATTTTGTCCAGAAGCCAATAAAAGCTCAATGCTTCCATCTTCATAATCTTCAGAAAAAATATTTTGAAAAGATATCAATGTCGATAACAGCACAGTAATCCAAATTAAGCCGGGAGCTAAATTTTTTAATATGCCTGGATCGTTGGAAATTCCAATTGGATATAAAGAAATAGAAATCAAAAAAAAGACCACTGGGCTGATGAAAGAAGAAGACTTTCTTGAATAGATAAGAAATTCCTTTTTAAGTATTTTTATAAAGTAAAACATCAGTTAAAGAGATTCATATCAATTATAGGAAAAGCATCTTTAGATCTATCGTGAGATGAAAAAATAATTTTAGCTCCTTCATTAATTTTCTTATCAAAGATTTCCTGCAGAAAAATAGTTGTTTTCCGATCTAAATTATTAAAAGGCTCATCAAGTAGATAGAGATTAGCTGTTGAAAGCATGAAACTTGCAATATTGATTTTTCGCTTTTGCCCTTCTGAAAGATATACCGACTGAATATCAGAGTAATCAATAAGGTCTAATTGTTCGAGAACAGAATTAATCTGAAGATCAGAAATTTTAGGCAGTCTGATATCAAAATAAATATTCTCTCTAGCTGTTAAATTACTTTTTAATCCAGTTTTATGACCCGAATAAAATACAAAATCATCCTCTGAGAAAGATAAGTCTCCTTCGTAATTTTTATAGATGCCTGAAAGAATCTTTAGCAAAGTAGATTTGCCAGTACCATTGTTTCCTACAAGCTTAAAAATACTATGGTCTTCGAACGCAAAGCTCAGATTTGAAAAAATATATTTATCATCAAACTTGTATGATAAATTTGCTGTTTTTAGCATCTAAATATGCAGTTATTACTAAAATTAATTAAATTCGGTCGTTATTATAACTATAATATCTATTGAAAATTTGAGTATTAAATATGGACTTTGGAAAGAGAATAAGTATAGAAGCCGTAGAGGAAGGTAACGAATTCATGCCTAAGTTTAATGATCAGGGGCTTATTCCAGTAATAACCATGGAAGAAGGCTCAAATCTGGTCTTGATGCATGGTTATCTCAACAAAGAAGCTCTAAAACTATCAATTGAGACCAAGCAAGCCCATTATTGGAGTAGAAGTAGAGAGCAGTTGTGGAAAAAGGGTGAAACAAGTGGTCTTTATCAAAATATTAAGGAAATTCTTGTTGACGATGACCAAGATTGTGTGATTTTTAAAGTAGAAGTTGAAGGTTCAGGAGCAAGTTGTCACGTTGGTTATAAATCTTGTTTCTATAGATCAGTAGAAAACCTGAAAGATTTAGAGTTTGTAGAGGAAGAGAAATTATTTGATCCTGAGGAAGTCTACGAAGGACAAGAAAACCCTACCAAACTTTAAGTTTAGCCCTTGTAGTTTAATCGGATAAAACGGCCGCCTCCTAAGTGGCAGCTCCAGGTTCGATTCCTGGCAGGGGCACCAAAACTCTCTCAAACCCTTTTAAATAAGGTTCTTAGACAAGATAGATCAACACCCTACTTTGTCTTAATTAAGTGGTCACACTTATGGTCACACCCTTGAAACCCTTATTCCATAAAACCTAGAATATTTAGTTATATATCGGTTTTTTGTTAAAACAGGTTAATGTTTGTGGTCTATTCCTAACAAAATAACGAGCTTCGAATCACCCATAATAGATATTGCTAGACAGTACCTTTATAATTTTAGTTATGGGAGATAAAGCAAGAGAATATGTCGAACAAAAAATAATAGATTCTTTTTATGAGAAAGTAGCTAATGATATAGCGAACAATATTCAGGATAAAGGAGTATGGGCAAAAGCATTTGCCAAAGCTGGTGGCGATGAAAAAAGAGCTAAAAGCCTATATGTTGATTTCATGGTTGATGAAATGAT
>CACOQX010000011.1 GCA_902629465.1 uncultured SAR86 cluster bacterium | reverse complement strand
TATTTCCAGGATTAATTCTTAAACAGTCTGCTCCCTGTTCTGCCACCCGAATAGCTATCTTGTAATCAAAATGGATATCTGCAATTAAGGGAACTTTTGCTTGTTCCTTTATTTTTCCAAAAGCTTTTACAGAATCTTCATCCGGTACAGAAATTCTTATTAAATCTGCCCCAACTTTTTCTAATTCTTTAATCTGTGAAATAGTTTTTTTTATATCAGTTGTCAAAGTATTCGTCATACTCTGAACCGATATCAAAGAGTCTCCTCCCACAGGAACATTGCCAACAAGAATCAGTCTGCTTTTTCTCCGCTTAATCTCTAATTGATTCAACTTTATTTGCCTCGTTTACCCAAAAATGAGCGTAATTAGTTGCTCCTTTAATTGCTCTAGAAAAACTAATCTTTTGATCATCGATATATAAATTTGCTGCAGGAGCATACCCTATTTTAAACCTTAATGGAGAGATTCCTGAAAGCTCATAGCTACCCGTTTGCATTAATTCGTAGAGAAGCCTTTCATTTTTATCGAAAATCACTACCCAACTTTCTCCTTCAATCACGATTTCAATTTTTCTTGTTATGTCATTTGGACTCAAATCTTCTTTAGTCTCACCATTTGAAAATAAATCATTTTTAATTTCATTCTCGTAGAGTAAATCTTCTTCAGGCGAGATGGTCAAAGAATCTTGTTTTTTTAATTCTAAGGATACTAATGAGTTGTCTTTTTCAAAATCTTTCGATTTGTCAATTTCCTTGTCACCTAAAACTGCAAACATTAAAATTAAGAAAAATATAGATGCTACAAAAATACCTCCATATTTGAGATAGGAGATGCTTATTTTCGAGATATTAAAATTCTTTAAAAGGTTATCGTATAGAGGTTTTTTATCCGGAAAAGTTTCGTCCACATTTGCCATTTCTGGTGGAGACATAAATTCTTTATAGTCTTTAAGCGCTTCACTTGGGTCAATTTCTAAAAATTTAAAAAGTCGCTCTATTTGAGATTTCGCAAAAATTTCAGCTGGTAGCTTTTTAAAATCAGCTTGCTCAATTGCTTCAATAAATTTAGCAGGAATTTTTGTCTGATCTGATATTTCTTTTATCGAAAATTCCGATTCAAGAATTTTAGTCTTTAGCTGTTCGTTCCAGCTTTCCATAACCTTAAACTAAAACAAAGCGGACATTATTTCAATTTCTCTGACTGCAGATTCTGGCGAATCTGAACCATGAACCGCGTTTTTGGAAATTGACTCAGCAAATTTCTTTCTGATGGTTCCTTCTTCAGCCTCTTTCGGATTTGTTGCACCCATTAAATTTCTATAATTAGTAATACATGAATCTCCCTCAAGAATTTGTACAACTGCAGGCCCTGAAGTAATAAAATCCACAAGGTCGCTGAAGAAGGGTTTTTCCGAATGCTCTGCATAAAACTGCCTTGCAATTTCAGGAGAAATATCAGTCTTTTTGCTTTTTAAAATTAATAGTCCATTTGATTGGATCATCTCGTTTATTTGATCTACAAAGTTATTAGCAACTGCATCTGGTTTTATTATGCATAAAGTTTTTTCTGACACTAATCTTTCTCCTCTATCCATAGAGATTGTATAGCCTCTAGAACTCTTTCGTTACAGTTTTCTTTTTTGCCTTCGAAGCTCTCAAGTGAGATAACCATATTCATAAGATCAATAAAAAGAAGCTTTTCAGGATTTTCATCTGGAAATTTTTCACAAAGAGTATCAACGATCTCGAAAGTATCTGACCAGTTCATAGAAACTATCTCGTAGATAAATCTTTTACCAAATTAGAATCAAAGTTAAAACTCTCTCCGCAACCGCATTCTGCAGAAACATTAGGATTTAAGAAAACTAATTCTTCATTTAAATTTTTCTTAACGAAATCTATTTTTGTTCCTTTTAGAAAAACAAAACTTTTATCTTGAATAAATAAATTAACTCCATTTATCAATCCATTAAAATCGTTTTCTTCAATTTTTTCTACTAAATCAATTTGGTAAGCAAAGCCAGAACATCCCGAATCCTTTAAAGAAATTCTAACTCCGGAAGAATTTTTAGATGCAACCATTGAATTAAGATGTTTAGCAGCGGAGTTAGAAATATCGAAGTCCATAGATGAAATTTCTCTATTTGACTCATTTTTAGGCTTTGGATGATTTTCAGACACCATATTTATTGTATATTTCGGGATTTCTATCGTTAAGTCTGAATTAGAAACAATAGTTTGGCAACTCAATCTCGATCTCTGTTCTAGCCCCCAAGCTTTATCCAATAGGTCTTCTTCATCATCTGAAGACTCATTAAGAGAGTTAAATCCTTCTACAAAAATTACATGGCAAGTCGTGCATGCACAAGAAAGCTCACATGCGTGTTCTATATCTACGGAATGATTAAGTAAATTTTCACAGACAGATTTACCTTGTTCTGCTTCGAATTCAATTCCTTCTGGACAAAGTTCTTCGTGAGGTAAAACTTTTATTTTTGGCATTAGTCATTATTTCTTAAGCTTTTAAAGTCATCTATGGCTCTGTGAATAGCTTCTTCAGCAAGCACGCTACAGTGAATTTTAATTGCTGGTAATTCTAGAATATCTACAATCTCTTGATTAGAAATATTCTGAGCTTCTTCTAACGTCTTACCTTTGAGCATATCTATTAACTGGCCGCTAGAAGCAATTGCAGAACCACAGCCATAAGTTTTAAATCTTGCATCAACAATTCTATTCTCACCTTCAATATTTTCACACTTAATTTGCAATTTCATAACATCACCACATGCCGGTGCCCCAACAATGCCGGTTCCAACTCTGTGGAAATCTTTATCGCCTGGCTTCCACCTTCCAACGCTTGCGCCTTCTGGATTTTTTAAAGTTTCTTCAAATTTATCAACTACTTTTTGCGAATATGCCATATTTACCTCACTAAAAAATTTTTATGCCCATTCAATCTTATCTAAATCTATACCGTCTTGGTACATTTCCCAAAGAGGAGAAATTTCTCTTAATTGAGATACAGAATTTTTTACAAGATCGACTGTATTCTCGACTTCTTCTTTCTTTGTGAATCTTCCGAAAGAAAATCTAATTGAACTATGGGCTAGTTCATCAGGCCTGCCAAGTGCCCTTAAAACATAGGAAGGCTCAAGACTTGCTGATGTACATGCTGATCCGGATGAAACAGCAATATTTTTAAGAGCCATAATTAAAGATTCGCCTTCTACAAAGTTAAAAGACATATTGAATATTCCAGGAAAACCATTTTCTATAGATCCGTTAATATAAACTTCTTCCATGTCTTTTAGGCCATTCCAAAGAATTGACCTAAAGTTGGTTAGCCTTTTGTAGTCAATTTCCATTTGCTCTTGAGCAATTCGAAAAGCTTCTCCCATTCCAACTATTTGGTGAGTGGGCAAAGTTCCTGCTCTAATTCCTCTTTCTTGGCCTCCGCCATGGAAAAGAGGTTGAAGCCTGACTCTTGGTTTTCTTCGAATGTACAACGCACCAATCCCTTTGGGACCATATATTTTGTGAGCAGAGAAAGACATTAAATCTACGTTTAAATTACTTAGATCTATTGGAATTTTTCCTGCACTTTGGGCTGCATCAACATGAAAAATAGTGCCATTTTCCCTTGTGATTAAACCTATTTGCTCTATATCATTGAGAACTCCAATTTCATTATTAATTTGCATAAGAGAAACCAGAACTGTGTCTTCTCTGATTGCGTCCTTAACTGCTTGAGGAGGAATGACTCCGTTTTCATTAGGATCCAAATAAGACACTTCAAAGTTTTCTTTCTCAAGCTGCCTACAAACATCAAGTACAGCTTTATGTTCAATTTTGGAGGTTATTATGTGTCTGCCTTTTGACTGATAAAAATATGCTGCTCCCTTAATTGCTAGGTTATCGGATTCAGTTGCTCCCGAAGTCCAAATAATTTCTCTTGGGTCACAATTTAGTAAGTTTGCTACGTTAAGACGAGCTTCCTCAACAAGTTCTTCAGCTTTCCAACCATAAACATGAGATCTAGAGCCTGAATTTCCAAAGGCTCCCTCAAAAGACAAGCACTCTTTCATTTTTTCAATAACTCTCTCATCAACTGGAGTAGTTGATGCATAATCAAAGTATGTTGTCTTATTTGAAAAGTTTGTCTCAAAAGACGATTTCTGATCTGAGTCTTTAGATAACTTAGCTTTAAATTCACTTAAAATGCTATCTCTCACAAGAAGAGCCTTATCTAAATCTTTTTCTCCTGTTGATTTTCTTAAATCAAAACCAAATTTTTCTCTAAGGTACACAGGTACAGCTAGTTTCACCCACCATACATTGTTTCTTTTAAATAAATACTTTTTATCCATCTCCAATAAATTGTACCACATTTATTCAAATAAATAAGGTACAGCGATTTTTTATAATTAAATTTATAAACTTATTATTTTTTTATGCAATAAAATTATTAAAAACCCTAAGATGGCTTAATTTAGAATAACTCTCTAAAATTGATAATCTTAAGCCCAGATTTCTTCATCTGATGGGACTTCTTTATCAACAATGACTTTTCCAATTCTAGAAACATTCATTAGGTGCTTATAATCAAGATTTTCAGAAATTGAATTACCACCCCAAGAACCACAACCTAGAGTAGTAGTGGGAGCAAAACCGTTTGTTAAAGAACCTCCAGCTGTAGTGGAGCTTGGTTGGTTAACAACCAGGCGGCTTATGGGTAGCTCTATGCCAGCCATTTGTATATTTTCATCATCGTTTGAATGCAGAGCAGCTGAATGACCTGCGCCCTCTACTAAAAGATTTGCTTTTGCCATAGCAACTGCATTTTCAAAGGTCGAATAAGGTATTATTGCTATCACTGGACAGAGTTTTTCCTTAGCAAGGACATCCTCAGTTCCCGATCCATCTGCGGGAAGCAAAATCAACCTTGTAGAGTCTGGAACTTTAATTCCTGCCATTTTACCAACATCACTTGCTGATTTTCCTACCACGTCTTTATTTAAGTGACCATCGAGGAATACAACTTCGCGAAGCTTTTGTATTTGTGACTTATCATCCGTGAACCATACCTTTCCTGTATTTGTAAATAATTCTATTGTTTGGTCAAAATTTTCTTCCGGAGCTAATACAAATTGTTCATGCGAGCATATGATGCCATGATCGAAAGATGCTCCGTCTACGATTTTTTCAACAGCTTCTTTCAAATTTATATTTCTATCTATAATAACTGGTACATTCCCCGCACCTACTCCAAAAGAAGGTTTGCCTGAGGAATAGGCTGATTTAACCATTGCCCCTCCTCCTGTAGCAACAACTACATCAGCAGATTGCATGAGTTGTTGGGTCTTTTCTACAGACCCGTTAGTAACTACTTGGATCAAATCATCGGGACCATCATGAGACTTTACAATTTTCATAAATTCAAAGGTCAAGTACTCTGAACATTTTTGAGCCTTTGGATGTGATGCAAAAATGACTGCATTACCAGTTTTAAGAGCAAACATGCCGTTACACATCGGAGTTACAATTGGGTTAGTAACAGGAGTTACAGCAGCTACTACTCCCATTGGTTTTGCAACGAAAACAAGATTAGTTTCAGTATCTTCGCCAATCACACCTCTAGACTTTTTGTCCTTTAAATTATTCCATATGACTCGGGCTTTCCCTTTATTTTTGAGTATTTTGTCTTCATAGGATCCCATTCCAGTCTCCTCAACAGCCATTTTTGCTAATGCCTCAGCATTGTCATAAACAAATTTACCAATATCTCGAACAACTTTATCTACTTGTTGTTGTGAAAATGATTCATATTTAGCTTGAGCGATGCGCGCGCGCTCTACTAGAGTATCAATTGAAGTTTCTTTAACTTGAGAAGTATTTCTTTCCTGCATGTTCTATTCCTTTTCAAACAAATTTAAAATTAATTATATCGTATAAATTTATCTTGATAAAAATTGAATAATTTTAAAAAAATCAAGAATAAGTCAGGTGAAATGAAGAAATAATCTTTGTGATTCTAATATCTTTATAAAGCTGAGCTAATTTTCTTCAAATCTTTATTTAATATTTTATCATTCTCGCTGTAATCTACAGGGCAATCTATTACATGAACTCCGGAGGAATTTAAGCAAGTTTCTAAAGTTTCTTTTAGGTTTTCAGCATTATTAATTTGATAACCTTTAGCGCCATAGGCCTCTGCATATTTTACAAAATCTGGATTTTCGAAACTTAACCCAAAATCGGAAAACTTCATATTTTCTTGTTTCCACTTAACCATTCCGTAAGCCTTATCATTGAGAATTACTACTGTGAGATTCACACCAAGCCTTACAGCGGTTTCTAGCTCCTGACTATTCATCATAAATCCTCCATCTCCACAAACAGAGATAACTTTTTTATTTGGAAAAATCATTGCGGCTGTAATTGCAGACGGTAACCCTGCTCCCATACTTGCAAGAGCGTTATCTAAAATAACAGTGTTTTGATGTAAGGCAGGATAACCTCTTGCAAACCATAGTTTATATACACCATTATCCATAGTAATTATCCCCTCTGCTGGCATTACGTTTCTTATCTGGCGAACTAAATACGGTGGGAAAATAGGAAATCTGTCATCTTCTCTGATTTTTTCAGAATGTTCTAAATGAGCTTTTCTTGTTAGAAGCATTTTTGAGAAATCCCATTGAGGGCTAACTTTAATTTTTTCTTTTATTTGCCAAATAGCATTTGCTATATCTCCAGTGACCATTAATTGCGGGAAATAGATACCATTAACATTAGCTGTTATGTGATCAATGTGAATGACCTTTGTTCCTTCTTTTTCATTCATAATAAAAGGAGGTTTTTCAAAGTTATCTTGGCCAACTGTAATAATTTGATCTGATTCTTCAATAGCTCTGTGAACAAAATCTCCGTTGGTTAAAGCAGCACATCCAAGAAAATTTTCATGTCTCTCGTTTAAAGCTCCTTTTCCGAGTTGGGTTGTGATGAAAGGGATTTTTGTTTTCTCAACAAATTCCAGAAGCATTTTACTTGTGCTGGTTCTATTTGCTCCTCCTCCTAAAACCAAAATCGGTCTTTTAGCTTTTTCAATCAGCATTACAGCTTGATTTATAGACTTTTCATCTGGAACAGGGCGTCGAACGACGCTCTTTGGTAAGGGTCTTCTCCTCGTTTCTTCACTTGCAATGTCTTCGGGAAGTTCCAAATGAACTGCGCCAGGTCTTTCTTCCTCGGCAAGCCTAAAGGCTTCTCTTACTTCAGAGGCAATCATATTTGCTGAAGATATTTGATGCGTGTATTTAGTGATTGGCTGCATTAGATCAACAACATCTAATATTTGAAATTTACCTTGCTTAGTGTTCTTTATTGGTTTTTGACCAGTTATCATCACTAGCGGCATTCCACCTAGTTGAGCATAAGCTGCAGAAGTGACTAAATTAGTTGCACCTGGACCGAGGGTTGTTAAACATACGCCAGCTTTTCCAGTTAACCTGCCATAGGTTGCTGCCATAAATCCTGCGCCTTGTTCGTGCCTAGTTAAAATCAGTTTAATTTTGCTTGATTTACAAAGACATTCTAGAAAATCAAGATTTTCTTCTCCGGGCAATCCAAAAATATACTCTACGCCTTCTTCTTCTAGACATCGAATAAAAAGCTCAGCTCCTTTGATTTTCTTTTTATTCTGTAAAAAACTCATTAAAAGCTATTTGAGATCAATACCAATTCTATGTGCTATTTCCTGATATGACTCTACTACGTCACCAAGACCAAGTCTGAATCTATCTTTATCAAGTTTCTTTTTGGTTTCCTTATCCCAAACTCTACAACCATCTGGAGTAAATTCGTCACCAAGATATATTTTTCCTGAATTTTTTCCAAACTCTAATTTGAAGTCAACAAGAATTAAGTCCGCTTTTAAAAATAAATCCACTAAATGATCGTTTATTTCTAAAGTTAGTTTTTTTAAAGTTTCAATATCATCAGCTTCTGCCCAGCCAAAAGATATAATGTGATTATCATTTATCATAGGATCGCCTAAGTCATCGTCTTTATAAAAGAACTCAAAAATAGGATTTTCAAATTTCATCCCTTCCTCAAGACCAAGACGTTTGCAGATACTTCCTGCTGCGTAATTCCTCACTACACATTCAATTGGAAACATATCCAAAGACAAAACCAAACTTTCGTGATCATTTAGTTCTTCCAGAAGATGGCAAGCAACGCCTTTGGAATCTAAATGTTTCATAATAAAATTGTTGAATCTATTATTGACAGTACCTTTTCCTGCTAATTGTTCTATTTTTTTTCCGTCAAACGCAGATGTATCATCGGTAAAATCCATAATAAGCTTGGATTCATCTGCAGTCTTATAAAGTTCTTTAGCTTTTCCTTTTGTTAGTAATTCTTTTTTTTCCATTTAAAGTTATGACAATGATTGGTTTATTTGAGAAATAATCTCTTCTGATAAATCTAGGTTCTCTGCATCCAAACTAGTAGAAATTAAACACTCTTTAGAGCTTAATTCTTTAACGATTATCTCTACACTCGTGATGTCTGGTCTTCGATCAAGTAAAGATCTTCTTACAGAATATTCTAAATAAAATTTTCCTTCATTTCTATCTTCATCAATTATTTTGTATCCAGCTTGTAATAAAGATCTTCTTAATGCGGCCCAAGCTCTGGCAAAATTTATTCTGAGCTTGATTTTTGATAATCCTGTCCTTTCATCTATTATAACTTCGGTTTTATTACTAGCATTTAAATTCAATGCAACTAATGAAGTTCCTGTGGCTGGACCCGATGATGATAGATACTCATAAAATTCATTTATCAAAGCATCTAATTGGTTTTCTTTAGAAGATACAATTTCCCAAGAATTATTCACTTTTTTGAGTTGAGAAACGAAAATTTCAGAACTCGACTGTTGCAAGCCTCTCTCTATTTTAAATACAAATTTGAAATCAATATTGTTGAAATTAAATATTTTCGAATTGATAGTTCCACTATTAGGATCAAAAGAATCCAAACCAAGATTGTTTTTGTCTTCAAGAAACTCAATTGTCATTGGCCAAGCAGCGCTCGGTTCTAGTCCTAAATAAACCCATCTAATTTCTCCAAGTTTGTGAAGTCTAATTTCACTTGAAGAAGCTGCAGAAAATAGTTGTTTTGGTCGAGGTGTAAAAACTTTTGTTTGGTCATTTAGAACCTCAATTTCTCCAGAAATAGGATATTTATCGGCTATAAAAGAAGAATCATTAATAACGCCTTCTTTTGTGAGAATATTTTCATTTTTTGAAGAATCAATTATTTCGCTATCTTTCAATTTTTCCTGTGAAATTTCCGTGGTACAGGCAAACATGACAAGAACAATTGGTAATATAAGCGAATTCTTCATAATTCAGATTAGATTTAATTCTTCAAGAGAATTTTTTACTGATTCTTTAAACAAATCGTTAAGTTCAACCAAGGGCAACCTTATGCCATTTTTTATTAGACCCATTTGATTTAAAGCCCATTTTACAGGAATGGGGTTGGATTCACAGAATAAGTTTTTATTGAGATCTTTTATTTGGTCATCCAATTGTTTTGCTTTGGAAAAATCACTTTTTACATGTAAGCAAATTTTGGAAATAATTTCAGGCACCACATTAGAGGAAACCGAAATGGTTCCATGCCCACCTTTTTTCAAGAATTCTAAAGAAGAAAAATCATCTCCAGAATATAAGAAAAAATTTTCACTTTTGATATCTTCTTCGCATAATTTTAACACCTCAGAAAGATTTTTCATGTCTCCAGTGGCATCTTTGATGCCCATAATATTTTGATGAGAGGATAATCTCTGGACAGTTTCGGGCTCTATAAAACTAGCTGTTCTAGATGGAACATTATAAAGAATTTGAGGAATATCTACTTCATCAGCAATTTTTGCATGATGTCGGTAAATCCCTTCCTGAGGTGGTTTATTGTAGTATGGTGAGACCAACAAGGCGGCATCTGCTCCTAAGTTTTTTGCTTCTCTCGTTAGATGAAGAGCCTCCTCAGTCGAATTAGCTCCTGTACCTGCTATGATGTGAACTCTTCCATTAGATATTTTTATAAAAAATTCTATCAATTTTATATGATCTTCAAAATCTATAGTTGCAGATTCTCCCGTTGTGCCAACTGCCACCAATCCTGAAATTCCGGAATCAATCTGAAAGTTGATAAGTTTTTCAAGAGAATTGTAATCAAGGTCTCCTTTTTCATTCATAGGAGTTACTAAAGCTGTTATAGATCCTTCAATTGACATTAATGTTTTATTAATAATTTTTAATAAGTGGTATTATTTCATATCTTAATTAATCTTGATTAAAAAAATGGAAGTAGGATCAAAAGTAAAAAATTTTAAAGCGGAAATGACCGGAAAAACTGATTTTAATTTAGCTGATTACAAGGGAAAAAGAATAGTAATTTATTTTTACCCCAGAGATAACACGCCTGGTTGTACTTCAGAAGGAGAAGATTTTAGGGATAATTACAAATTATTCAAAAAAATGAAAACAGAAATTTTTGGAGTTTCCAAAGATTCTCTAAAATCTCATGAAGGCTTTAAAGATAAATTCAAATTTCCCTTTGAACTTATCTCTGATCCGGATGAAAAGGTTTGTAAAATCTTTGATGTCATAAAAGAGAAAAGTATGTATGGAAAAAAGTATATGGGTATCGAAAGGAGTACTTTTTTAATTGATTCAAAAGGAAAGCTAATTGAAGAATGGAGAAAAGTTAAAGTTAAAGGTCATGTTGAAGAAGTCTTATCAGCCTTAGACTAATTTATTAAGTCCTCTCTAGTAGGCCAAGCAGCCATAATTGCTCTTAAAAAAGTTGCAATAGGAATTGCCAATAAAAGCCCCCAGAAGCCCCATATACCTCCAAAAATTAGAACTGCCGTAATTATTATTACAGGATGTAATTTTACTTCTCTGCCTAAAAGTAAGGGCATTAAAACATTTCCATCTAGAGCTTGAATGATCAAATAACTTGTAACGAAAATATAGAAACTTGAGTCTAGCCCCCATTGAAAAAGGCCAATCAAAACTACAGGAATTGTAACTAAAATTGCTCCTACATAGGGTATCAACACTGATAAACCTACCAAGATTGCCAGGATGATTGAATAGTTTACCCCTTGGAAATAAAAAACAAATCCAGTTACAAGAGTAACAATTATCATCTCCAAGCCCTTCCCCCTTAAATAACCATATAATTGGACATTCAAATCATTCCATATTTTTGTTAGCAGATTCTTTTTTTTGGGTAATATAAATTTCGCATAATTTATAAAAATATCCCTATCTTTGAGAAGAAAAAAAACTAAAAAGGGGACAATTATTAAATAAAGTAAAGCATTCATAACTGCAGAGAAGCCCGAATTTAGCTGCAACAAGGCGTTTTGGAACAATGTAGGAATATAAGAAAAAGCATTTATTACTACTTCATCTAATTGATTTGATTGGAGCGCATATCCAGCTAATTGATTAGATAAAAATGTGTTTACCGATTCGTAGATTTGAGGGATGTCTGAAACCAGAAGTAAAATCTGTCTTGATAAAAATGGCAAAAACAAAAATATAGATAAATAAAGTAAGCTAAAAACGAATAAAGTGACTGATAAAGCTAAGATTCTACTATTGCCTTTTTCCTCCATAAAGCTCATCAATCCATTGAGTATATAAGCGATTAAGATACTTACTAAAACAGGAGCGATTATTCCTCCCAAGAAATATAAAATTATAATTCCGATTGATAAAATAAAAAGTGCAGCATATTGCTCATCATCATAAAAATACTTATCAAAGAAATTTTTTAAGAAATTAATCATTTGTCTCTAAATTTATAATTCAATTATACTTTCTAAATGGCAAATAAATTATATTTATTATTTTTTGTATTATTTTTTTCTTCTTATTTTCACTCACTGATAGAGGAAGATCCTCTTCCGGCATTAGGTGACTATTCCTCGGCTTCGATATCTTTATCAGGCGAGTATGAACTAGGAAGGCTCTGGCTTGCAATGTATAGAGGTTCGACAAAGGAGCATTCTGATCCTTTAATGAGAACTTATCTTGAAGATTTAATTTATCGGCTTTCAGAAACTAGTGAGGTAAGAGATAGGAGATTTGAATTCATTATATTAGAGGATAAAACTATAAATGCTTTTGCTGCGCCTGGCGGAATAATAGGAATTAATTTAGGCATGTTTTTAAATACAGAAAGAGAAGGAGAACTTGCTTCAGTAATGTGTCATGAATTGGCTCATTTGAGTCAGAGACATTTTGCTAGGTCTCAAAATAGAAATTCTCCTTTAGCAAATGCTCTAATGATTTTGGGAAGTATTGCAGTTGCCGCTGCATCGAGAAACCCTGAAGCAATACTTATTGCACCAGCTGCCATGCAACAAATGTCTATAAATTACACTAGAAGCAATGAAAAAGAGGCAGATAGAATAGGTTTCAATAATTTAGTCAAGGCAGGTTTTGATCCAAATGATATGACTATGATGTTTCAAAGAATGCAAGATAAATATCAGAATGAAGATTCAGAACAGTTTTCCTATCTAATGACTCACCCTCTTCCAAGCGAGAGACTTACTGATATGAGAATAAGGTCTGATGGTTTGAAAAAAACCTCAAAAAATTTATTTAGAGATAATATGGATTTTTATTTGATGCAGAAACGTGCTCAAATTTGGGCTGAAAAAGACATAAAAAAATTAATAAAGTCATTTAAGAAAAACCAAGAATCGCAAAATAAAAATACTCGGGTTTCAAATAGATATGGCTTGTCACTTGCATACAAAAAAAATAAGGATTTTGAAAAAAGTTTTGAGATTTTGAGAGAACTTATAAAAGAAATACCTAATAATTTGGTATTTGAATCGAGCCTGATGGAACTTCATCTTTCTGCTGGAAACTTTTATGAGGCCATATCGCTCGGCAAAAATATTTTAGAGATCCATGAAAACAATTACTCAGCATCAATGTTGCTAGCCGATGCATATATTGAAAATGATCAGTCTGAATTGGCTGAGAAACTTTTGAAATATTTAACCAAAGATAGACAGACTGACCCCAGCGTTTGGTACAAACTTGCTGAGGCTCAAGGTTTGTCAGGAAATATTCTTGAACTACACAGATCCAGAGCTGAATTTTTCATTTTGACCGGCAGACATGATGCAGCTGTGTTTCAACTTAAAGAAGCGTTGTCACTCTCTCAAAATTTATTTGAAATTAGGGAGAGTATTATTAGGCGCTTAGAGGAGATTTTTGCAGCAAAAAGAGCTTTGACAGAATTATCCTAACCAGGAAATAGATCAGTAAAATTTCTTCCAGCTAAAAGATGTATGTGCAGATGAAAAACTGTCTGCCCAGCTTTTTCGCCATTATTTATTATTATGTTGAATGCATCTTGAACATTCAGTTCTTCTGCGACTTTTTTAACTACCATCATTAAATGACCCAATAAAGCTTGATCGGTTTTCTTAGCCTCAGAAAGTTTCTGAATAGGCTTTTTTGGAATTATAAGAACATGAATTGGTGCCTTAGGAGCAATATCTTCAATTGCGATACATAAATCATCTTCGTAAAAGATATTCGAAGGAAGCTCTCTATCAATAATTTTTTCAAAAATTGTTTTTGACATCTTAGGCAAATATCTTATATCCAATGAAAGTTGAGAGTAAACAAATAGATGTAATTACAAGAGCAAAAAAATATGCCATAAATATTCCATGAGAAGTTGAAAATAAAAGAATTTCTTTTGTAAAGGCTGAAAAAGTTGTGAAAGAACCTAAAAAGCCAATGATTATTAATGGACTAATAAGTTCCTTATTAAAGAAATTTATCGCTAAAAAAATCCCTATTAAAAAGCAACCAATTAAGTTCACGGTTAATGTTCCTATTGGAAATCCTAAGTAAATAACTTTTGCAAGAAATGAGCTTACTAGGAATCTTAAAATTGCACCGAAAAAAGCCCCAATCCCTATTAGAAAATAAACCATAACTTTTGGTGGGTCGTATAGGATTCGAACCTATGACCAATTGATTAAAAGCCAACTGCTCTACCAACTGAGCTAACGACCCAAAAAGTATGAATTATACCCCTATTGAGAATTTAATTTAATTAAATCTTGTTCTGCAAGTAAAGCAGCTCCAGAATTTGGATAATTACTTATAACTTCTTGTAAGAGAGTTTCAGCAGTTTCCAGTTCTTCTAAATTAACCTTTGCGATAGCAAGTTTATACAAACCATCTGGTTTTCTAGAGTGATCATCAAACTTTGTAACGAAAGCATTCAAGATTTCAGAGGAATCTTCGAACATTTCTTGGACTAAATATATCTCACCTAGCCAAAAATAAGCATCACCTGTATAGGTTCCATTAGGGTAAGATAATATTAAGAGCCTTAAGTTTTCTGCTGCTTCTGAATATCTAGAATTATCTAGCAACTTCATAGAATTTGACCAAAGATCGAATTCTCCTGAGTCAATATCTTCTTCAACAAGCCCTGATAAAGGATTTATAGATTGTTCCGCTGATTCTTCGGTTTGAGTTTCTTCAAATAATAACTTTGTTTCCAAAAGATGAATTCTTTTATCCAAGTCAACATATCTTATTTGGTTTGCCTCTTCTAACCTAGAAATGGTTAAATTATTCGTTTCTATTGAAGCTGTAAGAGATTCTATCTCTTTTTTTAAAAGATTTATTTTTTCAAGAAGAAGTTCTAAAGATTCATCATTTTGTAAAACTACAAAACTAGGAAAACCCAAAAAAACAAAAAATAGAAAGCTCTTTAGTATTTTCAATCTAATAAAGGGAGATTTCTACCCTTCTATTTTCAGCCCAAGCTTTTTCATTTGATGCGCTTTTAAGGGGTTTTTCTTCTCCAAAACTTACCACCCTTATTTTTTTACCAGATACTCCTTTTACTACAAGAAAATCTCTCACCTCAAGCGCTCTTCTTTCTCCAAGAGCCAAGTTATATTCTCTGGTCCCTCGTTCATCACAATGACCTTCTAGTCGAACTATTTTTGCCTTTTTGATTTCAGGTAAATACTGCTCTAGTAAACTTTTATCTTCAGCATCTAAAGTAGATTTATCAAATTCAAAATAAACTTTGTCGTTTAAATTAGTTTCTAGCTTATCTTCTTGAAGATACTCTTCCCCGGCTACAGAGGCATATTGCATTCGTTCAACTGAATCTGATACATTCGCCGCACAAGAATAAACCTGACAAATCATAGCTAGAATAAATATTCCTATTGGTTCCATAAATAGCCTCCTCATAAATAAAGCTCCTTCTGACATGGTGATTATAATACTTTTCTTTTAGACAAGAAATTTTATATTTAGTTTGTTTAATTTAGTAATGGTGACCAGGCTGGTTCTCTTACCGATCCATTTTTAACAGGCAATGAAAATCTTGATTTTCCATCTAAGGTAATCCCACCTAAATAACCATTTAAACCGTCTTTTGTTGCATAAATAATGATATTTCCATTTGGAGAAATTGTAGGTGATTCATCTAATGAGGTTGAGGTTAGAGTCTCAATGTATCTACTGGAAAGTTTTTTAGTTGCGATCTGAAAATTTCCATCATTTCCATGAACAAAAAAAATAGATTTTCCATCAGGAAAATATCTTCCTCTAGCATTATAGTTACCATCTTTAGTTAATCTTTTTTTTCTTTTAGATTTTGTATTGATCTCATAAAGCTGCGGAGAACCAGACCTATCAGATGTAAAAATAATTTTTTTTGAATCTGGGGACCAAGATGGTTCTGTATCGATTCCATAATGATTTGTAAGCCTTATTAATCTTTTATTATTTATTGAATATAAGAAAATATCGGGATTTCCTGAAAAAGAAACAACCAAAGCTAAGCTCTTTCCATCAGGAGACCAAACTGGCGCACTATTTGTCATTCCTAAAGCCTGAATGGAATCCCTTTCTCCAGATTGTAAATCTTGAATAAAAATTTCAGCCAAGCCGTTTTCAAAAGAAACATATGCAATTTTTTTTCTATCAGGAGACCAATCGGGAGACATGATTGGCGCCTTGGAAGTAAAGAGAATTTGTTCGTTTTTGCCATCAATGTCTGAAATACACATTTGATAAGTTTCAGCGTCAGAATTAATGACATATGCTAATTTCGTATCAAATATACCTCTTAAACCAGTAATTTCTTCATAGATCCTATTGCTGATAATTTTTGAAATTCCCTCAATATTATCCTCACTGCCAACAATTTCACCTTCTAAAATTTTAATTCTTCTGTTTATGTTGAATAAAGAGTATGAAATATTAAGATTTCCTAAAGCGTTAACAGAATTTACTTTACCAATTAAAGAATAATCTACTCCGAGGACTTTCCAATCCCTATAATAAAAATCATTTTCCGAAGAGGGATATGAGAGCATCTCATTAACAGCTAGATTTTCAAATTCACCAAACAAAAGCATATTATTTTCTATATTTTTAGAAATCTCACTACCATAGTTTTCTTCAATACCGCTCTCTAAGCCAAAAGGAACAAATGCAACTTTTGACAAATTATCACTACCTTTTAATATCTCAATTTCTAAAATAGAAAAAATACTATTTGAAACTAAAAAAAATAATAAAGATGAAAACCTAATCACTCTATTTCGCCAGATGATTTAAAAACTAAATTAAAATTTCTAAAGTTTTTTTCAAATAGTTTTCTCTCAAGAAATAAAACTTCTTCAAAAAAAGTCATTTTATTCATTGTAGTCAAAATTGATTCGTTGAAAGAAGTATTTGAACTTGGCTTTATTAAACTGAAATTTAATATTTCTCCAGAAGGAGCAAGGTTTATTAAAACCTTTGCTGTCAAAGATTCACTTAAAGAATTTGGCTTTATCCAAATTGAAGAAATTCTTTCTTGGATAATAGCCGAAACTCTCAAGATATCTTCCCTCTCCTTCGAAAGTTTAATTTTACTAATCTCATTTTTTATATCTAATTTGTTTATTTTAAATTTTGAAATAATTGAAGTTTCATCAGTATTTATTTTTTCATTAATTTCAGAGATTTTTTTTGTTTCTTTTTTAATTAAGGTATCCGGCGCAGACGAATCGAATAATATGTCATCTTGTGGAATTAATTCGTAAAAATTTACTTTAATTGATTGTTTCTCATCGATATTAAGGTTTGGGATAGAAAACATAGAAAAAATCAAAGATAGAAATAAAAGAATCAAAAAAGAAGTATTTAAACTGGTTAAAGTCTTATTCATTCTCCTCAATAGGTTCGGTTATGAGATTTATAGAATCTGTTTTAAATTTTTTGATCATAGACATTGTTTTAGCAACATTGTCATAAAGCGTTTCCTTGTCTGCTCTCAAAAATATCTCAATTTTTGGGTTATTTCTTAAAATTTTTTCAAGCTGTCCTACAAATAACTGAAAACTTTTATAAATTTCATTTTTTTCACCTAAATCAAGAGAGTAAAAACCCTCTTTGCTTATCGAAATAGTTAAATTATCATCTTTAGATTTGTTGAGAGCTTGAGCTTCGGTTTTTGGTAAATCAAGATCAATTCCTTGAATCATAAATGGTGTTGCCACCATGAAAATAACTAGCAAAACCAATGAAATATCCACATATGGAATTACATTAATTTCTGTCAAAAGTTTTCTATTTTTTAGTCGTCTTTTGGACATTGAATTCTTGGTAAGTTATTAAAAGTTCAGATGTAAAATTTTCGTAACTCTTAATAATTATATCAATTGTCTTAACGCTCCAATTATAAGAAATAAGAGCAGGAATAGCTGCAAAAAGACCCAAGGCAGTTGCTACCAAAGCCTCAGATATTCCTGGAGCAACGGCATTTATTGATACTTGAGAAAGTTGTGCTAAACCACTAAAAGCATTCATAACACCCCAGACAGTTCCAAATAAGCCTATGAAGGGGCTTACAGATGCAACAGTAGACAGAAAAGATAATCCTTCTTCTAATTTTTCCTCTTGCCTGTTAATTATTATTTCCGTTGACTTACTGATGCGGTCTTCAACTTTTTCAAAATTTTCTGCCCTTAAAAATTCTTCGTGAGAAATGACAAAAATTTGAGATAACCCAAAATTATCTTCTTTACGATTAAGCTCATTATAAATTTTTTCAATATTTTTAGAATTCCAAAAATCGGTTTCAAATTCATAAATATCCTTTCTTGCTCTGCTCAAGGTGAGCCACTTATCAAAAATAAACCACCAGGAAGTTCCAGTTAAAAGAAACAAAATGATCATCACCAGTTGAACAACTAAACTTGCTCCTAGAAATAAATCTATAAAACTTAATTCAGCTTGCATTTTTTTTATCCGACATCTTTTTTCTTAGTTCCTCTGGGAGAGCAGTGGGTTTTTTAGTTTTAAGATCAACACAGCCGCATAATACATTAGCTTCACACATTATTTCTGAATTTATTACAACTCTTTGATTAAAACTAAAACTAGCCCTCTTCAATTTTGTAAGAGAAGATTCTATTTTTATTAATTGATCTAATAGGACGGGTTTTTTGTAATGAATGTCTAATTTATTGACAATGAAAATAATATTTTTGGCTAATAGCTCGTTTTGCAGGTAGCCGCACTTTCTTAGAAATTCAGTTCTGCCCCTTTCAAAATATTTAAGATAATTAGCGTAAAAAACTACACCTTGTGCATCTGTATCTTCATAGTAAATTCTTAGCTCTAAGGTGTCTGACATTAAAGATGACTTTTTATATCTTCCTCAAAAAGAAATTTAAGTAAAACTATGAAGCTCTCTAAAGAAAAATCGCATGTATTATTAAAATCTTTAGGAAGATTGTTGTTTACAGTATGGAGTGGAATTCTCACCTTGATGGGCCTGTGATTAAATTTATAAATCAAAGCTGGATGAGCATCTTCTGGAGTTGCAGTAATCACTTGATCCCACCAGCCTTCAAGAGGTTCTGCACCTTGCCCATATCTCTTACATTCTATGTACCAATTACCAAGAATAAGATCGGGAAGATGTTTTTCTCGAGTTTGTTCCAATATTCTTTTTAATGGTTTTTTTAATTCCAAAGAATCATTCAAAGTATTTGCAATTTCTCTTTCAAATGATGCTCCCTTATTCCTTGAATTCGTCATCAAGCATAGCTCCCTTCAGAAAACTCAGCATTGGAATGAACATTTTGCACATCATCCAAATCTTCAAGACTTTCAAGAAGATTGATGACTTTTTCAGAAGCTTCATTGTCAAGCTCGATGCTATTTGATGCTTTCATAATCAACTCGTATTGGTTTATTTTGATTTCATTCTCTTCGAGAACATTTTTAAGATTATGAAATTCTTCTGCTTCAACAGAAATAATAAGATTATCTTCATCGCCCTGTTCTACTTCATCTGCTCCATTGGACACAGAGACATCAAATATTTTTTCCTCATCAGTATTTTCAACGACTATTTGCCCAACTTTGGTAAATAGATATGCTACAGACCCATCGGTACCCAAACTTCCTCCATACTTAGAAAAAGCATGTCTAACTTCAGCAACCGTTCTGTTTTTATTGTCCGTTAAAGTTTCAACTATAATAGCAACTCCATTGGGACCATAACCTTCGTAAATGGTTTCTTCTAAATTTTCTGCCTCCTGATCTCCAGAACCTCTTGCTATGGCTCTTTCTATTGTATCTTTTGGCATATTGGCTCCAAGGGCCTTGTCTAGAGCCAGTCTTAATCTTGGATTGTCTCCGGGCTCAGGTCCTCCCAATTTAGCAGCCACGGTAAGCTCTCTAATGAGTTTCGAAAAGACTTTTTGTCTTTTTTCATCTTGACGACCTTTGCGATGCTTAATGTTAGCCCACTTAGAATGTCCCGCCACTATTTATCCTCTTCAAGAACTTTTATGGAAAGCATATCTAATTGATCTTGATCAATTAAACTCGGAGCATCGGAAAGCAGACAGGTTGCTGATTGGGTCTTTGGAAAAGCGATTACATCTCTGATGGATTCTTGTTTACAAAGCAACATAATCAAACGATCCAATCCAAAAGCAATTCCACCATGAGGAGGACATCCATAGGACAGAGCTTCTAAAAAGAAACCAAATTTTTCATCCGCTTCTTTTTTATCTATTCCTAATATGGATAATACTTCCAATTGTTCATCTAAATTGTTAATTCTCAAAGAGCCGCCTCCAATTTCACTTCCGTTTAAAATAAGATCATATGCCTTTGCAACAGCGTTTGACGGATCTTTCTTAAGTTCTTTGAGCCCTCCTTGAGTAGCAGTAAAAGGATGATGTGATGGTGACAAGTTCCCTTGAATATCCTCCTCGAATAAAGGAAAGTCTGTAATCCATCCGAATTTAAAAGCCTCTTTATCAATTAAGTTAAGGTCTTCACCTAATTTTTCTCTCAATGAGCCCATTGAATCATTTACAACATTTCTATGATCAGCACCAAAAAAAACAGTGTCTCCAGAACTCAGTTCAAGCCTTTCAACTAAACTAGAAATCTCTTCTTTAGAAAGGAACTTAAGAATTGGCGACTGAAGCCCATTTTCTAGATCAGAAGAATCATTAACTTTTATATAAGCTAGACCTTTTGCTCCAAAATTACCGACAAATTTAGTGTACTCATCTATTTTATTTCTGCTTATTTCTTGTTCAATTTTAAGAGCAACAATTCTTGCCTTTTCATTCTTGGCCGGATCGGAAAAAACTTTAAATGAAGACTTTTCAAAAATATCTTTTACATCGATAAGCTTTAGAGGATTTCTTAAATCAGGTTTGTCTGAACCGTAATCCTTTATTGCTTCTTGATATTTAATTCTTTTGAAATCATCAAACTCAATATTTAAAGTTTCAAAAAAAATTCTTTTAATCAGGTTTTCAGAGATATTAAGAATTTCTTCTTCCGTAATAAAAGACAATTCGATATCCAATTGCGTAAATTCTGGTTGCCTATCTTTTCGTGTATCCTCATCCCGAAAGCATCTGACAATTTGAAAATATTTTTCAAAACCTCCAATCATCAACATTTGTTTGAAAAGCTGTGGTGACTGAGTGAGCGCATAAAACTTTTGATTATAAAGTCTGCTTGGGACAAGAAAATCTCTAGCTCCTTCCGGAGTAGCCCTAGCCATCATTGGAGTTTCAATTTCAATAAACTCATCTTCAATGAGATGACTTCTAACGATGTGATTTACTTGCGATCTGATTTTCAGATTTGATTGCATTTCCGGTCTTCGCAAATCCAAGTAACGGTACTTTAGCCTTACCTCCTCGCCGACTTTTGCATGTTCATCTAGCTGAAAAGGCAATGGTTTGCTTTTGGAAAGGATATTAATTTCTTTTGAAACCAGTTCCAGTTCTCCAGACGCCAATGACTCATTAATTGTACCTTTAGGCCTTTTTCTGAGAATTCCTATAACTTCAAGAACATAAGACATTCTTATTGATTCCGACTTTTTGAATAACTCTTTATCATCTGGCTCAATAATTACTTGCATCAACCCAGATGCATCTCTGATATCTAAAAATATAACCCCGCCATGATCCCTGACCTTTTCAACCCATCCAGAAATGAGAAAGGAAGAATCGATTTCTTTATTAGAAATATTTTGTATTTGAGTACGTTCCATAATAGAAAGATTGTTTAATCTTTTTTAGCAGGTTTTGAGTTTTCTGTTTTTTTTGGTTCCTTAGATGTTTTTTTACTTTTATCGTCTGATTGTACAAGATTTTTTTTGTTACCTGTCTTAAAGTCAGTTTCGTACCAACCTGATCCTTCTAAACGAAAAGATGGCGCTGAGATAATTTTTTTTGCCTTTGCTTTTGGCGAGCAATCACAAGAAACAGTTTTAGTAGAATCTGATACGGAAACAATTCTTTCAGATATTTTGCCGCATTTACTGCATTGGTACTCATAAATAGGCATTATTCCTCACTGCAAGCATCTTTTTTTAGTATTATTAATTTTTAAAGCCGAATATTAATTTATATTTTAAATGAAAGCTTCCTCATTTCACTATAAAACTCAAAAAGAAGCCCCAAAAGACGCAGAACTCATAAGCCATAAACTTATGATCAGAACAAATATGATAAAACCGTTGGCTTCTGGTATTTATTCGTGGATGCCTCTGGGATTAAAGATTCTAAATAAGGTCGAATCAATCATTAGAAGGAATATGAATGAATATGGTTGTCTAGAAGTCTTAATGCCTATGGTTCAACCAAAAACACTGTGGGACGAAACAAAACGGTCTGAGCAAATGGGTCCAGAACTTTTGGGTTTTTTGGATCGTAATGAAAGGGAATTTTATCTCGGACCTACTCATGAAGAAGTCATTACCGATATATGTCGTCAAGAACTGCAAAGTCATAAAGATCTGCCTAAAACTTTTTATCAAATACAAACGAAATTCAGAGATGAAATTAGACCTAGATTCGGAGTCATGCGAGGCAGAGAGTTTTTAATGAAAGATGCCTATTCATTTGATCTTGATGAAGAAGGGATGAGCAAAAGCTATCAAGCTATGAAAGAGTGTTACCAAAAGATATTTGATGAGATTGGCTTTGATTACAAGATTGTAAAAGCTGATTCAGGAGCAATTGGTGGGAATATGTCTGAAGAATTTCATGTCTTAGCTGATTCTGGTGAAGATACATTGGTATTTAACGATAAAGATTTTTCATCAAATATTGAATTATTGGAAGATTCCTTAAAAACGGAAATTGAGAAAAAAATTGAAAATAATGATCTGTCTGATATTGATAGTGAGCATGGCAAACTTTCAATTAAAAAAGGAATTGAGGTAGGTCATATATTTGAACTAGGTAATAAATACAGCAAATCTATGGGTTTAAGTGTCCAACATGATAATAGTCAAAAAACTTTAGAAATGGGCTGTTATGGAATTGGAGTTTCGAGAATTGTTGCAGCTGCTATTGAGCAAAATCATGATAGTGAAGGTATTGTTCTTCCAAAAAATATTTCTGCTTTTGATTGTTCCTTAATTTCAATCAATGAAAAGAAATCAGAGATAGTGAAAAAGAAAGCTAAGGAAATTTACTCTTACCTAATAAAAAACAATGTAGATGTCTTTTATGACGATAGAGATGCATCTCCAGGTAATAAATTTTCTGATTCCAATTTAATGGGTAACCCCTATCAAATAGTCATTAGCGAGAAAAACGTTGAAAAAGGCTTAATCGAAATAATAAACAGAAGAGATCAAGCAAAATCTGAAATAACAGAAAAAGACTTATTGGGTCTCTTTGATTGAGTCTGTAATCTGTTTTTCTATTTTCTTAGCTATATTTGGATTATCTTTTAACCACTGACTAGCATTAATCTTACCCTGGCCAATTTTTTCGCCATCGTAAGCGTACCAGGCACCTGCCTTCTCAACGATTTTTCTTTCAACTCCAATATCAAGAATTTCTCCTGCACGGTTGATTCCTTTGTTGTAGAGAATTTGAAATTCAGCTTGTCTGAATGGAGGCGAAACTTTATTTTTAACTACCTTAACTCTAGTTTCATTACCTGCAACTTCGTCACCGTCTTTAACAGTACCGATTCTTCTGATATCCAATCTTACTGAAGAATAAAACTTCAAAGCATTACCACCAGAGGTAGTCTCAGGACTGCCAAACATTACACCTATCTTCATTCGAATTTGATTAATAAATATAACAAGAGTATTTGATTTCTTTATACTCCCGGTTATTTTTCTTAGTGCTTGTGACATGAGTCTAGCTTGAAGGCCAACATGATGATCGCCCATTTCGCCTTCAATTTCGGCTCGGGGTACTAATGCGGCTACAGAATCAATGACCAAAACATCTATCCCGCCAGATTTAACCATTATGTCGGCAACTTCTAGAGCCTGTTCGCCTGTATCAGGCTGAGAAAGAAGCAAATCATCTATTTTTACTCCAATTTTTTCTGCATAGATTGGATCTAAAGCATGCTCTGCATCAATAAATGCTGCGGTTCCTCCTTGTTTCTGGCACTCGGCTATAACTTGCAAAGTCAAAGTTGTTTTTCCTGAAGATTCGGGACCAAAAATCTCAACTACTCTTCCTTTTGGCAAGCCCATTATGCCAAGTGCCAAATCCAATCCTAATGAACCTGTAGAAATACTTGGAATACTCTGAACCTCTCTTTCGCCCATCCTCATGATAGTTCCAGGACCAAATTGGGTCTCAATCTGAGAGATGGCTGTTTCTAGGGATTTTCCTTTTTCTGGTGACGACGTATCGTCTTTTTTTGTTTTTCTTGTAGGCATAATAAAGCTGTATATTTATACAGTATTTAACAATATATTAAAAATTATTGCAAACATTTTAATAATTCTTTTAAAGCAAAAGCTACACTCTGTTTTCTGACTTCGTCACGATTTCCTTCAAAAAGTTTGGTGAAGCAAGTTATTTCAGTTTTAGTACCAATTCCAAAGCATACCGTACCAACCGGCTTGTCATCTGTTCCTCCAGTAGGTCCTGCAATACCGCTTATTGATATTGAAAAATCCGAACCACTATATTTTATAGCTCCTTCTGCCATTTCCTTCACAACTTTTTCACTTACAGCTCCCTCCTCTAAGAGAACATCTTTGTTAACGCCAAGAGTTTTTAGCTTTGCCTTATTGGAGTAAGTGATAAACCCAAAACCATACCATTTCGAACTGCCTGGTATGCCTGTAAATTCCTTCCCGATCCAGCCTCCTGTACAAGATTCTGCTGTAGAAACACTTTTCTTAGTCTCTGTTAAGAGCTGACCTATCTTTATAGCTAAATCTTGTAGTTCGTCATTGGAAATCATCAATTTAAATTATAATTGAATAATGACTTTTATTGTTGGCCAAGGATGTATCAATTGTAAGCACACCGATTGTGTGGAAGTTTGTCCTGTAGATTGTTTTTATGAAGGAGAAAATACTTTAGTCATCAATCCAGACGAATGCATCGATTGCGGTTTGTGTGAGCCTGAGTGCCCCATTGAAGCCATTTATGCAGAGGATGAAGTTCCCGCAGATCAGATTGAGTTTATTGAAATAAATGAAAAATATTCGAAGATTTGGCCAAACATTACTGAGGCAAAAGATCCTTTGCCAGATCACGAGGAATGGAGAGAAAAAACGAATAAAATTGATGTATTAATTCTTGAATAAAGCTATTCAGAAACCTTTCCTTCAAGCATAGGAACAAATAACACAGAATCTAAAATGGTTTCATGAAATTCATCTTTAGATTTTTTTTCTAAAAGTAGCAGATGTTGTTTCTTTCCATCGCCAACGGGGCAAATAAGTTTACCGTGCAACTCAAGTTGAGTTTTTAATTTTTTTGGAATTTGTGAAATTGCTGCTGTACAAATGATGGCATCAAATTTTTTTGGGGTTGGCCAGCCTAAAGTACCGTCAGACCAACGTAATTGGTAATTGTCTACACCAACTTTCTTCAAATTATTGTCTGCACGAAGTGATAGGGCTTCAATTCTTTCTAAAGAAAATACTTTTCTGCAAAATCTTGCAAGTATTGCTGTTTGGTAACCACAGCCAGTGCCGATCTCCAAAACTGCTCCTAAAGGTTTTTGGTCTAAGACATTTCCTTGAATTAAAAGTTCTGTCATTTTTGCTACAACAAAAGGTTGTGAAATGGTTTGTTGATGACCTATTGGCAAGGACATATCCTCGTAAGATCTAGAAATAAATGTTGCATCTACAAATTCATGCCGTGGAATTTGGTAGATAGCTTCTAAAACTCTCGGATCTTTAATGCCTTTTTGAGAAAGTTCTTTGGTTAATTCTTTTCTGGCAAATTCAAAATTCAATTGATCTATAAGTTTTTGGCCCAGTCTGCAACTATCTGGCGTTGAGAGTTGGAATGCATATCTATCTTAATTGGAGAAATTGAAATAAATCCGTCTTCCAAATTCTTTCGATCGGATTCATCAAGATTCTTCTCACCTTCTTCCTCATTGAGGAAAGTTTTAGTTATTTTTATATCTGGATCTGGAAATTCATTATGATCGGGTACATTAATGTTTAAAATTTGAAAGTTTTCCATTTCCAAGTTTTCCAGATTATCCAAGACTTTGGCGACAAACTTTGCAGCGAATGAAAAATCGTTAATTTCAAAAGATGCTACAGACACTGCAATTGAAGGATACTTCAAATTCCTGCCATCTAAAGCAGCGCCAACGGTACCGGATAAAATGGCATCGGAACCTAAATTTGGACCTGGATTTATTCCGGAAACGACTATTTCTGGTTCGAAGGGGCAAAGCATGTTTCTAGCAACTTTTACGCAATCAACTGGGGTGCCGTTTAGACTGAAAATATTATCCGCGTATTTTTTGTGTCTTAAAGGCGTTAAAAAAGTAATCGCGCTACTAAATCCACTTCGGTTTTGATCTGGACCTATAAGAAATACCTCATGTTTCTCATGCAATTCTTTAAAAAGAGCTTTGATACCAGGATGATCAAATCCGTCATCATTGGTGAGTATTATTTTCATGTAAATTAGTTTTTCTTAACAAGAGCAATTGCTTGCGTGCTTATGCCTTCTCGAGCGCCCTCATAACCCAAACCATCTGTGGTTGTTGCTTTGCAAGATATATCGTTTGGATTCATTTTTAATTCTTTAGCTAAATTTTCTTCAATTTTTTTTTTGAATTTCTCAAGCCTGGGCTCTTCTCCGACATAAGTAACATCAATATTTACAATTTGATAACCTGAATCTGAAAGCATTGTGGAAACTTTATTTAAGAGATGAATGCTGGAGATACCCTTGTTTTCTTCATTGGACGGTGCCAGTTTACCAATATCACCCATCTTGCAAGCGCCTAAAAGAGCATCGGTAATTGCGTGACTGATGATATCACCATCTGAATGAGCAACTACCTCATACTCAGAGTCGATTGATATACCTCCCAAGACGAAATCTTTAGAACCTTTGATGATTTTATGAGCATCAAATCCTTGCCCAATTCTCAGTTTACTCACTAAATTCTGCCAGCAAGCTTTAAATATTGTTCTACTGTTTCCAAATCCTCTTTTTTGGTCACCTTAATATTTGTTTTATTGCAGGGGTAAATGGTTATGTCTTTTTTAAAATAATGCAGCATGGCGCTTACTTCATCGGTAAATACTTTTTCTTCGTCATTGGCTTTGGTTAAAGCTGACAATAGATCTTCCAAACAAAAAACTTGAGGTGTTGCTGACAACCAAACGTTATTTCGATCTAAGGATTTTTGTACTTTTTCATTTTTTACCAAGTTAACACTCTCTGTTGGTTGATAAGAAAGATAGCACCCTTCTCCATCTTCTTTGATTTCATCCTGAGCTTTACCCATTAGACCTAAAAGATCTTTGAGGTCCAAGCAAGGTCTTGCAGCATCATGAACCGCAACTAATATTGATTTATCTTCGTCTTCTTTAATTTCTTGCAAACCATTCAAAACGGATAGCATCCTTGTAGAAGCGCCAATGCAAGTCTTGACTTTATTATGTTGCGAAATAGACAGGGCTTCCCAAGCTTCAGTATCTTCTGCGACAACTACATAAATAGTTTTACAATTTTCATCTTTCAAAAAAGGATCTATAGCAAATTCAATAATGGTTTTTTTTCCTACTAAATTGAATTGCTTAGCAAGTTTAAGTTGGGCTCTCGCACCAACCCCAGCAGCAGGAATTAAAGCGACGTATTCACTCATTTGGCACTAGTTCGATGAGAACTTCCCCTTTTTTAATCAAATTTAACTTACTTCGGGCGAAACCCTCCAAAGCTTCAGGGTCATTTGTTAAGCTATCCAATTCCATCCTGGCAATTTTATTGTCTTCCTTCAATTCAATAATTTTATTTTCTAAGATAATTTTTTCTTGAGTCATTTTGCCTAACCGACCAATGCTATTTTCCCCGTAAAAGATTCCTATAATATAAAATAAAATTAAAAAAATAAGTATCACTAATGCACTGGGAAACAAATAATTTTTAATTTTATCTATCAATTTATTAACTCCTGCCTACCGAGAAATTTTAAATCTTCCATAGCATCAATCATTAACAATCTATTATATTTTGAAGTTCTATCTGACCTTGATGGTGCGCCAGTTTTTATTTGCCCAGCTCCTGTGCCGACAGCTAAATCGGCAATAAAATTATCCTCTGTTTCACCAGAACGATGAGAAATCACACACTTATAGCTATTTTGATAAGCCAAACATATAGTCTCAAAAGTTTCTGATATTGTTCCAATTTGGTTAATTTTTACCAAAACTGAGTTAGCAACATTTCTATCAACGCCCTCTTGAAGAATATCTTTATTGGTTACAAATAAATCATCGCCAACCAACTGAGTTTTCTTACCAAGTTTTTTAGTGAGTCTCTCCCATCCAACCCAATCGTTTTCATCAAGCCCATCTTCAACTGAAGTAATTGGATATTTATCAGCTAAATTAGAAAGATACTCAATTAATTCATCCGACGACAACTTTTCTTTATTTGAAAAAACATATTCCTTATCTTCTAACAATTCTGTTGCAGCGCAATCTAGAGCAAAAGTTACATCTTTATCAACTTCATATCCTGCTTCTTGAATAGAGCTGGATATTAAATCGAGAGCTTCTTCAGCGGAATTTATTCTAGGAGCAAATCCACCTTCATCGCCAACTGCCGTAGAAAAACCTTTTTGATTCAATGTTTTTTTTAAAAAATTAAATACTTCCACACCACAAATAAGGCCTTCTTTAAAAGAAGAGAACCCAACTGGCTGAATCATAAACTCCTGAAAGTCTAACTTATTATTAGCATGTGCTCCCCCATTTAGGATGTTCATCATAGGAAGAGGCATCTTCATTTTTACTTCTGAAAAAAAATTTTCCCTAAAATAATTGTGAATATATTCGTATAAGGGTTTTTTTTCTGCGCTTGCTGACAACTTGCAATAAGCCAATGATAGAGAAAGGATAATGTTTGCACCAAAATTTTTTTTATTTTTCGTACCATCCAATTCTATTAGTTTTGAATCGAATTCAATTTGTGAGCCTACTTTCATGCCAATAAGCTCTGGAAATAATTTCTCCTCTGCATTTTTAATAACCTGCTCAACCCCTTTGCCATTAAAATTACCGCCGCCATCTCTTTTTTCTATGGCTTCTCTGGAACCGGTAGAAGCACCTGACGGAACAAAACCAATTTCTTTAAAATCATCATCTGTCTCTATCAAAGCAGCAACTGTTGGGGTTCCCCTGGAATCAAGGATTTCAAATGCTTTAATTTCTTTGATTTTCATTTTCTTAAAAACCTTTCACTGCCTGATCTACAGCATTGACTTTGCTTAAAAGGCTTTCAAATTGATCTAAAGGCGTTGCCGATGGACCATCGCAAAGAGCTTCTTTAGGATTGGGATGGACTTCTATAAATAAGCCGGCTATACCCAAAGATACTCCGGCTTTGGCTAAATCTTCAGCTTGATCTCCTCTACCGCCCGCAGCAGTTTTTCCTTGACCAGGAAGTTGAAGAGAGTGAGTAACATCAAAAATAATTGGGCATTTCAAAGTTTTTAATTTAGACATGCCCAACATATCTACCACTAAATTATCATAGCCAAAAGAAGTGCCCCTTTCACAAAGCATGATTTGATCATTGCCAAAATGGCTACATTTTTCAATGATATTTTTTGTTTGATCAGGAGATAAAAATTGACCTTTTTTAATATTTAATGGCTTTCCAGTCTGGCAAGCCTCTTTGATAAGATCTGTTTGTCTGCATAAAAATGCAGGTATTTGGATAATATCAACAACCTCTGATATTTGTTCAACTTGGCTTATTTCATGAACGTCAGTAATGAGTTGATAGTCGCTTTTTTTTAAATTCTTAAAAATTTCTATGCCTTTTTCAAGACCTGGTCCTCGATATGAATCTATAGATGAGCGATTGGCTTTATCAAAAGAAGCTTTAAAAATGAATGAATTTCCTTGAGCTTCAGTAATTTTTTTTAATTTTTCAGCAACCTTGAAAGTAAGCTGATCGTCTTCTAAAACATTTAAACCAGCAATGACGCAAAGCTTGTTGGAATTTGAAATCTCTGTTTTTGATATTTTTACTAAATCACTCATTTTTTACTTAGAGTTTAACTTAGCAGCTTTAATAAATCCTTTGAAAAGCGGATGAGCATTTATTGGATCGGATGTGAATTCAGGATGAAACTGACAGCCTATAAACCATTTGTGGTTCTTAATTTCAATTGCTTCGACCAAAGTATCATCTTCAGATTTTCCGACTATAGTCATACCGTTTTTATTAAATGCTGACTCATAATTGCCATTAAATTCATATCTATGTCTATGGCGTTCAAAAATTTTAAGTTTCTTGTAAAGCTTTGCCATCTTGCTATTTTTCTTTAAATGACATACCTGACCTCCTAGACGCATAGTACCCCCCTTGTCAGAGTCTTCCGACCTGTACTGAATAAGTCCATCTTCATCAAGCCATTCTGTAATCAATCCTATGACTGGATGCTGAGTGGTCTTTTTAAACTCAGTACTGTCAGCATCTAATTTCAATACATTTCTTGCAAATTCTATGACCGCAACTTGCATCCCCAAGCATATCCCAAAATAAGGGATGTTATTTTCTCTAGCAAACTTTGCTACATTAAGCATTCCTTTGATACCTCTATTTCCAAATCCTCCTGGAATTAAAATACCATCAGCTTTTAAATTTTCTACTCCCTTGTTGAATCTTTCAGAATCTACGTGCTCAATTTTAACGTTAGTCTTATTATGTATGCCTGCATGAATTAATGCTTCATTTACTGATTTATATGAATCTACTAGTTCGGTGTATTTGCCTACCATAGCGATTTTAGTCTCACCTTTTTGCTCTGATTCAAGTTGAGTAACTCTTTTCCAATCATTTAGTTTTGGCCTAGAACACTTAAGTTTTAGCTTTTCTACTATTTGCTGATCTAAACCTTGTTTGTTCATCATCACAGGGATTGCGTAAATTGATGGCACGTCAGGTAAAGTAAAAACACAGTCTTCATTTACATTGGTAAACAAGGCAATTTTTCTACAATCTGCTTTTGAAAGATTTTGTTCAGATCGGCAAATTAAAATGTCTGCTTGCAGACCATGAGATAAAAGACTTTTTACAGAATGTTGAGTTGGTTTTGTTTTGGTTTCTCCTGATGATGCTAAATATGGGACAAAAGTTAGATGAGTGAATAATGTCCTTTGAGACCCCAACTCAAGCTTCATCTGCCTTATTGCCTCTAAAAAAGGTTGTGACTCAATATCACCTACAGTTCCACCAATTTCAATAATTGCTATATCATTATCTTCTGCGCCATAAGCAATTCTTTTTTTAATCTCATCGGTGATGTGGGGAATTA
Organism: uncultured SAR86 cluster bacterium; assembly: GCA_902629465.1. Lineage (GTDB taxonomy): Bacteria > Pseudomonadota > Gammaproteobacteria > Magnimaribacterales > AG-339-G14 > MEDG-81. The sequence continues at coordinate 12 of CACOQX010000011.1, read as the reverse complement.
CTTGGACCGTGG
>CACOQX010000010.1 GCA_902629465.1 uncultured SAR86 cluster bacterium | reverse complement strand
CTAAACTCGTGATTGATTATAGAAAAAGACTTGAAGATGCGGATGCGATGTTTCTTATGGGAGCATGTCATAACTTAAGAATGAACGTAATAATTGAAAATTGGATTGACTGGGTTCTTCATCCCACTTGGTTTTTTTCTTACAAATCAATACTGCCAAATAGTAAATTTTTTAAAAACTACGGTTTTCCAGTCCCTGGTGCTATGAAAAATAAGTTAGGTATTGTGTCCATAACATATGGAGGTCCAAAAATAAGCTACTTCAATTTTTCTTTTTTCAAAAATATTCCATATAGAAGATTAAAAAAAACTGTTTTTCAATTAGGTGGAATGAAAACAAAATATTTAAGATTTTTCTCTGTTTTACCAAATATGAGTGATAAGGAATTTACTAATCATATGAGACAAGTAAAAAGATTTGCTCAGTCACTATAAATTTATAAAGGATTCAGTGAATCTTGAGTAGTTAATAGAGAGCAAAGAAAAATTGCTTTTTTAAGACTGGTCCAATCAGCTAAGCTCTGCCACCCCTCCATTAGACTTTGGATAATACACATCTCACAAAGATATTGAATCAAGAAAAAAATTGTAGTCAAATCAATTCTTCTCTGATAATTTTTTTAGGGAATATGTATTTAATTTTAATAGGAGAATAAATGAAATATATAAAAAAAATATTTTTATTAGTATTGCTTTTTGGGTTTGCATCATTTGCTTTAAGCGATAATTTTGAAGCATGGGATATCAAGCCTGTAGATGGAAGCACAGCCCTTACTCTCTCAATATTTGATGAGGTAAAGGTTATACAAGAAAAATTAGGGGCCAAGGTTGAGTACTGGCAACATGATGTAATGGGAGATAATGTTGTGTCATACGTTATTAGATTTAATACTGGATCTGAATGGGCTTCCTTTAAGGATAAATTGGTACAAAGTGAGGAATTCCAGAATTGGGTTTCTGAGTACTGGCCAATTTTGGGACCTAATGTTCAAGCTAGTTATAGTCTTAATAATCTTTTAGAGCCTTCTGCAGATAAAAATATTTGGAAAGATGCAAATGTAGTTCATTTTTCTGCTTGGGAAGCTTTACCTGGAAGAGGAGTTGATATGATTGAAAGCATGCAAAAAAGCATAGCAATATCTAAAAAATATGATTTAGATGCATACACTTACTCTTCAGGTTTAGGACAAGTATTTTTTGTTATGGCTGGCGAAAGTTGGTCAGACTTACAAAAGAAAATTGAGAAAAGAAATGCCTCTAAAGAATGGAATCAACACTGGATGGGTGTTAATAAAGATCCATCTGGAGAATTTATTAGAGCAGCATATTCTGTAAGAGTTAATTAAAGTTATGAGATCACTATGTCGACCTAGTTCGACATAGTGGTTTCTATTTCATCCAGCCCAATGGGACAAGTTCGTCCTCTACAAAATCTCCCGGTATTTTTTCAATTTCCGTTCCAAATGTATCGTTCCATCGATTTAAAAATCCAAAGAGTGATATTACAGAGACAATCATAGTTATCTGAGAAGAAGTAAAATACTTATTAAGATTATCGAAATGTTTTTTAGTTGCCTGATTAGGAACTTTACCCGAAGCAAAAGCTAAGTTGAGCACGCTTTTTTCCTGATTAGAGAAAAGGTCGCTGTTTTCATAATCTAGGATCTTTGAGATCTTTTCTACTGATACACCCGCCCTCTCTGCACCATGAGACGTATGTGACTGACAATACTTACAACCTGAACTTAAACTGGTTGCAAGCGCTATAAGTTGTTTGGTTTGATTGTCGATTTCATTTGAACCAAAAACTGTATTGGTTAATCCTGAAAAAGCAGTTAATAAATCAGAATTCTCTGCCATTAAAAGATAAGAATAAGGCAAATACCCCATATAACTCTCAATGAAGCTAAACATTTCTTCATGTTCTGGAAACTCCATTCTTTTTTTTGTCTTAATAAATGCTATGTCCATAATATAAAACTATTTAATATCAATTGAATATTTAGTTATTTTTGACAATTCACTTTCTGTAACCACATCCGTCCAAAAAAGATAAGCGAATGGATGCCCTTTTTCATAAAATCTAATTTTATTTTTTCTTGGCATATCACAATAAGTAAAGTATCTGTTATCCCAAGTTGGGTAATAACCATTACAGTAACCAGTACCAGTATCAGCTTTACTATTTCTTAATCGATAATTACTTTGGACATACGAACCATCTCTAAATTTAGACTCTTTAAAAATAGATACAAAAGGACTTGTTTTTACATACGGATTGTCATGCCAGCCTTCCAGTGTATTTGAATAATAATAATCAGGATTAGAAAAAAAAGTTTTTATCTTTCCCTTTGTGGGTCTTCTTTCTGTGAGACCCTCGTAATGATTTACATATAAACCGCTTCCAAAGGCTAGTTTGTTTACTAAATTCTCTTTGGAACCTGAAATTCTCTTTAATTGATACTTCCGAATATGTCTATCCATTACAGAATTTATTTCTCCGAGGAGCTTTATAGATTTTTCTGAGCGTAACCATATTCTATTAGTTGAACGACTCCAAGAACGAAACCTATTATCGTAGCTTAATCGTCGTAACTCTTGTTTTGTAAAGAAATCAAGATTAAAACAACGCATATCATTTCGAACAGAAAGAACTTTCGGCTCATTTGTATAATCTATTTCTATAAACTCATAAGCACAGTCCCCTTCTCTATCAATCAAGATATCAATACTATAATAAGGCTTCTCGTATTTACTATATTCTGTTTGTTCTTTCCTACTCATACGTATGGATTGAAGCGTATTGATTATTGCCTCTCTTAAGACAATATAATTATCATTAAGTATCAAAGGGGTATAAATTGTAATGCTATATCTATCTTCTGCTCCTCTATAGGCGTCTAATTGAGCCCTATCATCTCCATAACGACTATAGTAGTTTTTTCCATTGAACATCCAGCTACTAATTTTATAAATTTTAGGATCAAATACTTTAAGTTTGTAATCAAAGACATCATCGATTGATTTAACCAATTTAAGCAAATGCTCAATAGCAACAGATTCGTTTTTAGCATTTATTTTTTGAAGTTTTACTTGAGCTCCAAACAAAGAACCAGAGATGCTGGCGTCTATTCCTATTGATTTGGAAAAAGCTATTAGGTCTTCTTGAGAAGTTTCAACTTCTAACAGAACCTCAATAAATTTTTCATTAGCATAAAAAACATCAGTACTGGAAAGAACTTTAAAGTTTTTTATAGTGCCGCTAACTAGATTTACAATCTCGTTCTTTTTTAGTTCGTTGTTCAAGACCGTTATATCAGACGAGATGAATTCTCCATAAGAATATCTCAAGGCATTTCTTTGAGCATCAAGAATCGCATTAGCTTTTGTATCACCAATACCAGTAATTGTTAATTTGATATCGTCTGCATATATTGGTGCTAAAACCAAAAGAAATAGCAGGCTTAAGAATAACTTTTTATAAAATTGCATAAAATTTTAATAATTCATAAATCGATATTATTAATTTCCTGAAACTTTTCGATCAATGCCTTCCCAGTAAGGATCCCTCAACTCACGCCTGAGGATTTTTCCTGAAGGGTTTCGGGGTAATTCTTTAATGAATTCAATAGTTTTAGGGCATTTATAAGCAGCGATTTGTGTTCTGGTATAACTGATAATTTCATCTTCTGAAAGAGAAGCATCAGCTGCAAGCACAACAAATCCTTTAACCGATTCACCCCACTTTTCATCTGGAACTCCTACAACGGCTGCATCAAGAATCTCGGAATTACTCATCAAAGCATTTTCCACTTCTGCTGGGTAAATATTTTCACCTCCAGAAACAATCATGTCCTTAACTCTGTCGTGAATGAACAAATACCCTTCATCATCAAAAAAACCTGCATCTCCTGAATAAAACCATCCGTTTACAATTGACTCTTTTGTGGCATCTGGTTTATTCCAATATCCTTTCATATTTAGATCGGATTTAGAAATGACCTCTCCGATTTCGCCAGTTTTTAAATCATTTCCTTCCTCATCTACAACTTTAAGTTCTACTCCTTTGAGAGCTCTACCGCATGATCTCAATTTTCCTTTTTTCGGATCATGATCTTCGGGCATCATAATCGTTATTGCTCCAGTTGTTTCTGTCAAACCATAAACCTGATACAAATCACACTTCATGATTTCTTTAGCTTTTATAATTGTGTCATCAGCAATGGGTGAAGCCCCATAAAGAACGAAATTTAGAGATGAAAAATCTGTAGTCAAAGCATTGGGATGACTGATAAGAAAAAGAATGACTGCAGGAACAAAGAGCGTTGATCTTATTTTTTCCTGCTCAATGAGTTCCAAAATTAATCCAGGATCTATATCTGCAATGATTATGTTTCTACAACCGAATATATATCCCCAAATTCCCCAGTTTGTTCCCGCGACATGATAGCCTGGCATACAAACTAAATTTGTTGTCCCCTCTTCAAAAGGAACAATTCCATCGATAGATTCATTAGCAGCAGCAAAATTTCGGTTGGTTAACTGAACACCCTTAGGATGGCCTGTGGTGCCTGATGTATATAATTGAAGAATATCATCCTGGTCAGATGATTTTAATCCGGTACTTAAAGAATCTTGAGAATCTCTCCATGATATAAAATCTTCATACTCGGCATGATTTCCATCAACAGCAATTATTTTTTTTACATTAGGCAATTCTTCTAAAATTTGTTCAATAATCGGATAAAACTCTTCACCAACAAACAAAACTTCGCTTTTTGAATCATTAAGAACATAACTTACTTCTGGAGGAGCCAATCTCCAATTTACACCCACTGCAACTGTGTTAGATTTTAAAGTTCCAATTAAGAACTCAAAGAAATAATCAGAATTTTTTCCATAGTAGGCAATCCTTGAATCAGGTTTACATCCTAAACTGATAAGACCATTAGCTATTTGATTTGAATAAACATTCAGTTCTTCATAAGTAGTTTCACGATCAAGGAACTTATGAGCTATCGCCTTCGGAGTTCTCTCGAAACGCCATTCAAATAATTCTTGTATTGTTTGGTTTTCAGGAATTTTCATTTTTTACTTGTTTTATTTTTTATTTTAATAACACTATCAAATATGTGTTTGACAGAAATTGTCTTAGATAGTAGCTAAAAAATTTTAAAAATTGAAGGACTAATTACCCTGTGTTTTTATAAGTTAGCTAAATCACACATATATGGGGAGGTACCTTATGGATAAAGCGTTCGATATGATTAGAGACTTAGTTTCTGGATTAACCGGAATCTTAGTTGGTGTTATCGGTCTGGGTGTTGTTGCTGGTATTGTTTTTGATAACAATGCTTGGTTCTTCGGCGGAGTTCTTGGCAATCTTTTAGGAGTAATCCAACAGTTGGGTGACGCGGGGATTGTAGGACTTTTAGCTGCAGCACTGCTTTATAAATTACTTAAGTAATTTTAGCTTTGAGCCGGAGTTTCACTTCGGCTCAACTTAAAAAAAATGGATATATTTAAATTTAAAAAAATAAGAAAATTCTTATATAAGTCTACTGAGGTTTTAGGGCTTTTCATTGCAATATCTCTCTTGATTGGACTAATTTTTGGGCCTGAAACTCCAGTTTTTGGAAATGTTTTGAATAACTTTTCAGAAGTAATGAATTTATTTGGAGAGAATGGGCTCTTAGCCCTTGTGTCTTTGATAATTATATTTGCCATTTTAAAAAAATAAAAAAGAATGGCATTCACTTAAGAATGTCTGTCCTCTAAATCTTTTCTAATGTCCTCATGATCTCCAACCATGATGTGATTTTTGCTTTTTACTAAATACTTATCCAGGAAAGGGATAAAGAGTAAGGGAATGATACCTCCTAAAACAATACCAAAAGTCATTGGTCTTATAGTTGGATCAATTAGAGCTGCAACTAAATCAGCTATAACATGTGCCAACGCTGCTCCAATAATTCCCGCAATATATCCGTTTGAGACAATTTTTAGAAAACGATTAATACTCCAACCTGAATAATAACCGACAACTACTAACAAAACATGAACAAAGCCAAACGTGAACCCTCTTAACGAAGCATTTTCAATACCAAGAAGAAGTATTAAATCTTCCATTTAAAAAATTAACGATATTTATTTTTATCAAAAAAAGTTTCTAAAGATGAAATCAATCTAGTTGCGGTTGATGTAATGAAAAAACTTAATTTATCTTGGAAATTTTTTTTGGTGATAAATGAAATTTCAAAAATTTCATGTTTCTTTGAGAGATTTAAAAGATACTCATCACTTGTTGAAATTTCATCAACCAAACCAACCTCTAGGGCTTTAATACCCTCCCAAGTTTCACCGGTTGCTATTTTTTTCATATCTAAAGATGGTCTAAATTTTTTGATATGATCTTTGAAAAGAACATGAATGTCTTCTAAATGTTCTTTAAACTTTTTCCTACCTGCTGGAGTAGTTTCTCCAAACATTGTGATCGTTCTCTTGTATTCTCCTGCGGTATGAAGTTCATAATCTACATTATTCTTTTTGAGTACTTTATGAAAGTTTGGAATAGCCGCAACTACACCGATAGAGCCAATAATTGCAAAAGGAGATGAAACTATTTTATTGCACACACAAGCCATCATATATCCACCTGACGCAGCTACTTTATCCACACAAGCAGTAACTTTAATACCTGCATCTCTTAATCTTTGAAGTTGAGCAGCACAAAGACCATAACCAATAACAGTGCCACCAGGGCTTTCTAATCTCAAAACTAGTTCTTGGCACTTAGTTTCGCTTTTTAATATTGCTGTTATTTCTTCTTTAAGATTTTCAACACTTGAGGCCTCAATATCGCCATTAAAATTTAAAACAAAAACAGGCTTAGGAATGGATTTGTTTTTTTTAGCCTTTAAATTCTTTTTCTTTTCTTTCTGAAGTTTTTTTCTTTCGTTTTTATTCAAAGTTAAAGACTTTATTGCCCCGGCCATGTTATCGAATTTGTCTGATAAATTCGTTATTTTTAATGTACCGGGTGACGAAGCATCTTTTCCTTTTGATGAGAACAAAATAAAAAAAGGAATAGAGATAATGATTATAAGAGAGATGGTCTTCAATAAAAAAGAACCATAATCAACTAAAAATTCCATAAGAAAAAAAGAGTTTATCAGGAAAAATATAATTATCTAGATAGATTCAATTCTTTTAATCCATCCATATAATCAACCAATACCTCAGGAACAATAACTGACCCTTGCTCAGTTTGATTATTCTCTAAAATAGCAGCCAATGTTCTGCCAATTGCTAGACCTGAACCATTGATGGTATGACAAAAAATATTATTTTTGGATTGTTTAATCCTAATTTTCATCCTCCTACTTTGAAAATCTCTAAAATTTGAGCAGGACGATATTTCTCTGTATGTTTTTTGACTTGGAAACCAAACTTCTAAATCAAATGTTTTTGATGATGCAAAACCTGTATCACCACTACACAAAATAACTTTTCGGTAAGGCAAATTTAAGTTATTCAAAATACTTTCGGCATCATTGGTTAGTTTGTTAAGTTCATTTTCAGAATCTTCGGGATGCACAAATTTTACGAGTTCAACTTTATCAAATTGGTGTTGACGTATTATTCCTTTTGTGTCTTTTCCATAACTACCAGCCTCGCTTCTAAAACATGGAGTATGAGCAACAAAGTTAATGGGTAATTCCTCTGAATTTAGAATTTTATTTCTGAAAATATTTGAAACAGGCACCTCAGCAGTTGGAATCAAATACATTTCCTCATTAGAAATTTTAAAAAGATCCTCTTCAAATTTTGGTAATTGTCCAGTACCTACTAGTGAATTTTTATTAACAAGATACGGGACATAAATTTCTTCGTAACCGTTTTCAACATGAACATCTAGCATGTATTGAGACAATGCCCTGTGCAACCTAGCAATTTCTTTTCTTAAAACCATAAATCTAGATTTTGCGATATTTACCGATTCTTCAAAATTTATTCCATTGGAAAGCTCTCCTAATTCCTGATGATCTTTTATTTTGAAAGAGAATTCTGGAATGATTCCCTTTTCATAAATAATCTTATTATTTTTTTCAGATTTACCATCAGGCACATCCTCTGATATGACATTGGGTATTTCCAATAAAAAGTTATTTAATTCTTCTAAAGTAGCATCAAGTTTTGTCTTAATTTTTTTTAATTCAGTTGATATTTTTTTTGCATCTTTGAGTTTTTGATCTTTTAAAGTCTGATTTTTTTCTTGAGCAACTTCTTTAGCTAGAATATTGGATTTTTCTTGAAGGGACTCCGTATCAACTTGTAGTTTTTTCCTCTCTGAATCAATTCTTTCAAAAGACTTTTTATCAAATTCAAAACCTTTTTTTTGAAGATTATTTTTTATTTCTTCGAAATTATTTCTTAAAAGATTTATATCCAGCATGTCAATTGAGAATAACGAGAATTGTCTCTTTATTATAGTCAAATATCTTCTTATCTAGTTCATCATTTAATTTAATATTAACGAAGTTTATTTGGGTATTAGCTCCAAACTGATCTTTGTATGAAATAAATTTTAATCCTCCATTGTCATTGACGATATTCAAATCGGATATAAATTCTGATGACTCAGAATTATTTAAAAAACTACAAACTTTTTTCTTCGACTTTAATAACAATAAAGCGGGAATCTGTGACTCAACGTTTGCCAGTTTGTATTTGATTGTTTCATTGAGATCATAATCTGTTCTGTAGACATCTTGATTATTTACAATTAATTCAGTTTTGGAAGGCTTTGTGGTTTTAATTTTAAATAGATTTGGTTTTTCAAAATAAACTTGTCCTACGATATTAGATTTGTTTATTCCTTCAAAAGATTGAATATATTTAAGAGATATTGTCTTAGTATCTTGATTGTAAATACTTAAACTATTTAACTCTGCGCAAGTAAAAACATTAAATGAAATAAATAAGAATATTAAGAAAAGCTTATTCAGCATTTGTGTTAGGCGCTAAGACTTCTCTATTGCCGTTGGAATTCATTTCGCTCACCAAACCAGCTTCTTCCATTGCCTCTATTAATCTAGCTGCTCTGTTATACCCAATTCTAAATTTTCTCTGAACCGCAGAAATAGACGCCCTTCTTGTTTCAAGAACAAAGGCAACAGCTTGATCGTAAAACTCATCTTTTTCGGAATCTCCTTCTCCACCAGAATTTACATCTACTGCTTCAGGTGCTTTGGTCACTTCTTCTAAATAAATGACATCCTCTTTATTCTTCCAATCTTCAACCACTCGTAAAATTTCCTCTTCACCGACATATGCACCATGAACTCTTAAGGGAATAGACGTTCCTGAGCCTACATAAAGCATGTCTCCTTTACCTAGAAGCTGTTCTGCTCCTACTTGATCCAAAACAACTCTTGAATCCATAGATGAAGCAACATTAAACGCCATTCTTGCTGAAATATTTGCTTTTATAAGACCTGTTATTACGTCAACAGATGGTCTTTGTGTCGCTAACAACATGTGAATACCCGCAGCTCTTGCTTTTTGCGCTAACCTTGCAATTAAATGTTCAACTTTCTTTCCAACTACCATCATTAAGTCTGCTAACTCATCAACAGCAATTACAATTAAAGGTAACTCTGACAATGTAGGAATTTCCGATTCGATAACCTCTTCACCTTCTTTTGGCTTCCAAAGAGGATCTTTTAAAGGGGTGCCATTTTTAGCTGCTTGAGAAACCTTGGTATTAAAGCCATTTAGATTTCTGACTGATAGAGCTGCCATTAATTTATATCTTCTTTCCATTTCATTCACACACCATCTCAAGCCGTGAGCAGCTTCTGACATGTCAGTTATAACAGGCGTTAAAAGATGTGGAAGATCTTCATAAACCGATAATTCAAGCATTTTCGGATCAATTAAAACTAATTTCACATCTTGTGGAGTAGCCTTATATAGGATACTCATCAACATTGAATTTAGAGCAACCGATTTACCAGAACCTGTAGTACCTGCAATTAATAAATGTGGCAGACTGGCTAAATCTTCTAAAATAGGTTTTCCTTCAATGTCTTTTCCGTAGGCCAAGGTTATAGGACTTTTAGATTCTTCAAATACCTTAGAAGCAATAACCTCGCCGAGTAAGACATCTTCTCGATCTGCATTTGGAATTTCTATTCCAATAGTCTCTCTTCCTTGTATTACTTCAACTATTCTTAAGCTACCTACACCAAGAGATCTGGCTAAATCTTTATTCAAACTGGAAACTTGAGAAACTTTAATTCCCTTAGGTAATTCAACTTCAAATCTAGTTACCACAGGGCCGCGCATTGTTTCCTTAACTACTGCGTACTCATTTTCTGGACCTGTTATTTTAAATTCAGCAAGTTTGGTGATTAAGGCATTCTTAAGGATATCTAACTCATAAGCTTGTTGGGAGGTAAATTCTTTTGATTCAGAAATCTTTTCTTGTAATAAAGATATTTTTGGCATCTCTCCTGGAAGAGATTTGTCAAATAGTTCTTTTTGTTTTTCTAGATGTACTTTTTTTCCTTGAGGTACTTCTTTTACTACTTCTTTAACTTCTGTCTTTGGCATTTCGTTCATCTTTTTTTTATGCTCATCTAAAAAAGATTGCCTATTCTTTTTATCTAACCTTTCTTTATTTTTATTTTTAAAAAAAGCAAAACCATCTTTTAAAACCTTCGAAAGTTGATAGGAAAGATTCACTAACGCATCTTGAAAATTTAATATTAAATTCTTCCAAGATAAATTTACTGTCAGAGTAAAACTTACTAAAAAAAGAAAGAAGGTCACTATTGTTGATCCAATTATCGCTAAATAGGGAATTAAAAAGTTTTTAATAGAAAGTCCTATGTAACCAGATGAACTTTCTGGATAAAAATTATTATAAGGTTCTAAGTGAATTGAAATTAATGTTGATAAAGAAAAAGAAGTGAGAGTAAAACCTATTGAAAAAAATATAATTTTTTTTAATTTAAAACTTGTCTTTTCTGTTCTTTCGCTAAAAAGATATTTTATTGGTATCCAAAAACATGGAATTAACACTAACCAGGCAGTGATTCCTAAGAGCCAATAACTAAAAAAGGATAAATAAGCGCCAATTAAACCTATGCTGTTTGTGAAATTACTTGAGGAAACTGTGTCAAATTCTTTTTGATCTGAAGGATTATAAGTCCACAAGGATATAAGAAAGATTAATCCTACTAATAACAGAAACAGAACTGAAATGTCTGTGACTATTCTTTTGGCGGCAGTAGAAATACTCAATGAGTTAATGAGTTTGGAAAATGATGAAGATACTCGTTTGTCTGCCACGTTATCTTTGTATAATGTCGTCATTATAACTTCTACAACGATGACAGATACAAATAATTTAATAATTCTTGGTTCCGGACCAGCTGGATACAGCGCAGGAATTTATGCGGCAAGAGCAGGACTTGATCCAGTTTTGATAACCGGTCTTGAAATAGGAGGTCAACTTACTACAACTACTGAAGTAGAAAACTGGCCTGGTGATGCTTATGGATTAATGGGTCCTGACTTAATGGAAAGAATGAAAACACATGCAGAAACTTTTGGAGTTAAAATAATAAATGATCATATTGATGAAGTTTCCCTTTCATCTAAGCCTTTTTTACTCAAAGGTAATAATGAATATCTAGCTAATTCTCTTATTATTGCAACAGGAGCGTCAGCTTTATATTTAGGTTTAGACTCTGAACAAAAATATTTGGGACGAGGAGTAAGTGCGTGCGCTACCTGTGATGGTTTTTTTTACAAAGATAAAGAAGTTTGTGTAATTGGAGGAGGAAATACTGCTGCTGAAGAAGTTTTATACTTATCAAATATTTGTTCTAAAGTTCATCTTATTCACAGAAGAGATAAATTGAGGGCCGAACAAATCTTGCAAGATAGAATTTTTGAAAAAGAAAAAGAAGGGAAAATAGAGATTCATTGGAACTCTCAACTAAAAGAAGTTTTAGGAGACGAAAGTTTAGTTTCAGGCATATCTTTAGATTCTGGAAAAGAAATAAAATTAGAAGGAGTTTTTATTGCTATTGGTCACAAACCAAATACAGATATTTTTAGTAAACAGTTGGATATGAAAAATGGCTATATAAAAATTAATTCCGGATTGAATGGAAATGCTACACAAACAAGTGTCGAAGGAGTTTTTGCCTCTGGTGATGTAGCAGATTCTGTTTATCGTCAAGCTGTTACTTCAGCAGGATCCGGTTGTATGGCAGCACTTGACGCGCAGAAATATCTTGAGGAAAACTTTTAATTCTTAATCCTATCATTCATATCTTTCATGAAATTTCTAAAACTAGAAAAAAGAAATAAAATCTCTTATGTCTCTTTTACGAGAACTAAATCATTAAATGCTCTAAACAGCCAAACTCTCAGAGAGTTAATTGATTTAAATAAAGAATTTAATAATGATGTAAATACAAAAGTTGTTGTATATCGCTCTGTAGGAAAAAATTTCTCTGCAGGCGCAGATATCAAAGAACAACAAAAAAAGTTGTCTAAATTACAAATTTGGAGAACCAATTTAGGCAAAGAAGCAATAGATTCTATTTTAGAGATTAATCAAATTACAATAGCTTCTTTGAGGGGATATTGTTTGGGAGGAGCAGCATGTATTGCGTCAGCATGTGATTTTAGAGTTGCCTCCGAAACAACTTTAGTTGCTTATCCTGAAATTGATCTAGGAATGAATCTTAATTGGTTTGGTCTCCCCTTACTTTTGAGGCTTATAGGTCCTTCAAAAACAAAAAAAATGGTTATTGGCGGAATGACAGAAAATGCAAATGATCTTCTTAAATGGGGTTTTATTGATGAATTATATAAGGATGAAGATTTAGATAAAAAGACAGCTACTTTTGCAAAAAAATATGCATCCAAGCCTGCATTACCGTCGCAAATGATAAAAAGAAGTGTAAACGCTTTAACCTATAAAAGTGATCATGCAATTATGCATATGGACTACGATCAATTTCTCTTATCCAGGGAATTTTATAAAAAATAAATTAACTGATTTTATCTAGTCTTTGTTTTGAAGCTTGATATTCAAATACTAACTTATCAACGGTGTCCTTTACAGAAGTGATTTCCTTGATTGATCCAATACCTTGACCTGATCCCCAAATATCCTTCCAGGCTTTTTTTGAATTATCTCCGGAAAGGCCAGAACTGCCAAAATTCATGTCGTTCTTATCTGCATGAGGAAGATTATCAGGATCCAAGCCTGCATTAATCACACTAGGTTTTAAGTAGTTTCCATGAACGCCGGTAAATGTTGGACTGTACATGATATCGTTAGCAGCACTATCCACTAACATCTGTTTGTAGCCTGGTGAAGCATTAGCTTCTTTGGTAGCAATGAACCTTGTTCCAATATAAGCATAATCTGCACCCAAAGCTTGTGCTGATAGTACTGAGGAACCTTCAGAAATGCTTCCAGATAAGGCAATAGGACCATCGAAAAACTCTCTTACTTCTCTTACTAAGGCAAAAGGACTCAATGTGCCTGCATGGCCGCCAGCACCTGCACAGACTAAAATTAAACCGTCTGCACCCTCATCTATAGCTTTCTTAGCATGTCTAACATTTATAACATCATGCATAACTACTCCTCCGTAACTATGAATCGAGTCAACAACAAATTTAGGAGCTCTTAGACTAGTTATAACCATGGGAACCTTGTGTTTAACACAAACGTCTACATCGTGTTCAAGCCTGTCATTTGAGCTATGACAGATTTGGTTTACTGCAAAAGGAGAAACAATTTCGTTTGGGTTATCTTTTTTGTATTTGTCTAGTTCAGAAGATATTTTAATTATCCATTTTTCCAGTTCTTCAGCAGGCCTTGCATTTAATGCAGGAAATGAACCTATTACTCCAGCTTTACATTGAGCAATTACAAGTTCTGGATATGAAATAATAAAAAGTGGAGCTGCCAATACTGGCAATCTAGTTTTTTCAAAGAGTTCCGAGACCGACATTACTGTGTAGCCACCCAAAAAACTATAATTCCTGTTACCGCAAATATAATCAACACAGACATAAGGGAATCTAACTTGCTATCTTCATTAGCTATTTTTTCGTCAAAATTATTGTCAGTCATATACAACTCTCACTCTACCAATTTGCTTTCCTTTTAAAATTTTATCAATCTCGTCAGGAAGCTCATCTAAAGAAATATCTTTAATGTTTTCATCTATATTTTCCAGCTTCCAATCGGATGAAAAGTTTTCCCATATCTCTTCTTTAACATCTATCAAAGATTCTGCCGAGTCTATACCGAAAAGACTTAATCCTCTAAGAATAAAAGGAAATATACTTGTATCTAAAGATAATCCCCCAACCATTCCACAACATGCAATAGCTGCTCTTTGTGATGTTGAGCAGATTAAATTTGCAAGAATTTTTCCGCCTACAGCATCAATTCCTCCAGCATAAACTGGTTTTTGTAGGGGCGAGATCAACTCTAAATCAAGAGTATTTCTATCTATTACATTGTTAGCACCTAAATTTTTTAAAAATTCTTCTTGATCCATTTTTCCAGTAATTGCAGAGACCCTGAAGCCTAATTTTTTAAAAAGCATCAGGCTAATAATTCCAACACCTCCGGTAACTCCAGAGACAAAAACATCTCCGTCATCTGGCTTAAGCCCATTTTTTAAAAGTTTTCTCAAGCATAGTCCGGCTGTTAGGCCTGCAGTACCAAATGCCATAGATTCTGAAAGAGTTAAATTTTTTGGTTTTTTAACTATCCATTCTTGAGGAACTTTAATGAATTCTCCAAAACCTCCATAAGTATTCATCCCCATATCATAACCAGTAACAATGACTTCATCTCCTGGTTTAAATTTATTTCCAGATGTATTTTCTATGATTCCTGCAGCATCAATTCCAGGCGTGTGAGGATAACTCCTAGTAACCCCCTTATTTCCAGAGGCAGAAAGAGCGTCTTTATAGTTTAATGAAGAATATTTAACTTTTATCAAAGTGTCATTATCCGGAAGGTCTGCAATGTCTTTATTTTCAATTGAGTTTATAAAGTTTTTATTTTTTTCCGTAGTTATTAGAGCTCGATATTCCATAAGAAGAACCTATTAAAACATACTGAAATAAACTTAAAAAGATAAGACTTGTTTAATAAGTAATAATTTTTTTATTGCACCATAATCAAACAATTTTTTCTTTGATAATTGATAAATAGCTCTCTTATCTATCAAAAACCCATTTTTAATCTGAAAAAAGGAAAATATTTAGGTTTTTTCGTACTTATATAATTGAATTTTATTTAAACAAAAAGGAGTTTTCATGAATATTTTAAAAAAAATTATTTTTGGCTCTATTCTTTCCATAAATAGCTTAGTTTTTGCCGAAGTTTCTTTGTCTGGGAATGTTGGACTTACTACTGATTACATCTGGAGAGGGATGACTCAAAATGACGGTAATCCATCCATAAGCGGTGGTTTTGACTTAGAAGATGATAGCGGTTTCTATCTCGGAGTATGGGCAGCTAATGTCGAAGCTGATGATGACGATACAGTTGCTGGATCAGGTTCAATTGAACTAGATGGCTATTTAGGATATTCAGGTTCGTTTAACGACGACGCTGGATATGATTTAGGATATATAGCCTACACTTACCCAGATTATGATTCTTGGGATTTTGAAGAATTATATTTAACTTTTGATTTTTATGGAGCTTATATATCTTTTTCTGCGGGAATTGATAATTCTCCAGACTATACAGAACTTGGTTATGGAATTGATGCAGGACCAGGATCATTTTCAATTTCATACGGCGAGTATGATGAGAAAGGAGAAAATGTATTAATCGGCTATGACTGGGGTATAGGAGATTTTACTCTTGGTTTTTACTTTTATGATTTCCAAGCTGAAGCAGCGAGTGGTATGGCCGATGATGATGGAGCATATTTCAGTATTAGTTACTAATTAAATTCCTCCCAGTTGCTTACTGGGAGGTACCATTGAAACTATATAAGAACTATATTCCCCTTTCTCTAGTGATTATATGGTTTACAAACCCCTTTAAATCTGCGTTTGATTGAGGGGTTTGTTTGTTTTTTATACCTATTTATGTAGATTCTTTTAAAAAAAACTCTTTATAGAAGGAATCTTTTAATGTTTAATGCGTTTATCTTTTATAAATTTATAATGGAGATGATATGAAAAGTATAAAAATTGCTTTAACAAGCATGTTTTTAATTTTAAGTTCTTATGCATCTGCTGTAGAAATTTCAAGTAATGTAGGCTTAAGTAGTGACTACATATGGCGTGGAATTACTCAGACAAATGGTGACCCTTCTGTGAATGGTGGATTTGATCTATCCACAGATTTGGGCTTCTATATTGGAACTTGGGCGTCTAATGCAAATGTTGGAACAGCATCTATGGAATTAGACATCTACCTAGGTTTCTCAGGAGAAATGGCTGAAAACATGACCTATAACATAGGTTATATTTCAGTAATTTATCCCGGAAATGATGCTGCAGATTTTGAAGAAGCTTATGTAGGTTTCGACATCTATGGCCTTAGTATTTTGTACTCTGATGGTCAAAATGATGGTCCTTCATATAGTGAGATCGGCTACTCAGTTGATGCGGGTCCAGGTTCTTTTAATATCTCTTACGGAGAATATGAAGATACTGGCGATAACACCTTAGTTGGTTATGATTGGGGTATTGGTGACTTTAGTCTTGGTTTTTACTACTACGACTTTGAAGCTCACAAAAACAATTCTTCCGGTGTTGACGACGATGGTGCTTATGTATCTTTAAGCAGATCATTCTAAGAGCTTGAAAAAAAGTTAAAATAAAAGCCTCTCTTTTGAGAGGCTTTTTTTTATGAATAATATTTTAATAAAAGTCTTCTTATTTTTTTTACCACTTTCTATATTTACAAATAGTGATATTGAATTTTCTTTAAATAGTGATTCTATTTGGAGAGGCATCACTCAAAATAATGGAAACGCTACAGTTGGAGTTGAAATTAATTTTTCACTAGAAAATGGATTTTTTTCAGGAGCTTGGCTTGAAAATTGCTGCTCAGAAAATACTGATTACCCAAACAGAGAGATTGGTTATTTCTTTGGTTATCAAAAAGAGATAGATAAAAATCTAAATATTTCTTTTAACTACGTTGGAACAAATTATCCTAATTCCAAAATTGATAATTATGATGAATTAGAATTTAATTTTTCTTTTTATGATTTTGAAATATCTTATTTTGCAGGTCTTGATAATTTTCCAGACTATTATGAATTTTCTTATGGCTTTGATTTTTTGAATAATTCTTTGACGTTATCGTATGGAGATTTTGATTCATATAAAAATATAAATACTTCTAATGGTTCAAATTATTCTATTGGAATAGAAACATTACAAAATAATTTTAATCTGAGTCTTTTTTATTTTTACTTTAATTCTAATGATTCCAGCGACCAAGATGATGATGGTTTTGTATTCTCAATTTCTAGGAAGACATCTTTTTGAAAATTTTTTCACTACCATAAGGTATGAGAATAAAAGTAAGAATATTTTCTTCAATATTACTCAAATCTTTAATTTGTAATTTATTACAATATTGTTTTAAATTTTCTCTAAAATCCTCAAATTTATCTTTAAGCAAATCTGCAGGACGGACTGTAATATTATTTTTTTGTTCTGAAGCTTTTTTGAAAAGATTGGTATTTATTTCTCCTGGAAGTTTTCCGTAGTAACCCAATACCATGTCAATTATTTCTATTGATAATGTTTCATATCTTTTATTTAAAATATTAGAAAGAGCCTGAGCTCCAATAATTTGTGATGCAGGAGTTACAAGTGGAACAAAACCAACATCTTTTCTTACATCATATATCTCTGAAACTACATCCTCTAAAAGCTCTTCCTTTCCAAGATTTTTTAATTGAGTTTCTAAATTAGATAGCATTCCTCCAGGCACTTGATTAATAAGCATTTGTAAATCTACTCCCTTCATTCTTCCTTCAAATTCTTTATATTTGTCTCTAATAGTTTTGAAATATTCCGAGATTTTTAACAAATCATTTAAGTTAATATCTACATCGATATTTTTTTCTTTCAGTAAATAAACCATAGTTTCTGTGGCTGAGTGTCCATAACCCATACTCATTGATGAAATAGAGGTATCAATATTATCCACCCCTGCTTCAACTGCTCTCATATTAGTTAAGTTAGACATGCCAGTCGTTGCATGAGTGTGAAGATGAATTGGGATTGATATTTCTTTTTTCAATCTAGAAATTAAATCATAAGCGAACTCAGGGCTTAAAATCCCCGACATATCTTTGATACATAGTGAGTTACAATCAAGATCTTCTATTTCTTTAGCTAAATCAATCCAAGTTTCAAGCGTATGAACAGGACTTATTGTATAAGCAATTGTTCCTTGGGCATGTTTACCATTTTTTTTAACTATTTCCACACTATGTTTTATATTTCTTAAATCATTTAGTGCGTCAAAAATTCTAAAAATATCAATTCCATTGAAAACAGACATATCTATAAATTTAGATACTATTTCATCACTATAGTGTTTGTAGCCAACTAAATTTTGGCCTCTTAAAAGCATTTGTTGTTTCGTTTTTGGCATAGCCCTTTTAAATTCTCTCAGTCTTTCCCAAGGATCTTCATCTAAATAACGTACACAGGAATCAAAAATAGCACCGCCCCAGCTTTCAATTGAGGAATAACCTATATCATCTAATTTAGACGCAATTGGAATTATGTCTTCTATCTTTAAACGGGTTGAGAGTAGAGATTGATTACCATCTCTGAGAACAACCTCTGTTATGCCTATTTTTTTATTCACCGTTTGAAAAACTTATTAATTGTTTACATAAAAATTTACCAACGACACTCGGTAGAGCATAAGTTAAATCATGATGACCTTTATCAACTACCTTAAAATTAATATTAGGATAATCTGACTTCAGATATCTTAAACCATCAATAGGAACAACCTCATCTGCATCTCCCCAAATAACAGAAGCATTTATATTTTTCTTTCCTAATTCTTTAAACATCTTTTGGGTATTAAATAAATTAAAATTGTTTGCTGTTGAAATTAATGATCTTGTAAAGCCTTCATATTTCATTTGTTCTTTGTAAACTCTGCTTAATTCATCTTGAGATAATCTATTCTCATCTTCTTCAGTTGTCAGTGCTATTGAAGAGCTGCCTCCATACATTAAAGATGGGAATACAATAGAAATATAATTACTTACAAATTTAATATTAAGGATTTTAAGATAAAAACTTGATTGAGATTTTTTCTTGAACATATAGCCTGCAGGCGCAATAAAATTAACAGACTTTACTTTATTTGGATTTTCATTAGCAAAATATCCAACAATTGGGCCACCCATTGAATATCCTACGAGATGAATTTTTTGTTCTATTTTTAAGTAATCAACTAATTCTAGGAGTGTTGATATATAAAAATCTTTTGTGTAGTCAACTTTTGGTCTTGATGAAAAACCCCGTCCATAATGATCGTAAGCAATAACGTCATACCCCGCATTAGTCAAATAAGGAACGATTCCCTTCCAAACTATACTCGGAGTAGAAAAACCATGTACCAAAATAACAATCTGTCCTAAAGGGTTATCTGAAGTAAATTTTTGATAAAAAATATTCCCATTTTTTAATTCTGCAAATTTTCCATACTGAGGTTTAATAATTTTTGATGGATTTTTTAATTTAACTGAATAGTAAATATATGGAAGAAAGACGATGACTAGAATTAAAAAAATAGAATATAAAAAATAATTCACCCATTCATCTTAAATCCTAATATCATTTTTTTCTATATGAAAAATATTTATCAAAAAGATTCTTTTGTTGGTTTATCTCATAGGGGTAATTCTAAAAAATTTATTGAGAATAGCTTTGAAGCTTTTAATTCTGTTATTCAAATGGGTTATAAATACATAGAAACTGATTTAAGAATTACTTTGGATAATGAGGTTATAGCTTTTCATGATTCAGATTTAAAAAGGTTATTTAATCTTGATTTGCAGGTAAAAGATCTTACATTTAAGGAAATAGCCGGATTATTTAAAGAAAAAAAATGTAGATTACTAACTCTTGAAGATGCTTTAAAAAAATTTCCTGATATATATTTCAATATAGATTTAAAAATTAAAGAAGTAATACAAGATAGTATAAAAGTTGTTGCAGACATGAATGCGTTCAATAGAGTTTGTTTTGCTTCGTTTCATTCTGGTCATACTAAAAAGGTATTAAAACATAATCAAAATGCAATAGTCTCAATGGGTTTGAAAGATGTAGCATTATTTAAGTTTTTTAAAGCATATGATAAAAACATAAAAATTATGCAAATCCCTCTTAACTGGAAAGGAATCAAAGTATTGACAAAAAATTTAATTCAAAAAGCTGATAAATGTAACTTATTAGTCCACGTATGGACAATAAATGATAGAAACACAATAAATAACTTAATAGATCTTGGAGTTAATGGGATTGTTACCGATGAGCCAGAATTACTGATGGAAATTATGAAAGAAAGAGATTTAATCTCTTACTAAACTGGATCTAGGCACATAAAATAAAATCACAATTCCAGGAATGAATAGTATCAGTAAACTTATAATTCCAGCTTTAGGGTTATTAAATAAGTAAGCCATCCAGCCTACTAAAGCTGGACCAACTACAACAGCAGATTTTCCAATTAAATTATAAAATCCGAAAAACTCAGTTGCCTTTTCTTGAGGTATTAATCTACTAAATATTGTCCTACTTACCGATTGAACACCTCCTTGAACTAATCCTACAAGTCCAGCAAGAATAAAAAAGTCTGTAGCACTTGTTATAAAGAGACTGTAAATACAAATAAAAATGTATATCAAAATTCCAAAAACTAACATTTTAAATAATCCAAACTTTTCAGCTAAATACCCATATCCAAATGTTGCAGGAAATCCAATAAATTGAGTAAAAATTAAAGCAATTATTAATTTAGAAGAATCAAATCCTAAGTCTGTTCCGTATGCTACAGCCATTCTCACTATAGTGTCTATTGCATCAATGTAAAACCAATATGCTACTAAAAATATCAATACAGATTTAAATTTCTTTATTTCTTTAAAAGTATTAAAAACTCTTAAAAAAGATTGTTTAAATGGATTTTTAAAATCTGTTATATCTTCAATTTTTTTTTGTTGAACAAATAAAAATAAAGGAATAGAGAATACAAACCACCAAACAGCAACAGATAAAAAAGAATATAAGATACCTTCAGTTTGAGAATTTAAATTAAAAAATGAAGGATATAAATACATAAGAACGTTAATCAAAAATAAGATACCTCCTCCTAAATATCCTAGGGCATATCCCATCGAAGAAACATAATTCCTATCTTCATTAGATGAAACGTCTATCAAAAGAGAATCATAAAAAATATTTGCTCCGGAAAAACCAATAACTGATAAACCAAAAATTATTAAACTCCACTGCCAGAATCCATAGGAAATAAAAAAAAGAAGACTTGTCGAAATAATTCCCAGCAAAGCAAAAATTAATAAAAAAAACTTTTTTTTACGAGATAAATCAGCCATTGCTCCAAGTAAGGGAGCAATCAAAACTATAATTAATCCAGCGACCGAACTAGCAGTTCCTAGTAAAGCAGTTGAGGTAGAGTCATCAAGATCACCTCCCCAATAAGATTTAAAAAAAAGAGGAAAAAAACCTGCCAAAATAGTAGTGGCAAAAACAGAATTTGCCCAATCATAAAGAGACCAAGAAAATTTTTCTCTAAAGGTATATCTTTTTTCGACAATCATTCTTTCAAAAGAGGATAATTATGTATTATATCAGTATGAAAGATTCTGAAATTACCAGAAATATTGTTGTTTTTTTTCTACTCATAGCTGGATTAACATTCTTACTTGGTCTTCTAGGATACTTCATTCAAGAATCGGAATTCAGACAGGAAATAGAAGAAGAAAGTAGATCTAGCTACCTAGAATCTAAATAGTCTCCAGCAAAACCGTTCTCATATTATTAAGAGATTCTCTCCAAGGTTGTGCTTGCTCTAATTGACCTGCTAGAGAAAATAATAAATTTTCATTTCCAAATGAGGCAGAAAACATAGACCCAACTGGAAGATTATCTTTCGTTCTAAATAGAGGAACAGACATAGAAGGTTGTCCAGACTGATTAAATATTCCTGTAAAGGGAGAGTAATTACTTAGTCTTTCAATGTAAGTTTTCATATCATTAGTGTTCATATCTATAGTTCCAATTTTTATCGGAGGTGATGCTAAAACTGGTGATAAAAGAACATCATATTTATCAAACATTTTTTCTAATTCTTGTCCTAATCTATGGTTAATTTTTATTGCATTGACATAGTCACTGGCTGAAAAATTATTACCATTTTCTGCCATTTGAAGAGTAACGTTTTCAAAAAATTCATTGGAAATATTTCTTCCAGTCTGTTCAGATTGCGATTTAACTGTATAAGCTACGTTTGAAGAGATAATAGTAACGATAGCTAAGGAAATTTCTTCAGAAGAAAAATTTATTTTTGTACGCTCAACTGAATGCCCTAATTTTTGACATAAATCTATTGTTGAATTCATTACCTCTTTAACATCTTCGTCAACAGAAATACTTGAATCATCTAAAAAACCAATTTTAAGTTTTCCCGGTTCGATGTTAATTTGTTCTAAAAAGCTTTTTTCTTGATGAGCAGATCTATACGGAGCTCCCCTTTCATGGCCAGAGGTAACATCCAAAAGAGCAGCAGAATCTCTTACAGAAACAGAAACACAATGGAAAATTGACTGCCCGCCCCATCCTTCTAAAGAAATTGGACCTAAAGGTGTCCTAGCTCTAGTAGGTTTTAAACCAAATAGTCCACAACAAGAAGCAGGAATTCTTATAGAACCTCCTCCATCACTTGCTTGTGCCATTGGAACTATCCCTGCGGCAACAGCAGATGAGGCTCCACCACTGGACCCTCCAGAGGATCTGTCTAAGTTCCAGGGATTTCTAGTTGGACCATACAATACTGGTTCAGTTGTAACAGTCAATCCAAGTTCAGGAGAGTTAGTTTTCCCAAATATATTTAATCCTGAATCTATAGTTCTTTTAACCAATTCGCTTGAATGATCTGCTTTAATATTTTTCAAGATTCTAGAACCTCCTGAAGTTACAGTTCCTTCTAAATAATTATTAAGATCCTTCAACAAAAACGGAACGCCATAAAATATTCCTTTGTTGTTTTGATTTTTTAAATTATCTCTAGCTAAATCAAAATGTTTAATTGGAATAGCATTTAATTTAGGATCCAATTTTTTAGTTAATCCTATTGCTATATCTAAGAGCTCTTCAGGCGATATTTTCTTTGTTCTTACTAGGTCGGCTAATCCAAGAGAATCATAGGAAAAGTATTCTGAATAATTCATTACCTATCAAATAATATTTTTTCTGCAGAAGAATTTTTTGCGACTAGTTTTCCATCAACCACAATAGGCTTTCCGTTAACGATTGTCCCAAGTACAGAGGAATTGAAAGTATATCCATCAAAGGGTGTCCATCCGCATTTAGTTTTTTCTGTTTTATTTTTTACTAAGGTTCTTTTCTCAAGATCAAACATCATAAAGTCTGCCTTATAACCCTCCCTTACATATCCTCTATCCTGAATAGAAAACCTATCAGCTACCTTGTGACTCATGTATGAAATAACTTCTCCAAGGGAATAAAATCCTTGTTTATGAAGTTCTATCATCATGTGAAATGAATGCTCAATAAGTGGAATTCCAGCTGGCGCTTCTCCATAAGGCAATTTCTTATCTTCAAAACAATGAGGAGCATGATCGGTAGCAACATAATCTATAAAACCATCCTTAAGTGCTTTTCTCAGCGCATCTCTATCGGATACTTTTTTTATGGCTGGATTGCAAACTATTAAATTTCCCTGCTTTTCATAATCTCTCTCATCAAACCACAGATGGTGCACGCAGACTTCACAAGTAATTTTTTTATTCTTCAAATCAAAATTTTCAAAAAGTTCAATCTCTTTTTCAGTAGTCAAATGAAGAACATGTAGATCTGAAGAATGTTTTTTTGCTAATTCAATGACCTTCGATGATGATTTGTAACAACATACATCGTCGCGAATAATAGGATGAAAACTTGCATTCAATTTTTGATGCTCTGAATTAACTTTTTCTAAATTATCTTTTATAGTTTCATTATCTTCGCAATGAGTCACAATTGTTACTGGGCAAAATCGAAAGATTTGGTCTAGAGCAAAATCGTCTTCTACTAATAAAGTTCCAGTAGAAGTTCCCATAAAAACTTTTAAGCCACAAGTTTCTTTAGGATTTAATTTCTTTATTTCTTCTAAATTAGTTTCTGTTGCCCCAAAATAATAGGAATAATTAGTCCAAGATTTATTTGCTCCAAGTGAATTCCTATCATTCAATAGATTAATAGTAGTTGTATTAGGATTGACATTAGGCATATCAAAGGTAGAGGTGACGCCTGAAAAGACGGCTGCCAAAGACTCTGAAAGTATATCTCCTTTTTCAGTCAATCCTGGATCTCTAAAATGGACTTGATCATCAATTATTCCAGGAGCAATGTAATTTCCCTCAAGGTCAATAATTTCAGAAGATTCTGAAGTTATTTGGGAAGCAATCTTTTCTATTTTATCGCCCTTAATTCCAATATCTACTGCAGCTATAGAGTCTTCATTTACCAAATTACAATTTTTTAAAACTAAAGAAAAGTTATCCATTTTTAAACTGACCTCACCATGATAGTTCCATAATTATTACCTGAACCTATCTCAAAACTTGATTTAATTTTGACGAGAACCTCCTCCACTAAAGATATCATTTTTTGACTGTTTCCACAGATAATTAATATCGGACAATCCTCTTGATTCAAATAAAGATAATTTTCTACTTCAATTTTTACATCTGCATGTTTGATTCCATGCAAATCAAGAGTATTAAATTTCATTATTAAAGATTGAGATTTCCACTCCATCAGGGTGTGATTTTGAATATTCCCTTTTCGCAGGAATGAATTTACTTGTATATTTTGGAGACAATCTTACATAATCTAAATAATCTTCCAGATTAAAAAGAATTACATTATCTGCAAAAATCCAAGCCTTATCTTCAATCAAATCATTTTCTTCTAAAGTTTTTAAATCTTTTAGGTATAAATCCTTCCAATGATCAATGAAAATAAAATCATATTTTTCACTTAGATTTGGAATGACTTCGTTTGATTTCCCTATAATCAATTTATGCTTATTTGATAGTCCAGCTATATTTATATTTTCAGATGCAATTTCGGCGAATCTATTATTTGATTCAATTGAAGTAAGTTTAGAATTATCATTTAAGTTTTTAAGAATTCTAATTGTTGAGTAGCCCAAATAAACACCTAACTCAAGAATGTTATTTGCTGCTGATTCATTAATTGCATTTTCTAAGAGAAGCCCTTTTTCTTCTCCGATATTCATAAGAAAAGTTTTTTTATATGCATAATTATCAATTATTTTAAGCACAGAATTTGGATTATTAGGCTCTGCTTTTAACCTTACAATTGATAGAACTTCTTCTTCTTTTGGTTTCTTTAACTTAAATTTTGTAAATAAAGATTCCATAAATTCTTGAAAAATTAAACTTAGTACTCCCAAAAAACTTTTTCTCGTAATCCTCAAGGGCATAGAACTTTTTTTTCTTTCTGATTGATTGTTTTTCATTAACCTAAGATAATTTGTTTCCAATCATGATTTTATACAATTTACTATTTAGGATAGCCCTTATTGGATTTCTTTCAATATCTATTTTGGCCGATGAAGATAATAATAAAAAAGAAGAAAAAGATGATGGACTTGAGACTTTTCTGGAAGACTTGACACACTTTCCCGGACTCATTGATGTTTATAGAAATGATGAAAATGGAAAAGTTTATTTTTTAATAAAAAAAAATCAATTAGAGAAAGAATTTATTTATTTTGCTCACATTTTGGATGGAATAGTAGAAGCTGGAACTTGGAGAGGAAATTATTTAGATAACGGCATCATTAAATTCATAAAATATTTTGACCAGATCAGAATAGATCGAATCAATACTGCCTATTTATTTGATGAGAAAAATCCATTATCAAAAGCTAAAAATGCAAATATTTCTAATTCCTTGATAGATTCATTAAAAATTGAAAAAAAATCTGAAACAAAAGATAAATTTTTAATAGATGTTACATCTTTATTATTAAGTGAAAACTTATCCAAAATAACTGTTGCTCAAAACAAAGAAGAATCTAAAGATTCCTTTAGAATTGGTTCTATATCCAGAAATAAATCTAGTATCAATAAAGTGTTAAATTATCCTAAAAACACTGACTTTGAAATTAATTTTGTTTTCTCAAATCCATCTAATAAACCAATAGAAAATCAAGATTCAAGAAATAATTCAATTTCTCTTAGATTTAGTTTTATAAATTATCCTGAAAACAATTTTGAAACTCGAGTAGAAGATCAAAGAATAGGTTTCTTTTCTGAAAGAAAAACCAACTTATCTTCAACAGATATTACTCCTTATGAAGATCTAATTAATAAATGGCATCTAGAGAAAAAAGATAAAAATAAAGAAAAATCTATACCAGTTAAACCTATTTTGTTTTGGATTGAAAATTCTACTCCTTACGAACTTAGACCTATTATAAAAAATGCAGTTTTAGCATGGAATATTGCTTTTGAAGAAGCTGGTTTCCTCAATGCAATTGAAGTAAGAATACAACCTGAAGATGCAAAATGGTCAGCGGGCGATATAAGATACAACACTATAAGATGGACTTCATCACCTAATCCTCCTTTTGGAGGATACGGCCCTAGTTTTACAAATCCTAGAACAGGAGAAATTCTTGGAGCAGATATTATGCTTGAATGGATTTACCTTACTAATAGAGTCAGATACTCAGAAATATTTGAAAATCAAGATAATCAACAAAATCATAGAAACGATTTTTGTCTTAATTCTTTGATAAAACAAGAAAATAGACTATTTGGAAAATTAGCCATGGAAGCACTAGAATTAAATGAAACCGAGATAAGTAAATTATACAAAGAAGATTTATACCAATTAATATTACATGAAGTTGGTCACACGTTAGGTCTCAATCATAATTTCGCTGCTTCAACTCTCCATAATAATTCTGATGTACACAATCCTGAAAAAACTTATAAAGAAGGTTTAAGTTCTTCTGTAATGGATTACCATGCTTTAAATATTGCTCCTCTGGGAGTAAAACAAGGACAGTATGCAGATATAAAACCCGGTAAATATGACATTTTGGCGATTAAGTACGCTTATACTCCAGAACTTTCAAAAAATGATTTAGATGAAATGCTTGAGAAATATTCCTCTAAAGAATATTTATTTGGGAACGATGCTGATGATATGAGATCTCCTGGAAAAGGAATTGATCCAAGAATAAATACTGGAGATATGTCGAATGATCCTGTCAGTTATGCCAAAGATAGAATTATACTATCGCAAAACTTAATACCAAATCTTTACGATACTTTAAAATCAAAATCAGATAGCTGGGAAAGCATTTATCAGGGATACAGAATTCTTTTAAGACAAATTCATTCATCAGCTGAAATAATTTCAAGGCAAGTTGGTGGAGTTTATACAAATAGGGGCTACATGTTAGAAAACGGTGGAAATCCATATGAAGTTGTTCCTTATAAAATTCAAAAAGAATCAATAAAAATTCTTTCTGAATATTATTTCGATAGCGATAAATTTCTTCTTCCTCCTGACATTGCAAGTAAGTTGCAACGGGAAAGAAGAAGTTTTGATTTTTACGGTAAAACTGAAGATCCCAAAATTCACAAAATGATTTTAAAAGGACAAAAAAAAGTATTAAAACACTTTACCAATTCTAGAGTTCTAAAAAGACTGACTGATTCTTCTTTATACGGAAATGAATATCTACCAAATGAGCTGCTTAAAGATCTAACTTTATCTATTTTTAAAGAAAGTAAATCTCGTGAACTAAACGGTATAGATCAAAATCTACAGAATTATTATCTTAAAAGGCTGATAATGATTTTTAGAAGTGGAAATTTTGATTCTCCTTCAACCTCTGCGAGTTATGCTTCTCTGAAGAGAATAAAAGCATATACTTTTTTGCCTTCTCGAGATGAAGCTACAGAAAATCATAAAAATCTTATTAGATGGAAGATAGAAAGCTTGCTCAACAACTAACTAAAAATAACTGTTTTAGAATTATTTATAAATATTCTTCTTTCTATATGATATTTGACGGCTCTAGCTAAAGTAATAGATTCGAGATCTCTTCCAATCAATTCAAGATCTTTTGGAGTTTTAGCATGATCTACCCTCTCAACACTTTGATCTATTATCGGACCTTCATCTAAGTCGGATGAAACATAATGTGCAGTTGCTCCTAAAATCTTAACTCCTTTTTCATAAGCTTGATGATATGGTTTCGCACCTTTAAAACTTGGTAAAAATGAATGGTGAATATTGATTATTTTTCCATAAAAATCTTTACACATCTCGTCAGATAAGATTTGCATGTATCTTGCAAGAATCATCAAGTCTATATTCAAATCTTTAACGATTTTCCTTGTTTGTAATTCTGACTCATCTTTATTATTTTTATTAATTGGTATAAAAAAGAAAGGAATGTCATGCCAATTTGCTATTTTTTCATGATCTTTGTGATTGGAAATAATACAAGAAACTTTCATAGGTAAAATACCAGAGTCGACTCTATACATTAAGTCCTGAAGACAATGTCCGTATTTTGAGACAAATATTGCTGTATTTGGTTTATAACCGGCCTCTTTTATAGACCAATTCATTTTCAAATTTTTGCATTCTGATTCAAAAAAGCTTGAAAATTTTTTTATATCAAGCAATTTTTTTGAATAAACTAACTTTGCTCTCATGAAGAAAATCTTGTTTTCCGGATCCCCATAATGTGCGGAGTCAAGTATAAAAAGATTTGCTTTATTTAGTGTAGAGGAAACTTTCGCAACAATGCCATATTTATCAGGACATTGAACCCTTAATATAAATTCATTAGACATTTTAAGGTGTACAAAGATAATTAAATTTTACGGAAAATCCTTCATTTGACCGAGCATAAAGTCCAATTGTGCTTTTATTGGTAGAAAAAGAAAGTCCTAAATCTGTATTCCAACAAAGATTAAGAATCTTAGTAAGACCTAATCTCAAGTTTAACGATTTATCGGACCTCAAGCCAAGAAAAGGATCTTTTTCTTCATAATCCTTATAAGAATATCCAACATTTGTAGTTGCAAAAGTAGTCGAATTCAATGCTTGTCTAGTACTGACGTCAAAAGATCTTTTTATATAAGTCTCGATTGGTGAAGTTGCATAGAAATGTTCATAATTAGTTTTGTAACTCAAGAAAATTCCGCTTTTAGGAAAAATAATACTTCTGCTAAGTCCAACTCCAATAAAGTCTCCAGATTTATTTTGAGAACCAAGAAAATCTCTTTCATCTAGATATACATTTAAACCAAATGTACCTGAATCCATTAATGTTGCCTTCCAATCAACATCAACTCTATGTGATCTAAGTAATTCTGAACCTTGTAAAAATACTTTAAAAGCAGTTAATGAGGGACTAAACGATTGATTAGTTAGTTTTAATTTTTCATTATCGAGCATATTAAATTTCCTATTTACTGAAAATACTCCAGTTGAAGAATCGAAATTTGAAAAATCTCGATAAACCTGTCTTGACAAAGAAATAACATAATTAATCGTATCTCCTCTAGGATGCCTTAAATCTTGAGTAATTTGAGATGAAAAAGCTGCTGTATAATAAAGATCAGACTTAGGTTTATTTGATATATTTAATTCCACTGCTCCCAAATCTCCCACCACAGTTACAACATCTGTATCCAATCCAGCATTAGCATTACTTGACATTCCGGTTCCAATAGAAACTACTGACTGCGTCTTAAAAAGTCTGGTTTCGTTGTCAATTTGTTTAAGAAAAACATCCACTTTCTCTTTAACTTCTTGAGGAGGGTCATAATTTTCAACATCATCCAGATATCTTTTTGCTGAAGCATACGCTCCCAATCTAAAATACAAAACTCCAAGCTCTAACTTAATTCTCGGCAAATCAGGTTTATAAATTAGCATTTGCTCAAAAACTCCAATTGCTGCTTCTAAATCTCCTACAAGGATTGATAAATTTGCATAATTAAAAAGATTCTCCAGATTTGTTGGATCTTCAATAATTGAGTCAAAAACCTTTTGTCTTTCAATTTGAGTTGCTCTCAACTCTTCAGGGTCACTTATAGATGGTGGAACATTCTGCGCCAGAAGATTTATACTTAGTAAAAAGCATAAAAATAATATGAATCTTCTTGCTAAAGATACTGATATTTTCATCGGCAAATCCTTTCGGAACGAATTATATTAAAAATAAAGCTAATATTGGATAATATTTTTAGATAGAACTATGAATTTTTCAAAAATAGGAAGATATTTATTAATCCCTTTTGCAATTTTTGTAAGTTTTATTCCAATTTTTGATCCTTTGAATGTTTTTTCAAGTCTAAGAAATACTGCTTTTGATCTGTTTCAAAACATCTCTCCGAGAGAGACAATATCTCCAGACACAGTAGTAGTTTTGGATATTGATGAAAAATCTCTTTCTGAGATAGGTCAATGGCCATGGCCAAGAAGTGTTCTTGCTAATCTAGTAAATAAAACCTATCTATCATCTTCTCTTGGGTTTGATATTGTTTTTGCAGAGTTCGACAGAACAGGATCGAATGAATTGAAGAAACAATACAAAAATAATTCCTCCTTAATAGATATTCTTAATGAGATTCAAGATAATGATGATATTTTTGCAAATTCTATTAAAAACCATGGAACAGTAGTTCTTGGGGCTATACCAAGTAATTCAAAGAGAAATAATTTTGTTATGAAGTTTGGCCTAATTGAACAAGGAGATAATCCAAGAAAATTTTTACAAAAATACACTGGCATTCAAACTAATTTAAGAATTTTAGATGATTCCGCAACTGGAATAGGCAGTATGAGTATTGGAAATAACGATTCAATTATAAGAAGACTTCCTTTGTTTGAAAATATAAATGGAAATCTTGTTCCGTCTCTATCTTTAGAAATTTTAAGAGTTGCTATAGGGGCAAGTACTTTTCAAATAAAATCTTCAAATGCTTCAGGAGAAGACGCTTTTGGAGAAGAAACAGGCATAAATCATGTCAAATTAGGAAATTTAATTATCCCAACTAACGAAGATGGATCTGCTTGGATTCATTACTCCAAAGAGCCTATTAAAACTATTCCTATCTGGGAAGTACTAAGCCCTAAATACACTCAAGAAGATTTTGAAGGCAAAATATTGATTGTTGGAACGAGTGCTCCAGGGCTGTTTGATTTAAGATCAACCCCGCTTGAAAATAATGTTCCGGGAGTAAACATAATTGCTAATTTAACAGATCAGATTCTTTCAGGACAATTTCTTAAAAGACCTGATTGGATATTTGGTATGGAAGTTGTAACAGGATTATTTTTAGCCCTTCTTATTACTTTTTTTATTCAATTCTTGGGTCCAATAGGAGGTTTATTTGTTTTTATCATGGGAAATGGAATTTCCTCATTTGGTAGTTTTTATATTTTTAATTCCTATAACTATTTGGTTGATCCTATATCCCCTCTTGTTATTTGTCTTATTTGTTATTTGGTGGTTACGTTCTTTAATTTTCTCTTTACTGAATTAGAAAGAAGTAAGGTAAGAAACGCATTTTCTCAATATATGTCACCTGTGATGGTAGAGAAATTAGCTCAATCAAGTGAATCACTTAAACTTGGTGGAGAAAGAAAAGAAATGACCTTTCTTTTCTCTGATATAAGAGGGTTTACTTCAATTTCTGAAAAATACAAAGGAGATCCAGAAGCTTTAACTAATTTAATAAATAATTTATTAACTGTTTTGTCCAATGAGATATTAAATAATCAAGGGACCATAGATAAATACATGGGGGATTGTATTATGGCTTTTTGGAATGCGCCTTCTGAAGATCCAAAACATAGAGAAAAATCAATTGATGCTGCCTTTTCAATGAGCAAAGCTTTAGAGCAGTTAAATAAAGATCTAAATAGACATGATGAAGATAAATTGTCTGTGGGTATTGGAATAAATACAGGTGAATGTATTGTTGGAAACATGGGTTCTGATAAAAGATTTGACTATACGGTGCTTGGTGATGCAGTTAATTTAGCTTCTCGTTTGGAAGGTCAGTCGGGCAATTATGGGATGCAGATTATTTTGGGTGAAGGATCTGTTCAGGGTCTTCCACAGGATAAATATTCTGTGTGCGAACTTGATTTGATTGCGGTGAAAGGAAAATCAGAGCCTGTAACAATCTATACAGTATTTAATAAAGAGGATTCCGAGATTCCAGATGAGGATTTTTTAATAGAACACCAAGAGTTTTTAAAGAATTATAGAGATCAAAATTGGCTAAAAGCCAAAGAACATATTGATAAATATAGGTTTTCTAAAACTGAATTTACTTTATACTACACGCTATTTTTAGAAAGGATTGATGAATTATCAAAACAAACCTTGCCGAATGACTGGTCTGGAGTATTTATTGCAAAGACAAAGTAAATTTTTTCTAATTTTTGCTTTATTTTCATCTTTTTTTATTCATTCAGAGGCGATTGTAAATGTAGAAGACTTGAGGAGAGACGGAGAAAAAGGCTTTTTTGCTAACATCTCAGGATCGCTAAGTTTTTCAAGAGGAAATAGAAATAGAGACAGTTTTTCAATTCAATCCTCATTAGATTACAACGTAGAAGATTTGGAAACTTTTTTTGTTATAAAGAGGTCGCAAAAACAAATTAATCAAAAAAATTATGATTCTGCAACATTAGCTCATTTGAGACTAAATTTTTTATTTGATAAAGACCCCAGTTTAGAAACGTATATACAATATTCAAAGAATCCGTTTAGAAAATTTAATAAGAGAGAATTAATTGGATTAGGTGCAAGATTTAATTTAGAAAATAATTTTAAGGCAGGCGTTGGAGTTATGAATGAAGATGAAGAGGATTTATCAACAATTACTGATAATACTTTGAGAGTATCCTCTTACTTTCACAGTGAATTTTTAATAGATGAAAATATAGTATTTGATTTATCAGCTTTTATTCAGCCTGCATTAAGTTCTTTTAGTGATTATAAGGCAACTCTAATTGGTCAGTTCGATTTTCATGTAAATGAAAATTTTAAAATTTCCCTTCAATACAATACATTTTATGACTCAAAACCTCCTTCAAATGCTGTAAAGAAAGAAGAAGGATTTGCTACAGTTTTTTCGTATAATTTCAATTAATTTTTATGGACGGGTTTTTTAATTTAATACTGGAAGTATGGAATCAAGATTTTCTAGGTATATCTATTGGTAATGTAGTTATTTCTTTAATAATCATAGTTTTTTCATTGATTTTAAGAGCTTTGATTATTTCAAGAGTTTTTAAATTTTTAGAAAATTTAGCTAAAGAAACTGAAACAG
>CACOQX010000009.1 GCA_902629465.1 uncultured SAR86 cluster bacterium | reverse complement strand
GCAACCGAAATACTCGATCTATTTTTTTCAGGGTCTATAACCTTTCCATCTTTAATCCTTATAACTTCAAATCTAGAATCGGGTCTAGTTGCATCAGAAATTACAACAAGTTTTACATTACTCCTAGCTTCTATATCGTTCAAACGAACTCTTCTTTCATTAAGAAGTAATGCTGACATATCAGGTGATACTATTGCTCTTACTTCACTAGTTTTTTCTTTACTAGATTCCTCTTCAAGCAATCTAAGAACTGCGGTTGAAAGGGTATTGATATCTTGCGTCCATCTTTCTTTCAAAGATGATCTAAGTCTTTGTCTTGATAGTTCAAGCAATCCAAATCTAGAAATACGTCCAATTTGAACTCTGGCTCTATCTTCAGAAAGTGCCTCTCTCATAGCATCTTCTACAGCACGCTTATTTTCAAGTTTCATCATATCGATGAAATCAATTACAACCAATCCACCGATATCTCTAAGCCTCAATTGTCTTCCAATCTCCTCACATGCTTCTATGTTGGTTTTGACCGCAGTTTCTTCAATATCCTTACCTGAAGTAGCTTGAGATGAGTTGATATCTATCGCAACAAGTGCCTCCGCATCATCTATGACGATTGATCCTCCAGATGTAAGTTTTACCTCTCTTTGATAAGCAGTTTCAATTTGCGATTCAATTTGGTATCGGGTGAATAAAGGGAGAGTATTTTCATACTTATTAAGAATTTTAGCTTGATCAGGCATTACACGTTCGACGAACTCAGAAGCTTCTTCAAAAGCTTCTTCAGTATCGACCCAGATTTCTTCGATATCTTCTTTCAGATAATCTCTTAAAGCTCTTATGATGATATCGCTTTCTTTAAAAATTAAAATTGGGCTTTTTTTCAAAGTATTTGCTTCACTTATGCCTTCCCAAACTCTTTGGAGGTACTCTAAATCCCATTTAAGATCTTCAAGGTCTTTTCCTTCTCCTGCAGTTCTAACTATTAATCCCATAGATTCAGGAACTTTTAAGGACTCAATTCTTTCTTTAAGTTTATCTCTTTCTTTTCCTTCTAATCTTCTAGAGATTCCGGCCGCTTTTGGATTATTCGGCATTAAAACTAAATATCTTCCTGCTAGACTTATATTAGTAGTTAGGGCTGCTCCTTTGTTACCTCGTTCATCTTTTTCAACTTGAACAAGAATTTCTTGATCTTTCTTTAAACAATCTGAAACAGATAGTCTTGAATTACGATTATATTTTTCAGGATAAAATTGAGGAGAAATTTCTTTGAAAGGCAAAAAACCATGTCTTTCCGCCCCATAGTTAATAAATGCGGCTCCTAGACTTGGTTCAATTCTACTAACTTTTCCTTTGTATATATTTCCTTTTCTGCGGATTTCACTGATATTTTCAATATCTAAATCATACAAAAGATTACCTTCTGTTATTGCAACCCTGAGTTCTTCCGGCTGTGTAGCGTTGATAAGCATTCTTTTCATAGTTTCACCTCATGAAAATGCTTAAATATAAAAGATTGTTCCTCCTAAAGAAGGCTTTATTGGAAATAAATATTAGGTTTTACGCCCAAGCTACCTAACTTTATTAAATTCTTATATTTAAACTAAGTTAAAATTCTTGCCCTAAAATAACATTAATTAGGGACTTGATATGTATTCTAGAGAAAATATTTAAATAAATCTAAATTATTTATGCCTGAAGTAAGAAAAATAATTATTGATGAAAATATTTCCGGTCAAAGACTGGATAATTTTTTAATTAATTATTTAAAAGGCGTACCAAAATCCAAGATCTACTCAATCATCAGAAAAGGCGAGATCAGAATTAACAGCAAAAGAAAAAAACCCTCATATAAATTATTTAGCGGAGATGAATTGAGAGTCCCGCCCATTAGGATTTCAAAAGAAGAAAGTCAATTTGTTCCTACTAATATTATATCTTTGATAAAAGAAGCAATTTTAGAGGAAAATGATGATTTCATTGTTATAAACAAACCTGAGGGCATTGCCTCACATGGTGGAAGTGGAATATCACTTGGCGTCATTGAAACGATAAGAAATTTTGGTAAAGCCTACAGAGATGCAAAATTGGTTCATAGATTAGATAAAGATACATCGGGTTGCCAAGTAATTGCTAAAAACAATAAATTTTTAAGGCGCTGTAATAAATTGATTTCGGAAAGAAAAGTAAAAAAAACTTATCAAGCTGTTGTCCATGGAAACTGGATTCATAAAGATGGTATTTATGAAATAAATATTGAAAAAAATATGGTTATAGGCAAAGAAAGAATGGTTAGGATTTCAGACGGCGGGAAAATTGCTAAAACCTTTTTTAAATTAATTGAATCTTCAAAGCATTTTTCGCTCATTCAGTGCGAATTGATTACTGGAAGAACTCATCAATTAAGAGTTCATCTTTCTGAATTAGGATTTCCAATTGTAGGAGACAAGAAATACGGAATAAGAGAAAATAAGCTTTCAAAAGTTTCAACTTATAAAAAAAGGATGTATCTTCATGCGAACTCTTTCACTTCAAAGGATTTGAATATTCATGTAACTGAAAAGCCTCCCAAAGAGTTTAAAAAAATACTTAAAAATGATGAATAAATATTCAAATTGCCATAGAATTGCGTTTCTAAATTATGGCTGTACAGAAAAGTAAGGTATCCAGAGCAAGACGGGGCGCAAGACGCGCTCATAATGCTTTGAAAAAAGAAGCTCTATCACTTGATCCTGTTACTGGTGAAAAGCATCAAAGACATCATATGACAAGAGACGGTTTTTTTAAGGGAAGAAAAATTCTGGATATAAAAACAAAGGATGATTCAACCGAAGACTCCACAAATTAGTTAGTGTCAAAAAAAACCGTTTTAATAACTGGTGCCTCAAGAGGAATAGGCAATGCCATTCTTAAATCTTTAAATAACGAATATTTTGTTGTTGGAACTGGAACTTCTGAATCTAGTGTTAAAAGTATTTTAGAAAATATAAATTCAATGAACATTGAAGGTAATGCCTTCAAATTAGATCTAGGCGACAGAGAATCAATTAAAGATTTAACTTCTCTACTTGATTCGAAAGAAATTTATCCCGATATATTGATTAACAATGCCGGAATAACTAGAGATAACATCATGTTAAGAATGAAAGATGATGAATGGGATAACGTTATTGATGTTCACCTTAACGGACAATACTTACTCATTAAATCATTTATAAAAAAAATGGTTAAAAACAGGTGGGGCAGAATAATAAACATTTCTTCTACGTCAGCTGTTCTTGGCAACAAAGGACAGGCTAACTATGCTGCAGCAAAAGCAGGGATTGAAGCAATGTCTAGGTCTTTGGCTAGAGAACTAGGATCAAGGAATATTAATGTGAATTGTGTTGCTCCAGGATTTATAGAAACAGATATGACAAAGGAAATTTCAGAAGGAAATGAAGATTTTTTATCTTCCCAAATCCCTCTAGGTAGGCTAGGAAAACCTAGTGAAATTGCTGAAGTAGTAAATTTTTTAGCCTCAGATCGGGCAAATTATATTACAGGCCAGACTATTCATGTTAATGGTGGTTTATATATGTAACTTGACTTACACAAATTTTGTAAACTAATTTTTACTATTATTTTGAAAAAATATTTTTTAAAGGTATATAATTCAAACAATTTTTAAATAGAGGTTCATATGAGCAGTACTGAAGATAGAGTTCGTAGGATAGTTTGCGAACAATTAGGAGTTGGTGAAGAAGAAGTATCTCTTTCCGCTAGCTTTATCGATGATCTAGGAGCAGATTCATTAGATACTGTTGAATTAGTGATGGCTTTCGAAGAGGAATTTGAAATAGAGATTCCCGATGAAGAGGCAGAAAAGATAGCTACTGTTGAGGATGCAGTAAACTATATAGATTCTGCAGAATAATTTTTTTTAAATATGTCAGAAAAAAGACGGGTTGTCGTAACTGGTCTTGGCATTGTTTCTCCATTAGGAAATGACCTCGATTCTACCTGGTCAAGTATAGTAAGTGGTAAAAGTGGTGCTAGTCGAATAACAAAATTCGATCCAACAGGATTTTCTACAACCTTTGCTGCAGAATTAAAAGGATACGATGAGGTTTCTGGATTATCTCCGAAGGAAAAAAGGCGAATTGACCCATTTATCCAGTATGCTCTTACTGCTTCGGATCAAGCATTAAAAGATGCTGGTATATTTTTAGATGATATTGCGAGGACAAGAATAGGAGTTTCAATTGGTTCCGGAATAGGTGGCCTCGGTAGTATTGAAGAAAATGCTCTAATTCTTGCAAATAAAGGATCAAGAA
This sequence comes from uncultured SAR86 cluster bacterium, assembly GCA_902629465.1. GTDB lineage: Bacteria > Pseudomonadota > Gammaproteobacteria > Magnimaribacterales > AG-339-G14 > MEDG-81. Next base: position 32,303 of record CACOQX010000009.1, on the reverse strand, counting down.
AAATTTCACCATTTTTTGTTCCCGGTGCAATCATAAATATGGCATCTGGGAATGTAGCAATTAAATATAATTTACAAGGACCTAATATTTCAATTGTCTCAGCATGTTCCAGTGCTGGTCACAGTATAGGTTATTCAGCCAGAACTATTTCTTATGGCGATGCAGATATAATGATTACCGGAGGGTCAGAAGCCGGAATCACTCCTCTAGGTCTTGCGGGTTTTAATGCTGCGAAAGCTCTATCAACAAATAATGAAAATCCTAAGCAAGCAAGTTGTCCGTGGGATAAAAAAAGAGATGGGTTTTTATTAGGAGAGGGCGCAGGTATATTGATTTTAGAAGAACTAGAGTCTGCAAAAAATAGAAAAGCTAAAATCTATGGCGAAGTTGTAGGTTTCGGACAAAGTGATGATGCTTACCATATAACTGCACCTGCTGAGGATGGGAGAGGTGCTTACAATGCGATGATCAATGCTTTAAATGATTTCAAAGAAGATTATGAAAAGATTGATTATATAAATGCTCATGGCACATCTACTCCTTTAGGAGATGTAATTGAAGCCAAGGCAATATCAGAAATATTTAAAGGTAGAAAAAACTTATCCGTGAGTTCTACAAAATCAATGACTGGTCATTTATTGGGAGCGGCAGGAGCAATAGAAGCGATTTTTTGCCTTCTAGCAATGCAAGATTCTATTATTCCTCCAACAATAAATCTCAATGAACCCGATAATGAGTTTGATCTCGACCTGACTCCTAATAAGTCAAAGAATAAAGAAGTTAATTATTCCATGAGCAATTCTTTTGGTTTTGGCGGGACGAATGTATCTTTAATTTTTAAAAAGCTTTAGTGAAATACCTATTTTTTTTGATATTTTCTTTAAATATCATTTTTTATACTTTTCTAGTTCTTAAACCCTTAAATATAGAATCAGACTTTCAAATTACGGAAGGTAATAACTTAAGTGAAATTTTTATTAATTTAGAAGATAAAAATATCTTTATGCCTAAAGTGATAAAACTTATCTTCAATGTTTCTGGAACTGATAAAAAAATTTATTTAGGGAAATATAAAATTAATGATAATGATTCCTTGATTGATATTTTTAATAAGGTTTATTTTGGAAAAATAGTTTTAAAAAAATTTGTTGTACCCGAAGGTTCAAAGGTATCAGATTTATTTTCAAAAAAAATCCTAAACAAATTTTGCCAAAATTCAGATTTTCAAAATAATTGTGAATTTGAAGGATATGTGAAACCAGATATTTATTTTTATAATAGAGAGAGCGAATTATTTTCTATTTTAAAAAATTCTGTAGAAAAACAAATTATTGATTTAAATAAATCTTGGAAAGAGCGTACTAATAAAGTGAATAACTTTTCGAAAAAAGAAATTTTAATCATAGCTTCAATTTTAGAAAAAGAATCATGTGCTAATGAAAGAGAAAAAATATCCGGAGTTATTTATAACAGACTTGAAAAAAATATGCTTCTGCAAATGGATTCAACAACAATTTATGGTTTAAAAGATTTTGATGGCGACTTAAAGAAGAAAGATTTGAAAGATTCTTCCTTATATAATACTTATATGCATAAAGGATTACCTCCAGGTCCAATTTCTAATCCGTCAAAAAATTCAATATTTGCTGCTGCCCAGCCAGAAGAGCATGAATATTTGTATTTTGTAGCAAAAGATAAATGTAGCCATGAATTTTCAACTAATTATGATGACCATCTAAAAGCAGTAAAAAAATATCAACTACGAAAATAATGTTTATTACCTTAGAGGGAAGTGAAGGAGCAGGTAAATCTACTCTGATAAAAAATTTAAAAAAATATTTTATAGATAACAGTATAGAATTTATTTTTACAAAAGAACCTGGATCAACAGAAGAGGGCGCAGAATTGAGAAAACTTCTTCTAGACAAAACTATAGAGTTAGATCCAATTTCTGAGACTTTTCTTCTCCTTGCAGACAGAATTGAACACGTCAGAAAAATTATTCACCCAGCTTTAGAAAAAAATAAAAATATCTTATCTGATAGATATCTAGATTCCACTTACGCTTATCAAGGAGCAGGAAGAAAAATTAATAAAGAAGATCTAGATAAATTTATAAAGCCGTTAAATTTTCCTGAACCAGATTTAACTATTTATTTAGATTTGCCTGTAGAAGAAGGACTTATGAGAGCAAAAGATAGAGATACACTAGATAGGTTTGAAGAAGAAGAAATAGACTTCTTTGAAAGAATTAGAGATTCATATCTAAAGCTTGCTCGTGAAGATTCAAATCGAATAGTAACAATAGATTCAACCAATAGTGAAAAAGAAGTATTTGAATTAGCAAAAGAATGTATAGAAAAAAAACTCAATGAAAGCTGATTTTTTTAAAAAAGATTTTAATTTACATAATATTTCACATGCTTACCTTTTTGAGTGTAAAGATTCCAATGAATCACATAAGTTAACAGATAATTTTATTAAGAAAATTTTATGTACTTCTAATAAAGAAAAATCTATTTTTTGTGATGAATGCAAATCTTGTAAATCTTTTAATGGAAATTCAAATCCGGATTTTCTAGAGATTTTACCGGACGATAAAGACAAGATAGGAATTGGATCTCTCAGAGGTGACACCGATAAAAATAGGGGAATTATCAATGTTTTAAATGAGACTTCACTAATTTCTAATGCAAAAGTAATCAAAATTAATTGTGCAGAAAAACTCAATGAAGAGGCACAAAATTACCTATTGAAGATTTTAGAAGAGCCACCAAAAAATTCTCATATCATCATGCTTTCTTCAAGGCCTTTTAAATTAAAAAAAACCATTTTAAGTAGATTAATAAGAATAAATATTCAACACAAAGAATTAAAAAATAAATTTAATGGAATTAAAATTGATCCATTATTTTCTGAAATTCTTTACAAAGAATACGATTTAGATTCAATGTCAGAGAAGGAATTTAATTTTTTATCGGATCTTTTTATAAACACTATTGAATCTTTGGATAATTATAATTTTTCCAAAGAAACGATATTAGATACTTGGAATGATGACTATTTAAATTTTAGATTAAATGTTTTAAAACTAAATGTTTTCCAAACAATCTTAGGAGAATTTAATAAAGCAAATAATAAAAATTCAGTAATTACTTCTCTACTTGGTGAAGAAAGACTTTTTTTATTTTTAGAAGAAATCATTTCTTTTCAGGCTTTGCTGGCAAATAAGGTGCCTATTAATAAGAAACTCCAATTAGATGTTATCTTTGATTTCATTAAGTGATTGGTTTTTGTAAAAAACCAAGATGGGAAAAGAAATTAAACACACCTGTATGTATATTGCCAAGCTACTTGAAATGATCGTATAAGTTTGTGAAATTTGACTAAGCTCTTCGTAACTTAAAGAGATTTCAGACATAATAGTAATTGTTAGAATTGTAATGAACCAAAAAAAACCTGCCATGAGAGTGCATTGAATAAAGTTTAATTTTGATTTCTCCCAAGAAAGGTTTAAAGAGTCAAGAACTGTTTTGTTCTCTAAAATTGCAAAATAATTCACAAAGATAAGTAATCCGGCAAGAAGTATTCCCGGGACTACAAACAGAACTAGCCCTATTCCAATGCAAAGAGTAGAAATTATAGAAAGTATCAAAACTCTCAATAATATTTGCCATGAACCAATGTAGTAGACCAAAACATCTCTGTTACTTTTATCTATTAAGTCATTTGCTACGAAAATAGAGATGATAGTCAAGAGAGGCGATATCAAAAAATTATTAATCAGTAATAGAGAAATATCAAAATTTGATATTCCCTCTGACAGGCTTGATGAAGAGCCGAGACTTGCAAAATAACCAAAAAGAATAATTAACGGGAGAATCTTAATAGTAAAATTCAATCCATATTTTTTGTAATACTCAAATCCTTTTGATATTGCTTGAAGTGTCATAAAATTAGTAAGAGGTTAATTATGATAGAGATTTGGTCTAAACCGCAATGTCCTTTTTGTGACAAAGCAGAAAATTTATGCAAACAAAAAAACTTTGAATATAAAAAATATATGCTTGATGTTGATTTTACTAGGGAGCAAATGTTTGAAAAATTTCCTTCAGCAAGAACATTTCCACAAATTACTATTAATGGAGAATTAATTGGCGGCTATACTGAATTTGAAGCAAAAGTAAGATCTGAAGAATAATTGGAAATCCTTAACAGCTATATTCTTTATGTTGATAGCTACTTCGGAAGTGCTACTTGGTTTCCTTTGCTTTTACTCTCGATAGGTGTTTTTTTCACAGTATATTTAGGAGTTCCTCAAATAAGATATTTTCTGCGAGGATGGAGAGTTCTATTTTCTTCTGGAAAAGATAACGAAGGACAAACTTCTCCTTTTCAAGCTCTAAGCACAGCCTTATCAGGAACCGTTGGGACAGGAAACATTGGCGGAGTGGCAATGGCTATTTTTATTGGTGGCCCAGCAGCTTTATTTTGGATGTGGATTACCGCTTTTCTTGGGATGACGACTAAATTTGTTGAAGTTTCTTTATCTCATGCATATCGAGAAAAAAATAACTTTGGAGAAATATCAGGTGGTCCGATGGTATATATGGAAAAAGGCTTAAATATGAAGTGGCTCGGAGTTATTTTTGCTTTTTCTCTCCTTATAAGTACTTTTGGATCAGGAAATATGCCTCAAATAGACAATATCTCAAGTACGATTGAATCAAGTTTTGGAATAGATCCTTTAAGAACTTCCGTTGTAATGAGCTTACTAGTGGCTCTTGTAATCATAGGAGGAATCAAAAGAATATCCACAATAGCGGCCTCAATAGTCCCATTAATGGCTTTTGTATATCTCATAGGAGGATTGAGTGTTCTTATATTCAACTATGAGAATATCATTCCCTCATTTCAAATAATAATTCTTGATGTTTTTGAAGGCACTTCCGTTGTGGGAGGTTTTCTAGGAGCATCTTTCTCGTTAGCTTTTACTTATGGAGTCGCAAGAGGTTTGTATTCTAATGAAGCAGGTCAAGGTTCTGCTCCTATTGCTCATGCAACCTCAAGAACCAAACATTCGGTTGAAGAGGGGTTCGTATCAATTTTAGAGCCATTTATAGATACAATCTTAATCTGCACTTTAACTGGTTTAGTAATCCTTTCATCCGGAGTTTGGACAGAAAAATTCAATAACAGTTTTGAAAGGACTTCAATGTATATCGTTAATGGAACTTTAGAAGAAGAAAGAGATAGTATAGATATATTAAATTTTTTATCTGGAAAAAATTCATCTTTAAAGAGCTTTTCAGGCGACCTAGACATCATTTCAGGAAAAATTCAAAGTAAGGTGACAATCCTTAATAATCGATCTATTGCTGAAGAAGTTACTGTCAATAAAAATGGGATTCCTTTCACAGGAACAATAAGAATAAATAATTCAGAGATCGATGCCGCTTATGATTTTGTCGGTAAATCACTTGTAAAATCTGCAGTATTAACAAGTAAGGCTTTTAACAAAGGATTTTTTGGAAGTTATGGTGAGTACATAGTATCTATTGGATTATTATTATTTGCCTTTTCTACAGTTATCACATGGGCTTATTATGGCGATCGTTGCACTGCCTATCTATTTGGAGAATCTTCAATAATCTATTACAGAATTCTTTATATTTTAGCTTTCTTTATTGCAGGAAGTGGATACATAGATACTGAAATAATATGGAATTTTGCTTTGATTACAGTTGCAGCAAGTACCTTGCCGAATTTAATTTCAATTTTTCTCCTTAGACATGAAATGAAGAGTCTTATCAATTCCTATAATAATAAAACAGATGACTGATGTAATCGTTATTGGTGGCGGTGTAATCGGATTGAGTATAGCACGCGAACTTTCGAAGTCCGGGATGGAAACTATTGTTTTAGAAAAAAACGAAAGAGCAGGAGATGTTACCTCGTCGCGTAATTCAGGAGTGATACATGCAGGAATTTACTATCCAAAAAATTTTTTAAAAACAAAACTTTGTGTTGAAGGAAATAAACTTATTTATGAATACGCCAAAGAAAAAAAAATTAACCACAAAAAATACGGCAAGTTCATTATAGCTACAAATAAATCGGAGCTCTCACACTTAGATAAAATTCTTACTCAAGGATTAGAAAACAACGTTGAAATTAACAGAGCAGACAATGAAGAAGTTTTAGAAAATAATCCGGGATTAAAATTTCACGAAGCACTTTATTCCCCCAATTCAGGAGTAATTGATGTACCTGAATATGTAACTGCTTTGGAGGGAGATATTCAGCATTTTGGAGGTCTTATCTCCCTGCGAACATCTTTTTTAAGAGCAAAAAAGAAAGAAAAGAAATTTACTGTTTCTTGCTCGACGGAAGGTGAGTTTTTGATTGAAAGCGAATTTTTAATAAATTGCAGCGGATTAAGCAATGAAAAAACTTTAAAAAATATTGAAAACTTTCCAAAAAATAAAATTTATAGAAATTATTTTGCTAAAGGACATTATTTTAAATACTCAGGAAAATCTCCTTTTTCTAACTTGATTTATCCGGTATCAGGTCAGCATAGTTTAGGAATTCATATTGGTTTTGATCTAGCAGGCGGAATGCGATTTGGCCCTGATGTTGAGTTTGTAGATAAGATCGATTATGGCTTTAATGAAAATTTGAAGGATAAATTCATTAGTTCCATCTCTAACTATTGGCCTGATATAGATCCAGATAAGTTGCATCCAGATTACGCAGGGATAAGACCTAAAATAACAAAACCGAGTGAGTCTATGCGAGATTTTAGCATTCAATCAAGAGATGATCATGGAATTGAAAATTTTATAAATTTACAAGGTATAGAAAGCCCGGGTCTTACGTCATCCTTGGCTATAGGAAAACTTGTTAAGAATCTTTTGTAGAAAGTGTGCTTAGAAATCCCAATTCCTCAGCCGTTTCCTTTAGGGATGCAAGCCTGCCACTTTTTCCAGCATGACCTCCAATCAAATTCATCTTTAAAAGAATTGGATTATTTGAAGTACTATATTCTCTAAGTTTAAGTACATACTTTGCTGGTTCAAAATATTGAACTTGAGAGTCAAATAAACTAGAAGTGACTAAAACAGGTGGATAAGGTTTATTACCAATATTGTCATAAGGAGAATATCGTTTTATATAGTAATATTCTTTTTTCTTTATTGGATTGCCCCATTCTTTATATTCAAAAGTTGTTAAAGGAATGCTTTCATCCGACATAGTAGTTAATACATCGACAAAGGGAACTGCCGAAACTATGCCTTTATACAATTGGGGTTCTAAGTTTATGATTGCACCCATCAGAAGACCTCCCGCACTTCCTCCCATAGCATAAGTTTTTTTTTCATTTCCTATATTTTTACTATGAAGTTTTTTTGTGCAATCAATAAAATCATAAAAAGTATTCATCTTATTCATCATTCGTCCCTGGTCATACCACCCTCTACCAAGGTCTTGTCCGCCTCGAATATGCGCTATTGCAAAAATAAAACCTTCGTCTATTAGAGGCATAAATGATAGTTTAAAAGATGGTTCAATTATTAACCCGTAAGATCCATAACCATATTGTAATAGTGGGGCTTTCTTAAGATTTATACCTTTCTTATAAATTAATGAAATAGGAACTCTAGTTTTATCTCTAGCAACAATAGTTATTCTTTTAGTTTCGTATTCATTTTCTTTATGATTTAAAACTTTTTGACTCCAGAGCTTTCTTCTCTTTTTTGTATACAAATTTTGTGAGTAAAGAGAGCTTGGCGTTCTTAAACTTGAAAAAATAAATGAGAAACTTCGTGCTTTGTAATCGTTATTATTAGCTAAACTCAATGTAAAAGACTCTTCCTTAAAGTCTATATAAGATTTTTTATTACTATTTCTGTCAATTTGTAGTAAGCAAGGAATTCCTTTTTTTCTTGTTTCTAAAATAATAAAATCTTTGAAGCATATAAAATTTTCAATAAGCTCATTTTTTTTATGTGCAACAATTAATTTCCAATTAATTTCCTTCGTTCTATTAGAATTTGTTTCATAAAGAGCGAAATTCTTTTTATTTTCTCTATTGCTCATTATGAAAAACCTGTCTGGTGAATCGTCAATGTAATAAAGATGTTTGTTTTTTCTTTTGAGAAAACATTCCAAATTTGAGTTTTTCTCTTCTAAATTTAAATACCAAAATTCATTAGATTCTGTTTTAGAGACTTGTAACAGAAGATACTTTTTTGTTCTGCTTAAAGAAATACTTAAATTATATTCTCTGTCATTTTCCTTAAAAATTAATTCATCTTTTTTAACACTAGTGCCTAATTTATGAAAAAATAAAGAATTGGCTATCAGTGTTTTCGGATCTTTTTTTAAATAATAATATCCATCTGAATTTTCATTCCAGACAATATTTCCAGTGGAAGAGCACTTATTCTCTTCTAGGAATTTATTTTTATTAATATCCCTAATAACTATGGAATATTCTCTTCTGCCATTTATGTCTTGACCATATGCTAGATATTTATGGTTTCGAGACGGGTAAATAGATGAAATGTCAAAATATTTCCTATCTTTTGCTAGTTTATTTACATCAAGAATTAGTTTTTTCTTTTTTTTATGAACTTGATAGAACCTTCTATGTTCTTGAGAAAAAGAAGCAGTTGAAAAATACTGATATTTATTTAATTTTGTTTTAAATCCTTGTTCGAATTTTGGTATTTTATTTTTGTAATAATTATAAATTTTTTTTGAGTTTACTTTATTCTCTTTGTACCAAAAACTTGAGTATTTATTTTCTTGTTTTAAGTGATTAAGCACTTCATTGTTTTTTCTCTCATCATCCCTCAACCAATAATACCAATCTATCCTTTTGTCTTTATGCGCAACTAAGTTTTTTCTTATTTTTTTTGGTTTTGGCGGTAAGTTCATTTTAATTTTTTATAAACCTAGAAAAACATGACATTGTGTACAGATTTGATGACATTTATAACTTTTATATTCTAAAAAACTAAATTTATTAGCTACATATAGGATTTTATTATAGAATCCATTTTCTTTTGGGCATTCTACACAATGAAATCCTTAGACAACGAAAGTTTTTTCAAATCAAGAGATGAGCTTGATTTTGAAAGCCTCCTCTATATTTTATTAGAAAACTTAAATTTATTAATTTCTATTTTCTTAGTGTCTGTTTTGGGATGTTTTATTTACTTCGTGTCATCTACACCTCTATATAAATCTACCTCTCTCATAGAAGTTCAAAAAGAAGAATCATTTTTTCCCTCAATAGGCTCAGGTTTGGAATCAGCTTTTTCTCCTAGTTCCTCTTTAGAGGCTGAAATAGAAATATATAAGTCTGATAGCACTGTTAGAGATACTTTGAATAACCTTGAAAATCAAAATTTTTTTGAAGAAATTGATGTACCTTCCATAAGCGAAATTAAAGAAAAATTAGTTTTAAAGGGCAACAGAAGTTCGTTAATTGAAATAAGTTTAGTATTTGAAGATAAATTTCTTTTAAAAAAAATTCTTAATGAATTGAATAATGAATATATTAAAGACAGAAAAGAGTTCAAGCAGCGTTCTTCATCACTTGGGAGAGAATTTGTAAAAAATGAAATTCCAAGAATCAAAAGTCTTTTAGAACAAGCTGAAGATAAATTTAATAAATTTAAACTATCTACAAATTCAGTCGGATTAATCTTTGAATCTGATAATAGAGTCGAGCAGCTAAGTAGACTCCAAGAAAGAATTAGGGAGATTAATTTTAAGGAGTTTGAATTAAAAGAGTTTTATAAAGAAAACCATCCTATATATGTAACTCTTTTAAAACAGAAAAATCTCTTAAAGGAACAAGTTTTAGAAATAGAAAAAGACTTACCTAACGTTCCTGATAATCAAAGAAAGATTGAAAATTTAAAGCGTGAAGTTGAGTTGTATTCGGGAGTTTTAAAAGACTTGTCTTCTCAAGAAATTGTTTTAGCAATGACTGAAGCTTCAAGCTTAAGCAACATTAGAATTATAAACGAGGCTAGTGACGCGTTAAGAATAGAACCTGGAACATCAATATTTATTCTTCCTTTTTTGATTTCGTTTTTTTTGTATTTATTTTTATTTATCCGATATTTTATGCAGGATAAAATTTCTAATTTAGACGCATTAATAGATTATGTTGGCAAGGATAAGGTCATTGGCGAGTATCCTTTGCTATATGAATCATCTAATCCTGCTTATGTAAAAAATTTAGCAAATGAAATGCTTAATAAATGCAGTTATGAGATTTTAAATAGTGAGGAATCCTTTAAATATTTCCTCATAGCTGGTTCAAGAAAAGATGTCGGAAAAACTGAAATTTCTTTTGAATTAATAAATAAATTTTTGAAATTAGATAAAAAAGCATGTTTTATTGACTTTGATTATAGAAAAGGAGATTTAACAAAAAGATTCTTTCCTGATGAAAAAATAGACATTAAAAATTTTGAAGAATTTTATTCTCAAAAAGATAAATTTAAGATGAATAACTCTCTGTTTATTCCTTATTTTAATGTTTCAGATCCTATTGAATTTTTTACTAGCGAAGATTTTGAAAGAGAGATAAAAAAAATTAAGGAAGAGTATGAATTCATATTTTGTGATACTCCTCCATGGTCCTTATTTGTAGATGCAAAAATTTTATCAAAATATTTTGAAGATATAATCTATATCGTTGGTAACAAAGTTTCTTCTTTTAGAGACATTCATTTATTTTTGAATGAAAGACAAGAACAAAAGGCAACCAAATTTTTCTTTAACAAATTTGACCTCTTTTACAGTTTTTTATGGCTAAAATACAACTACCCCTATTATTCAGCGTCAAATTACTATGATTATTATGGTCTTCCTAGAGAAAAATCCTTTCAAATTAGCAGTTTTTATGTAAGAATTCTGCGCTTTTTGAGAAAATTGTTAAATATATGATGATTTCAATGAGAAGAATAACCTACTTTTTAGTCTTTTCCTTTACATTGACCGCATGTTCTATCGGTACTTCATTTAGGTTAGGCGACATAAAATCATTTAAGGGTGTTTTGATACCGGGTTTATCCGAAAATCCTATTTTGATAGAACAAGTCTCAACTAAATTAATCGATAATGAAAACTTAAAGGTTCCTTTGAACCTTCCTTTATCTTTATTAAATTACTCTCCAGATTCATACAAAGTCGGTCCAGGAGATAAACTTTTTATATACGTCTATGGAGAAACTGAAAGACTGTCAGCTTCACTAGCGAGGGGTGCTGCAATCAATCCTATTTTTGAGAAGATAGTCAGAGATGATGGAACTATCTTCTATCCAAATGCTGGTATTATTGATGTAAGTGGAAAAACCGTAGAAGAAATTAGACAAAATTTAACTATCAATTTATCAGATGTTTTAAATAATCCTCAAGTAGATGTCTCAGTTTCTGAGTTTAAATCTCAAAAAGTTATAGTGTCGGGTAGTTTTCAAAAAGTTGGAACTTATCCAGTTACTTCTGTTCCAATGACCTTAAGCGAAATTATAGCTAACGCAAACCCATTTGGAGAAAAGGGACTTGAACCTAATGGAGATCTTACATCTATTAAATTTACTAGAGACGGCGTAACTTATGACATTGATTTTGAATATCTTGCTAGGTCGTCTCAAATACAAAATTACATTTTCTTGAAGGGAGGAGATGTGATTCATCTGCCAGATAATTCATTAAGTCAGGTTCATGTTTTGGGAGAAGCAACGAACCCAATTTCTATTAATTTGACCAGAAAATATATTCCTTTATCAGTAGCTTTAGCCCAAGCAAAGGGCTTAAACCAATCTACTTCTAAAGGTAAAGAAGTTTACATTCTCAGACCAAAAGATTATGCAGGAAATCCTAGAATTTTTAAGTCCGATATGTCATCCCCATCAGGATACTTATTAGCGGGTAATTTTAATCTACAAGCTAAAGATATTGTTTTTGTCAGTACAGCTGGAGTTACCAGTTGGAGCAGGTTCATAAATCAAGTTCTGCCTTTTACAGACTTCATTAATTCTTCCGAAGATACAAATATAATTAATTAATTAATATAAAATAATTTCAAATTATTAAATTGAAATTATATCAAGTGAAAAAATTACTAATTGTATTATTTTTATTTCCTAATCTTTATTCTTATATTACTTTAGAAGAAATTGACACCATTAGATTCTTAGCAGATGAAAATTCGATTTCAATTATTGAAAATGGTACTTCTTTTTGTAACGAATATTTCAGTAAGGACGCTGGAAAATTAAAGATTAGTAAAAACAATTTCAGCAATATATTTTTATGTAAGTTTTCAGAAAGAAGAAATAGATTTTACATATACATGTTATCTGTTCAAAAAAAAGAAAAAGTTTCAATGAGAAAATTTTGTACTTCTCTTCTTGAAGAGTGGCCAGATATTTTAGACCATATGGATCCTAAATTAGGCTTTCAAAAAAAGAATTTTCTTGGTGGATTCTATATAGAAAACTTTTTTTATGACAAAGTGTTAAGCTTCTCAGATAATTTAGAAAAGGACCAACAGCTCATTAATAACGAAATTGATAATTTTATACTTAAAAACAGAAAGAAATTTAGCAAAGATAATCAACTTAACAATGATTTGATTAAAATCCAATTAGCAAAAATAACGAAGATATATAAAAAAATGTTATCTAAATCTTCCAGTGATTTAGATACAGTCATAAAACAACAGCTAGATGAGGTTGTAAGATACAAAATTTTTGTAAATGATGTTAAAAAATTTCAATCTTATAGTTGTAATTGGCAGCCTAGAAAAGGAAATAAGCCTTATATTAAAAGAGAAAAGTTTAAAGAATTTGAAAAAATTTAGGAAATAAAATGGGAAGGATAATAGAAATAAATGACTTAGAAATTTGGTATGAAGAATTTGGTAATTCTTCTGATGAATCAATACTTTTAATAATGGGAGCTAATGCAAATTGTATGCAATGGGATCAAGCATTTATTGATAGGTTGGTTTCACATAATTTCCATGTTATTAGATTTGATAATAGAGACGTAGGTAAGTCTTCATGGATCGGAAAAGAACCTTTTTACAATTATTTTTTAAAATTTCTTCCAGTTTTTATTTTGAAACTTTTTGTAAATAGTATCTTTGGATTGGCAGTAAATGAAAAGGGGAAATTTAATTTTAGTGAAGATTCCTCAGTCGAGTATGATTTATCTGATATGGCAAAAGATGCGGTTTCTTTGATGGATGCTCTAAAAATTGATAAAGCTCATATTATAGGAGCATCCATGGGCGGAATGATTACCCAAATCATTGCCTTAGATTATCCGGAAAGAGTTTTGAGTATTACTCCCATAATGACTTCTCCTGGGATACAAAATGATTCATTATCCGGACCTACGGAAGAATTACTTGAAGCAATGAAAAAGTCTTTTGTATATAACCTCAAAGGAAGAATAGAAGATGGCGTTGTTGAAATCTACAGACAACTGACTGGCTCAAGGTTCCCCTTTAATGAATCTGATTTCAGAGAAAAGTTAAAGCCGGTTATATCTCACGGAAATAATCCATTTGCTCTGCATGGAGCTGCAGTTGGAGCAAGTCCTGATAGAACGAGTCGACTTCATGAAATCAAAGTCCCTGCTCTTGTCATTCATGGGACAGAAGATGCTATCTTGCCTTTAGATCATGGTATTGCCGTTGCAGATGGCATAACCAATTCAAAAAGAATGATTATGGAAGGTGTAGGGCATGAAATACCGGAAGAATTATTACCCGAAATTATCAACGAAATTATTGCGAATATTAATAGAGCTTCTTGATATTAACTTAGATACTTTGTTGTATTTAAGATAAATATTTCTTTTATTTGTTCTTTATTTAATCCTTGAACAACAGTTAGTCTTAAGAAAAACATAAAAGACATACATTCAAATATAACTTCTCTTTCGGATTTATTCTTTTGTTTAATCTCAGGGAGAATGGAATAAACAAAATCTCTTAAAATTTGATTCCAAGAAAACATATTTTTTCTTAGATGTTTATCTCTCCAGATGTTACGAAGATTCCACCGGATGATATTTTGGTTTTTTACGTAGAGCTTAATTAGAGTAGAAGAAACATTTTCAATTCTTCTATCCAAATTATTTGCTTTGTTTATTGAAGAAAAAGAAATAGTAAATTCTTCACCAAGTTTCCGATCTAGACTTTCTTGAAGCGATTCTTGATCTTTAAAGTGACGAAAAATTGTCCTCGTTCCTATGTTTGCCTCTTTTGCAATAGAATTGAAAGACATTTTTTCTATATTGCCTTTTCGGGCTATTTTCATAGCGGTATTTAAAATGTGATCTGCAGTTGACTCACTTCTTAATTTTCTTCCATCTTTTTTCAATTTATTCACAGTAATATGGCAGTAATACTGTCACAAGTTATTGACACTCATACTGTCATATTCTATATTCATTTGATAATTCAAATCAAGGAGGGACGGTGAGTGCGTTTAGTAATTAGCTTCTTATTAGTATTTATAATAAATTTTTGTCTTTCTATAAATATATATGGCACTGAAATAAAAGATGGTATTTTACGAACTCCTGATGAAAGATTTGAAAATCTGAAAGACTATCCTTTTAAGCCTAATTATATGATGATTGATGGTTTACGTATTCATTATCTTGATGAAGGTCCAAAGGATGCTAATCCAATATTTCTGCTACATGGTGAACCAGCGTGGAGTTATTTATTTAGAAAAATGATACCCGTTTTAACTGCACAAGGACACAGGGTGATTGTTCCAGACTGCGTTGGCTTTGGTAAGTCGGATAAGTTTGTTTCAAAATTCGACTATTCTTACAAACATCACATAGAGATAATGAAACAATTAGTTCAAAAGCTAGATCTTCAGAATGCAACTTTTTTCGGTCAAGACTGGGGAGGTTTGGTTGGTTTAAGAGTTGTAGCGGAATTACCAGATCGTTTTAGTCATGTAGTTGTATCAAATACTGGAATGGTTGCTCGATCTGGTATAACAGCATGGCTTTTTGAAAAATTTGTTCAATTTAGGGTTTGGTGGATTGGGCCAATAACATTTGAAGAGTTAATGGAAAAAACCAAAGAAGCATTAACAGTTGAAAATCCTTCTCCTTCAACAGGTATTTCAATGTTCAGCAATTGGATAGCTCATTCTTATTATGCAGAAGATATGGATATTGCTGGGATTATTAAAAATTTTGGCAGAATAGATTTATCGGAAGAGGAAGCTTATGCTTATGAAGCTCCATATCCCTCGGGTTTATATAAAGCAGGAGCTCACGTTTGGCCTTATCTTATTCCAACTCAATTAGCTGAAAATGAAAAACTATGGAAAAAAGTATATGAAAAATGGGACAAACCTTTCTTAGTAGCTTTTGGAGAAAATGAAAGAATTACACTTCCTATGAAGGCTGATTTCTTGAAACGCATTCCTAATCCAACTGTTATAACTTTAGGAGGAGCAAGTCACTTTGTACAAGAAGAGGTTGGTCCTGAGCTTGCACAAATTATTAGTGATTTTATTCAAGGAAAGCCAGTAGAGGATTTACCAGCAAAAAATTAAAAATCGCCTTCAAGAGTTGAAGTCTCACTGTCCAGAACTCCTTTTTTTAATAAAAACGATGTAAATTTGGTAAGATATTTTTTTTGAATTTAGGAGTATCTTCATGACAGATCCAGTAAAACTTATAGGAAATGTAGCATCGCCTTATACGAGGAAGATGGTTGCATATCTAAGATATAAAAGAATTCCTTATGAAGTAATTTGGGGTCAACCAGAGGATGTTCTTAAAAGGATGAACATTGAACCTCCAAAACCTATTCTTTTACCAGTTTTTATATTGAACCGAGACGGACAAGCTACTGCAGTGACCGACTCAACTCCGCTTATTAGAGAGTTTGAAGAAAAATATCCTGTCAGATCGGTACTTCCCAAAGACCCTGCTCTAAACTTTATAAATTTTATCTTAGAAGACTTTGGCGATGAATGGTGTACAAAATTTATGTTTCACTATAGGTGGCATTTTGATGAAGATGCAGATAATGCGGGAACCATTTTGCCTTTAGGTATAAATAGTGCTTTAAAAGACGATGAGCTAGCTTTTTTTAAAGAGCATTTCGCAAAAAGGCAAATAGATAGATTGTGGGTAGTAGGTTCTAATAACGATACTGCCGAATTCATAGATAAAAGCTACAAAAATATACTTTCAATTTTTGAAGAACACTTTAAAAAGCACCCATTCCTTCTTGGAAACTTCCCATCTTCATGTGATTTTGCAGTTTATGGGCAATTTACTCAATTAGTAGGTTTCGATCCTACTCCTAGAAGGATAGCGCATGAATTATCTCCCAGAACAGTTGCATATGTTAATACTCTTGATGATAGGGGAGGCTTAGATTATGAAGAGGAAAATAAAACTTTAGACTCTCTAAGTGACTCAATTCATGATCTTTTTAAAGAACTAGCTATCTCCTATGTGCCAACAATAATAGAAAATCATAAAGCTATCAGAGAAGGCAAAAAAGAATGGTCTGTAGACTTGGCAGGTTATCCTTGGAAGCAGAAATCATTTCCTTATCAAGCAAAGTGTCTTGATTGGATTAGAGATGAATTCAGAGGCCTTGATAATGAAAATCAGGAAAAAGTATTAGGTTTTTTAACGGCAACTAATTGCCAATCTTTAGTGGAGTAATTATGAATAGAATAACTGAAATGTTGGGTTGCAAATATCCAATCATTCAATCACCTATGGGTTGGATTGCGAGGAGTCAACTTGCTTCTGCTGTATCAAATGCTGGAGGTTTCGGGATTATAGAAACTTCCTCTGGAGAAGTGAATCAGTGCAAAGATGAAATAAGAAAAATGGCCTCTCTTACGAACAGTCCTTTTGGAGTAAATCTCCCAATTCTATTTCTTTCTGATGAAAGTATGTTGGAAGTTGTAATCGAAGAGAACGTTAAGTTTGTAACAACCTCTGCAGGAGATCCAGCGAAATATATTCATAAGCTCAAGGAAGCAGATATCAAAGTATTTCACGCAGTTCCAAGTCTAGCAGGAGCCCTCAAGGCAGTAGATGCCGGTGTAGATGGGCTTGTTGTTGAAGGGACAGAAGGAGGGGGTTTTAAAAGTCCCGAAGAAGTAGGCCTGCATGTTTTGATTCAATCAATTCGCAAGCATACAGATTTACCAATTGTTGCTGCTGGAGGAATTGTAGATGGTATTGGTATGGCTGCTGCATTTGCTGCCGGTGCTGATGGTATTCAGATGGGTACCAGATTTGTATCCTCTCTAGAAAGTCCAGTACACGAAAACTTTAAAGGAGCAATCGTAAATGGCTCTGAGCAAGGTACATACATACTTAATAAAAAAGCAAAGCCATGTATTAGAGCATTAAAGACAGAGTTAACCGATAAGATTTATGAAGAAGGGTTGATGGATATGTCTGCTCTAAGCGGAATAAAAGATTTATATTTTGGCGGCGACATGAATGCTGCGCCTGCTTTAGCTGGCCAGTCTATTGGACTCATAAATGAGGTATTACCAGTAGAACAGATTATCAAACAAACCATGCAAGAATTTAATTCTGTATGTGAATCTTTATCCAACTCTAAATTTGAATTATGAAAATTTTAAGAACCCCAGATAGTGCTTTTGAGAATATAAAAAATTATCCTTTCGAACCAAACTATACAGCAATACAAACTCACGACGGTTCTGAATTGAGAATTCATCACGTTGATGAAGGACCTAAAGATGGTCCGATTCTATTGGCTATGCATGGTCAACCTGTTTGGAGTTATTTATACAGCAGAATGATTCCTTTTTTGGTAGATGCTGGAATAAGGGTTATTGCGCCAGATCTACCTGGCTACGGAAAGTCCGATAAACCTGCATCCAGAGAAGACTATTCATATCAAAGACAAGTTGATTGGATGACAGATTGGCTTAAAGCTAATGAATTCAAAAATTTAACCTTTTTCGGTCAGGATTGGGGAGGTCTTATAGGACTGAGAGTGGTAGCAAATGAGCCAGATAGATTTCTCAAGGTCGCAATGGGAAATACAGGCTTGCCTTATAACCCTGACACTCCTCAAGATGTAATTGACAAAGTTAAAGCTTTTAGAGATAGCGATATAAAACTTACTGTGATGTCTATGCAAAAAGAAGTCAGTCAAATGGATGGTAAGAACATTGCCGATGATAAAACATCTTCCAGTCCAGCACTTAAATTTATGTATTGGCAGAAATTTTGTTGGGACACAGAAGATCTCCCTATTGGTTTTTTGATGTCTAACATGATGGGAAAAAATTCCACTCTTAAGACACTTATTTCTTATTTATTTCTTAGACTAGGATTAAGAAAATTATTTCCATTGAATAGAGCAATAGATCATGCGTATGAGGCTCCGTTTCCTGACCCATCTTATAAAATGGGTCCAAGAGCCATGCCAAGTCATGTTCCTACAATCCCAGATCAGTCTTTGAGTGCGGTAAAAGAAGCTAGAGAAATTTTTAAAAATTGGAATAAACCTTTTTTGAGTGTTTTTGCTGGAGATGATCCAGTAACCAATGGTGCCGAAAGAGATGTTTTGAATATGTGTCCTAGTGCAAAAAGTGCACCCCAAATAGGAGGAGGGCACTTTTATCAATGGACTCGACCCAAAGAGCTATCTAACTTACTTGCCAATTTTATTAAAGAGAACGATTAGTTGTGTTAGAAATGCTTTTTCCTAAATCTGCAGATAATAATTATTTGGGCTATAAATTTGTTTTCTACGCCTTTATTCCATTCCTATTGTTAATGACCTGGCGTTCTGTAATTCATATGTCTTTCGAAGACTTTGGATTACATGGTATTGCTAATGTGAAAGTATTAACTGGTACTCCTGATCCAATGCCTCTTATATATGCTTTCTTTTCTGCATGGGGTTTAGTTCAGCTAATATTTTGTGCTTTTGCCTGGATAGTCGTCATAAAATATAAGTCTTTAACACCTTTATTAATATTAGCTTTTTTAGTTGAGTGGTCTGTTAGAGTATTAAATTCCAGTCCAATTGTTAATGATCCGATTTATTCGGACGGAATTACTCCTGGAATGGTTTACGCTCCTTATATGACTTTGTTCTTATTTCTTTTATTCGTTTTTTCTTTGATTAAAAAAAATTGACCTAATTTGATACAAAACTTCTAATTTTTTCTTGTAATATTTAATATATATTTTGGGAGAAAATAATGAAAAATATAAAAATATCTTTAATTTTTCTTTTAAGCTCAATATTTTCAATAAATCTTAGCGCGGTTCCAGAAGGAGCGTTTACGACTCTTATGGTTCAAGCAAAAGATATTGATAAATATGTTAATTTTTTAAAAGAAAATGTAGATTTTGATGATTTCGGATCTGAACAAGCTGGTTATTGCAAAACCAGAACAGGAGAAAGCTATCAAGGTCAAATGTTCATCTACAATGCTTTTACGAGTGTTGAAAAAGCTATAGGATTTATTGAGTTATATGATCCAGCAAGTGCTAATTTTGACCTCAAACAATTAAGAACCATCAAATATTCTTCAGCTTTCAAACCGCTTAAGGATTTTGAAGCTAGAGATGGATACCATAGGCTTTGGAGAGTAAAGCTAAACGATTGGCAGGCTTTTTCAAATTCAATGACGAAACTTCAAAAAGAACTGGATGCTGCAGGTCACAAAATGATGATTGGTGTATTTGCTCAACTTGGCGGTGGATTTGCTGAAACCGGAATGTTTCATTTAAGAACCATTACCAAAACAGCAGCAGAAACTGGAAAAATTATAGATGAGTATTTTAGAGGAGCAGGTTGGGCTGCTACTTGGGATGATGCTCAGCAATACATAGATGAAGAAGTTGAAGAAACTTTTGAGTATTGTGAGACCATTTATACAAGAAATTAGAGGTAGTCATGAAAAATAAAATCATTTATTTATTTCTCACCGCTTTATTGTCTTTTAATCTATTTTCAAATGAGAATACATTGAGACCTGGGAGTGGAGTTTATGAATTCCATTTTTTCAATGTAACTAATCCGGCAGGGTTTGTAGCTGCTATTGAAACCTTTGATTCTTCATCATGTGCTGCTAAATGGAGAAAAGAATCTGGAGCAAATGTTGGTCTTTATTCTCGTATGGGAGGAGGGCATTCACATGTTATTTTAGTTGCATATGAAAATTATGACATGATGCAAAAAGGGCAAAATATCTTTGCTTCTTGTGCAGCATCTTCAGAAATGAATGTAGCCTTTGATAAAACTTCAGTTAGTGAAGATTATTATAATTACGTTACCGAGCTAGTTTTAGAGGCTGGTGATTGGCGATTGAATACTGTTTTTTCTAACATTGAAGTTAAGGTTAAAACTGGAAGTCAAGCATCTTATCTTGAAGCGTACAAACAACTCACAAATTCCACTGCAGATTCTTTTGGGTCATATGGAATAAATAGAGTAGTTTATGGCAATAAATATGTATCTCATATGTTGTATAACGGATCTAATTCTATTCAAGAATTAAATGATGCTCTTGATGAAGTTTACGCTTCAAATGAATTCAAGTCTTTCAATAGAAAGGTTGGAAACATAAGAAAATTTGTAAATTCAACTCTTGCTCAATTAGTTAAAGCTTATCCTGCTGAAAGGTAGAGTAGTTTTTAAAAAAAACCGCTTAACAAGCGGTTTTTTTTATTGAAATTAAATAGATTTTTTTTTATATTTTTACTGTGAAATTTTTATATATTCTGATGGCATTTTTACTAATTTCTTGCGGAGGAGGCAGCATAAGTCAACCAACTCCAGAAGTTGAAACCATAAATTTTAAAGATGTACCTGATGATATAACTTTTCTAAATTAAATGCGTATTTGCTTATTTATCAGCTTATTATTTACAAATTATTTATTCTCCTTTCCTGCTTTAAGTTCATTCTCTGAAGCTAGCCCTATCAAAAGAAATGGAAAATTATTTTACATTCATCAGTATCAATTGGATGTAGGCTTTGGACGTGTAAATGACTATTTGTGTTTATTTAAAAGTACTGAGTATAAAAATTTTAGTAATTTAGGAGATGGAATAGGTTATGAAGCTATTTTAGATAATAATGCTTGTCAGAACGGCGAAGTTAACCTTCCCTGGCTTGTAGTATCAAAACAACCAACCTCTTCTGATAATTTGGTTATGGAAATGTCAATGCCAAATAACGTAGCTGATCCTAGAATTAAATTAATATTAGAAGAAGAAACTTCAGCAGCTAATCCTTATGGCGTACTTACTCTAGATTACAATTATGTTTCAATGCTTGCTCCAACACTCAATACGCCTATTTACAATGCCACCTATGAATCATCAGTTCTTGATAATAATCAAGTGCAATTTAAAGCTACGGTTTATATAGATGGCATTATTCTAAATAATTTAATTCCATTGGGCCAAGAAGTTTATTTCTATGGTACGAAAATATTACACAATAAAAATTCAGGCGGTACTGGCACAGTAACCGAACTTATCTTCAATACAAATCAGATGAGTCCTTTTTTAGCTGCTGGATTAGTCCAATATTTTCCAAGTGGTTACACAAAAAATTATCCAGATGGAAATCCATATAGTATTTCAACCACTAATTTTGCTTACAATGAAAAAGTAGTTAAATACGAAATAACTTATGGGTATACTGGTCAAAAAAATTCTTTTTATAATGCTGACACGTCAAGTATTGAATCTTCATCATCAGGAACTGAACTTTGTGTAAGTAGAACAGGTTCTTGGGAATACGTTCCTTCAAAAAGATATGGCGTATATGATAGTAACGGAAATAGGATAACTTTCTCAACTTCTGATCCGTCTCAAGCTCTAACTGCCGATTATGATTTTACTACATCCAATGTAACTTATTCTGATGGCAAAGTAAGGATATTCAATGGTAGTTGGGTTGGTACTGGATTGCAGTGTAAGAAATTGTTAGATGGAAGTTTTTATGGAGATAATATTTGTCCTGGAACTAACCTAGGCGATGTTTTTACAATTGTTAGAATAAATGGTCATGACTACCAAAACTTTCCTTTATTTGATGTTCCAGAAGGCACGGTTTTAAATATTGACCAAACCGGAGAAGAATATTATGTAAGGCAGTTAGGAGTAAGCAAGGTTTATCCAGCAAGACCACAAGGTGATGCTGATTGCAATTCTTTGACTATTCAAGCTTCAATGGATACGCCAGATCATACTTTTTTCAATTATCCAGTAGTAGTTACTCCAAGAACAGGTGCAGTTCTTGTAAATAAACTTAGTACAACCACTGATTTATTTAGTCAAAGTCAAGGAGCTTATTATTCTAAAGATGGAGATGAGGATAGCGATGGTATACCTAATTACTTGGACGCCTTTCCCTTAGATCCTCTAAAAAATTTAGATGTTGACCACGATCTTATTGAAGATACAGAAGACAACGATACGACAGTATTTCAACCAGATTGGACAAACTATAAATACTTGGAAAAAGCTATTTATTCAAACTATTTAAAGTGATGAAAATAAGTTTTTTCTCAGAGGCTTCCTAATACTACTCCCAATTGAATTTTGGAAGTTTTTTGACACCTTTGTCTATTTGCTCAGCCCAAATATCGGACAGTTTTTTAAAAAATGGTGAATCTAATTTCAGTTGTTCTTGAAAATCTAAGTTTATTTGATCTTTTTTAAAGACAATTAAATCTATTGGAGGACCAAATGTTAAGTCTGATTTCATTGTAGAATCTAAAGACAGGAGGGCGACTCTTGCTGCATCTCCTATGGATGTATCAGTTTGAATCATCTTCACGATCATATCTTTAATGAATCTTTTTTAAAGATTCACAAAAGAAAAAGATTGCCTTTCATAACAAATATAGTGGACCTTACCCAAGAATTTTTTAGTTCGATAAATGACAATCTTTCAAGAGGATATGAATTTGAATTTATAAGATTAGGTAGATTTTTAGAAAGAATCGATATGATATCGCGAATCATAGATTGTTTATGTATTACGAAATGCGATAAAAAGACCTATGATTTTTCTACGATAGAGTGGATAAGTTTGCTATCAATATTATCTGCTCAAGACGCATTTAGAAAAGTTTCGAAAGGAGAGGTTGATAGAGAAGAAGTAATAAACTTTCTTTTACAAGATGATAGTTTTCCTAGATCAATAACAAGATGCCTTTAAGTAATAAGACTTTGTTTAGACAGCCTGCCTAAAAATGAAAAGATAATCCTTAAGATTAGAACTTTAAGACTAAGGTTTGATACAGCATCATTTGAAAACTTTGATGATAATAAATTACATATATTCTTAGATAAGTGTCAAAAGGATCTTATTGCAATTGATAAGCTTGTAGACAAGGCTTATTTTTAATTATTTTATAGATAGGGAAGGCCCTAAAGCACAATGAATAGGCTATATGTATATTCGTATAATATATATTATGTTAAATATAAAGAAAGTAAAAATAAGATAAATGCATAAGTATTTACAACTAAAATCCCAGAAATAGCATATACATTTCTATCTACTTCGAATTTTTTACTTAGTAAATTAAGAAAAACAGGAGGAACACCATTGATATCATTTAATTCACCATCAAATAATTTTAACCCCATGAATGTTGCATAAAATGAAAAAATCCATAAGTAGTTTAATAAGATTACAATCAAGTGATTTTCAAAAGAATAATAACTCCACAAAATTACTAAAGATAATATTGCAGTAATTATTATTGCATTAACTTGCCAAACTAAATGAAAACGAGCATGTCCTGTCCAAAGTGGATTAGTTGCATGAGATTCATTAAAGTCAATTAGAGGTGTAATTGATCCGAAACCTATACAAATTAAAGTTAGCAAAATTTTTGAAATAAATAATATTTCAATTTGTGTGAAAGTTAGTGCATAGATTGACCATAAAACAGTCAATCCAATAAAAAATCCAAAAACTTCTTGAGCTTTAAGGGCAAAATTGAAAGCCTTACTTCTATCTTCAGGATTAAGCATAATTCTTCTCCGCTAGAGAAGAATTATAACTTAGTATTAGTAGCCTGGGTTTGGGTTGCCTGGGCTACCTCCTACTGGATTAGAACCACTTGAGGTTTGTTCTACTATTTTTATTTTCCCGCCCATACCTGGATGGTTCGCACAGTAATAGTATAAGGTTTTAGTACTTGACGAATTTGGTACAGTAATAGATACCTCAGTACCCGAATTTACAGTTACTCCTAGAGTGTAAGCATCTCCTCCTCCATGAGTACCATCTGGAGTGGTAGAAAATCTTATTGGATGAGTAGAACCATGAGAAAATTTATAATTACTACCTGCTTTGACAACAAGTGTTTTTTGTTGGATACCGTCAATAAAATATTTATTAACTCCGCCATTATCAATGACTTTAGCTGCAGCTGACACCGCAATGGTTTTCCAGGTTGAATTTGGAGTATTTGGTGTAGAAGGCTCTATGTTAGCATGAATGATTTGATTTGCTGTTTTAGCAACAATGGCCCAACGGTTGTTTGCATCTCCAGCTCTTATCCATGTTCGAAATTCTGTATCAAATTCATCAAGAGTGTAATATTCGGTATTGTTTTTCCAAAATGCATCTTCAAAAGCATCTTCAAAACCTTTACCCGATCTATTTAATTCAGCTTCTTGCCAGTCGGTATAATATTTTGTCATAGCGGCATTAAAGTTTCTTTCGTCTTTATACCAAGCGTACAAGAACGCTGCGGTTCCAACTTGATATGCATAATCAGGCGGAGAAGATGGTGGTAAATTGTAGCTACTGAGTTTTAAATTTGCATCAGCTGCAAAAAGTTCATGAGCTTTTTTAAAGTGGTCTTCAAATTGTTGGACAGGATTTATAACAGTACTTACGTTTATACCTGATTTGGTATTAGCATATTTAGCTGACAAAACTATAGCACCAAAGTCTGCACCACCCTCTTCAATCCACCATGGAAAATAAGCAGGATCGCCGGATGGATTGTTGACTATATTAGGATTTGATTGCCAAGTTTTGGGAATAGAAATAGTTTTACTAGCTTCGTTGTAAAACTTTATGGAATTTTGGTAGACATGAAAGTACTCATGAGCAATTATCTTAAAAGATGCTTGTATTTTCTCATTATCATTGGAGAATCCACTTTGACCCCAAACTAGCGCCTGAGGTAATTGTATATCAGCGCCATTCGGTGCAGCCTCAAAAGAATAACCACCTCCAGCCGATTCTATAGGAAAAATATCTCCATTAGCGAGGTCGGAAGCATAATTTGAACCAACTCTAGCTTGAACAGTTTGAAAGTCAGTATTGTAAGAAGCTTTTTCAGCAGTATTTACAGAGCTCGTAGGGTTGGCTCCTAGAATAAAAATATTAACAGGTACTATTTGACCGAGAGTATATTTTGAATAATCTACAATTTCTTTCACGTAATCTTCCCAATCTACGCCTCCTGTATCAGTGATAGCATCGGTAGCCTCATAGACATTACGACAGTTTGGCATTGCTTCAAACGAAGTTTGTTGCCAAAAAAAAGAATAATTATTAAAAACTGTATTGGTGGAAGTAGGATCTGGAAAAGTAGATGTATACCAGGCCTTTTTACAAGAATTTGAAATATTCAAATTACTAATGGTAGGTTCAGGCGGTTGTCCTGGAGGGGCTGAACCACCACCACCACCGCATGAAGTTATAAGAAAAGTTACCAAAAAGATAAGAAAATATTTATTGTTCATAAGACCACCTTATATCAAACATTAAATCCAGGAAACATATTTCCGTTTTAGCGCTTTATTTAAACTCGCGGCAATAGGACCAAATTACGATTGTGATAATATATATTTTTTTTATAGTGAGGAGTTGAAAGATGAGTAAAAATTATAAGGAAATACTCGGAAAGCAAATGGCTTTTTTAGATTCTGGAGAAGGTCAATCCATCGTCTTTTTACATGGTAATCCGGCCTCTTCTTTTTTATGGCGAAACATCACTCCCTCAGTTAAGGGTCTGGGGAGAATTGTAGTTCCAGACCTTATTGGAATGGGAGATTCTGAAAAACTAGATGGAGTAGATAACCCCGATTATCAGTATCATGGACAATATAAATATTTAGCTGCTCTTTTAGATTCTCTAGAACTTGGCAATGAAATTAACTTAGTTATTCATGATTGGGGTTCTGCTATGGGTTTTCAGTATGCAAGAGAGAATCCAGACAGAATAAAATCTATAACTTTTATGGAGGCTATTGTAATGCCATTAACTTGGAACCAGTGGCCAGAAAATGCTAGAAATATATTTCAATTAATGCGATCTGATGCCGGCGAAGAAATCGTTCTAGAAAAAAATGTTTTTGTTGAAAGAATTTTATTAAATGATTCTGCTAATGGATTTACAGATGAAGAAAATACAGAATACATTCGTCCTTTTAAAAATTCAGGAGAAGATAGACGCCCTACTCTAACTTGGCCAAGACAAATACCTATTGAGGGAGAACCTGAAGCAGTCGTAAGTGAAGTAACTAAAAATGGAAAATTTCATCAAAATTCCGATATACCTAAATTATTTATCAATGCAGATCCAGGAAGTATTCTTGTTGGTGACCAAAGAGAATTTGTTAGGTCGTGGAAAAACTTAAAAGAAGTAACTGTCAAAGGTAATCATTTCATTCAAGAGCATTCTCCTAATGAAATTGGTTTGGCTTTAAAAGATTTTTTAGAATCCTTATAAAGACCAATTTGCAGAATAAAATTGATATCCAGCCGAAGCAGTATCTAATTTATTCTAAAGACCAACTACGACACAAGCTTTTAAGTTATTCAACTTATATGTAGATACATTTTTAATACTATTCGGGTATAGATTATCGTTAGTCTTATAGTGGTACTTTGTATGACAATAAAAGAAAAGCCTTCTGTGGAAGGCTTTTCTTGTCTAATTAAAAATCTCTCATGAGAGACTTTTTATTATTTAGCTACCTGTAGATACTTTCTTACCATGAATAACTTGAGCTTTTCCTGAGCCTTCAAGCTGAGCATCTGTAGGTTTTGTTCCTATAGAATTTGAACCTCCATCAGGCCCCATATTCTTAAGATTAGTCTCAGAAGGTAAAAGGCTTTTAGTTAGACCATCAAACATAGTTCCAATGTTTGCAGGATTAGAGGTAGGTGTTAAGAACTCATCAATCCCTAAAGCTTTAACTTTGTAAGACGTACCACTACCATCAGGAAGGGTATTGATATTTAGTCCGTTTGGGATTACAAATCTATCAATGTATCGATAGCATTCACCATTCCAGTTGTAGACTTGATCTCCTAAAGCTTGATCTGTACAAAAATCCCATACTCCACCAGGTAGACCCCAAAGCTGTCTAGCTCCTGAAAACTCTAATCGTATGATCTTGTTTTTATCACGATCTTGTATTCCAGATGCTTGTTCCAAAGCTGAGGTATTTATTTGTGAAGTATCAAAATACATAGTTTCCGGTTTAAAGAAATTCACCACATTTCCACCAGTTTTAATTGTCCACTGTGCTCTAGGCTTGAGATAGAAACGATAATAAGTTCCATCAAAACCTTCTCTAATTTTGTTGTAGCAAAGTCTTAAAGCAGTTGCATCAGCTCCCTTAGTTGTGACAATTCTTGGGTGATCTTTGTTGTTTCCATATTTATGATATGCAGCTGGTGATCCGGTCTTGTCACACTCAAGTTTAGTTCTATTACCGGCAGTATTTTCTACCAAAAAGCCTGATTCAATAGCCCAGCCCATATTTCTTGTTCGATATTGATGATTATTAGACCAATCGGCCATTTTCATTGAATGATTGGATAATAAAGTATCCAGTCTCATGCCTGCATAGGGACGACTACCGTCACCTGCTGTAACTGCTAGAACTTCATTTACTTCTGTGGTTAAGACAGCATTAGACCAGGTTACTTCGTTAGGAGCACTTGCAGTTGTGCCTTGATAAAATTTTCCGTTTTCTATCCTGTAAAGTGCAACATCATCTGCGTTACTAGCATCATTGATATAGACAGAAGCTTCATTCCAATAATCTCCTACTTGAAAAGTATAATGAGCACCATTACCCCAAAAATCATTGATTTGGCCGTCCGTAGCAGGCGCTTCATAATCGGTTTGTTTGAAATGAGCGCCAATGGTTGCATCATAAGGAGAAACATGAGGACCAGTTCCTGATTGAGCAACGATAGCATCCAAAGCCGCTTTGGCAGTAGCACTGACTCCTGCGGCTGTAGGACAATTTTTCAGACAGATGAAATTTGCATCTGAAACAGTCTCAATATCTACCCATTCTCTGCTTTGAACCTTTATACCATTTGCAGCAGTTTTGCTTGTTGGATTATCCGTAGTATTTTTTCTAATAGCATAATCTGTCCCTGATTCTGGAGACCAAAGGTAAATTCTTTGCCATTCTCCCATTTGGGTGAACCATTCTGCTCCCGAAAATACAACCACCGCACCAGAAGCATTCGTTGAATTAGTAGATGTAGCAGAACAGGTACCTGTTAAAGTCTTAATGTTATCTCCGTTTCTTCGCCAACTTATTTTGGTATCAAAACAAAACTTCGCTAGATTTTTATCCCAGTATCCCTCATATTCCTCATAATCATCATCAGCATTTCCAAAAGTATTATCTGCTCCATCCCAATCGGTATCTACAAAACCTAAGTTTGCAAACTTAGTTCTTTCTGCATTTGAATTTGCATAACCAATGTAAAGTCTTACTCTAACTTTATGTATCTCATTTAGTGAGAGAAATGAGTTAGTATATTTTTCTAATTTTCCATAGCTTTGAAAAAGTTTGTAAATATCTGTATCGCTTGCATCTTGTTCATTTTTCCAATCAGCAGCGAGAGCTTCCGCGTCTGAGACCTCGTAATCTACATGCACTCCCCAGTGAGATGCATAACCTCTTAATTCTTTACTGCCAGCAACGTCATAAATTGGAAAAGGTGCCCTTTTAGTATCGGTTGCACCCGTATACTCAGCTCCAGCCTGTGTATAAACTCCATATTGCCACACTGATTTCTTTTTTGTACTCGCAGCAGTAGATAAACATTTAGGAGCTTTTGATAAACCGTTTGCAGTTATTTCAGCATCAGTTAAGGCATCCCCAACTGTTGGTTTAATTGCCGCTGTTGGTCCTGTAATTATGACGTCCTGATTAGCAGCAGCAATGATGCTTCCTGGTTCTCCAAAAGAAATCTTCTCGGCAGATAACAGTTTTTCACAATAAAGGTTTTCGCTCTTATCGACGTTAAAAGCATAATATGCCTTAAACATTCCCGGACCAGCAGGTCCCCCACCTGTTCCTCCGATTGAACCTGGCTTAACAATAACTCCTTTTACATCGCCATCCTCAGTTTGACTGAAATCTGCGTAGGCTTGCATTTCACTAGACATGAAAGATCTTTCAATGAATTCAGCTTTTGTTCCTGAAATATTTAGATAACCTTCTCCTAATGTTGAACCGGCCGGTAAAGAGCCGCCCCAAGCATCAGCTGTATTAGTCATTGTATAGCTCATTGTAAAAGCGCCATAAGGATTGTCGTTAGAAACTCCAGATGTAATTGTATTTTCTAAATAAATATCTCTATCAAAGCTATCAAATCCGCCACCGCCATCAGTATCTGGCATGTATACCCAAGCTTTACTTACAATTGGATCTGAATTCGATGCTCTCGAAGCAACATCATTAATAACAATCATAGAGTCTTTCTTTTGCTCTGCTAAATTATTGTTGTTAGAGGAATCTCCTTGAGCAGCATTTTGAGATGATCCCCCCGTACCTCTACTTGCATCAAGAGAACCGCCTCCACTACTTTGCTCACACTCATCCATATAAACAACAGATTTAAACTTTTTACCAAGGAAGTCTGTAACATTTGGACCAGTAGCATTTTTCAGAAAACAGATTATTTGGTTTACCAAAGAAACAGCTTCATTAGCCGGGTTTCCTGCAACCCAAGTATCCGTTTTTGCGCTGTCATAATCCGTTGTTTGTGCCTGAATAGACAGACTTCCTAAAACTAAACCAACTAAAAATAATTTTTTCATAATATTTCCTTAATTTTATTCAACTATTTGGAACTGATCTGTAATTTGTCCATTGTTTTCTCCTAAAGGTAAGGGAGCTGGTGGAACTGGCGTATCTCCGCCACCACCACACGATATTAAAAAAAAGACAGTTGAAATTAAAAGATATTTGAAATGCATTGATCTCTCCGTTTAAAAACTCTTCTGGATATTTATACTCTTAAAATAGAATTGAAACAATATAAATTAGATAAATTCTTAGTAGATTGAATCTATCCAGTACGCTGCTATTGCCAAAAATATGTTGACAATAAGTATGATCCCGAGAAGTCCAATTAAATTAAATTTTTTATCTTTTTTTTCCTCAGGCATAATTACATTTTATGGCAAAAGAAGACTTAATTGAAATGTCTGGTGAGGTAATAGATACTATGCCTAATACTACTTTCAAAGTAAAACTTGAAAATGATCATGTAATCACAGCTCACATTTCAGGTAAGATGCGTAAAAATTACATTCGTATTTTAACCGGCGATAAAGTTAAGGTAGAAATGACGCCATATGATCTATCAAAAGGCAGAATAACTTTTAGAGAAAAGTAATTTAAGTAGTTAACTCTTTTTCTTCGTGAGGAAGAAATTTAATATCTACTTTATCTTTCTTAACTGAAACTTTTGCGACTCCGCCTTCTTTAGCTAAATCACCAAACAAAATGGATTCTGCAAGTTTTTGTTTTATTTTATCTTGAATAAGTCGCTGCATTGGACGGGCACCCATTTTTTCGTCATAACCGTTTTCTGCTAACCAAGATCTTGCTTTAGAATCAACTTCAAGAACAACTCGTTTCTCATCTAATTGAGCTTGTAGCTCAGTTAAAAATTTATCTACAACAGTGTGTATTACTTCAGTTTTTAAAGCTCCAAATTGAACGATTGCGGATAATCTATTTCTGAATTCAGGACTAAAAGTTTTTTTAATTACTTCAGAACCATCGCTTGTATTATCTTGTTTTTGAAAGCCCATGGATTCTCGAGCCATTTCCAATGCCCCAGAATTTGTTGTCATTATCAAAATGCAATTTCTAAAACTTGCTTGTCTTCCATTGTTATCAGTTAACATACCGTGGTCCATTACCTGAAGAAGTACGTTAAAAACTTCTGGATGAGCTTTTTCTATTTCATCTAATAAAATGACAGAATGAGGATTTTTTGTAACTGCTTCTGTAAGTAAGCCACCTTGATCGTAACCAACATAACCCGGAGGAGCTCCGATAAGCCTTGAAACTGTATGCCTTTCCATATATTCGGACATATCAAATCTAATGAGTTCAACACCAAGTATTTTAGCCAATTGACGAGAAACTTCTGTTTTACCAACTCCTGTTGGGCCTGAAAATAAAAAAGAACCAATTGGTTTTTCTTCTTCTCCTAACCCTGCTCTAGACATCATTATGGAATTTGATAATTTCTGGATAGCCTCATCTTGACCGAAAATTACTCTTTTTAAATCTTCTTCTAATTTACCCAAAGATACTCGATCTTTTGTGGAAACACTTTTTTCAGGAATTTGTGCCATTAAAGAAATTACCCTTTCTACGTCTTGCTCATTAACTGTTTTTCTTTTGACATTCAAGTTAAGTCTTAATCTTGCACCCGCTTCATCGATTACATCTATTGCTTTATCAGGTAAGAACTTATCATTAATATGTTTCGCTGAAAGTTCTGCAGCTGCTTTGAGAGAGGCTTTCGAATATTTCAATTCGTGATGTTGTTCGTATTTCTTTTTTAAACCCTCTAAAATTTTTATGGTTTCTTGTACTGAAGGCTCTACTAAATCAACTTTTTGAAATCTTCGAGACAAGGCTCTGTCTTGCTCAAATATGGTTCGATATTCTTTGAAAGTTGTGGAGCCGATAAATTTAATACCTTCTTTACCAAGTACTGGTTTTAGGAGATTAGAAGCATCCATCACTCCGCCTGAAGTAGCCCCTGCACCGATAATTGTATGAATTTCATCGATAAATAAGATTGCATTTGGTATATTTGTAAGCTCCTTTAAGATTCCTTTCAGTCTTTTTTCAAAATCTCCTCGATATTTTGTACCTGCTAATAGAGAGCCCATATCTAAGGAATAGATAATACTTTCTTGGAGAGA
>CACOQX010000008.1 GCA_902629465.1 uncultured SAR86 cluster bacterium | reverse complement strand
TTTCTTAAAAAATAGGGAATTAAGATAGACAGAGATAAAATAAAAACTAAAACCGAAAGATGATCAGTACCAAATATTTGAAAGGGTTGAATCTCAAACATACAAAGATTTTCTCAAAAAAAGCATTCCTAATTGTTATTTTATGTCAGTTCTTTGCTTGTTCAAACGACTATCAGATTAAGAAAACCTCTTGGGATTCTTCTTTGGATTATTTTTCGGAAAATCTGGAAAATTACGAGGTAACTTATTTTGTTGATGTTGGAACAAAAGAAGCTTACCTAGGCGGAATTCTTGAAATTTATAAACTACCAAAAATGGATTATCTAGATCGTATCAAAGTTACCGAAATCGAGTTTTTCAATAGAGTGGATGGTTTGCAAATGTGTAGAATCTGGGGTGAGAGTTCCAAATCAGGAACTTTGAATCATCTCTTAGCAAGAAACTGCAAAGATCTTACTGATCTTTAAAATCTTCGTAAAATTCCTCAAAGCGATCTTGAAGTCTTTGCATACCGGTAATCCATCGATCGTAATCGGTGGTTTTCCTTTTGATGTATTCGAGTACTTCTTCATGTGGCGTAACTAGAAAACGTTCTTTTTGAATCGCATCGATGACATCTTTGGCGCATTCATCGGCTTCAATCATGCCATCAACACCAGCAACTCCAGGACCTTGTGCAGTCATTGCAGTTTTCACTGCTTGCGGACAAAGACATGAAACCCCAATACCTTTCTTACCGTAGGTTATTTTTATCCATTCTGCGAGACTTACTGCTGCAGCTTTCGTGACTGAATAGGGCGCAGCACCAATTTGCGTAAGTAAACCAGCTGCGGAAGCAGTATTGACCAAATACCCAGAGCCTTGGTCTAACATTTGAGGAATTAAATGTTTTGCCGCATGCGCATGTGCCATGAAATTCACATCCCAAATAGTCTGCCAAGCTTCAGTTGAGACATCCAATAAACCAACTTCTCCACCTATGCCCGCATTGGAACAAAAAATATCAATGCCACCCATTTTTTCATTGGCAAAACTTATTAAATCTTTAACCTCTTCTTCCTTGCCGACATTTACTACAAAACCAGAAAATCCCAATTCCTCTGCAACTTTTATAACATCTTCGTTTAAGTCGGCAAGAATGACATCTTTGGCTTTTTCATTTTTAAATTCAGTGGCTAATGCTTTGCCGATGCCGCTGGCAGCACCGGTAACCACAACTCTTTTATCAACAATATCCAAGATTATCCTCCTAGTTTTTCAATCGCTTCTTCGCGCATTTGTTTTTTTGCAATTTTTCCTGAAGCAATTCGCGGTAGTTGCTCGGTTTGGAACCACATAAATTCTGGGATTTTAAATTTAGCTAACTTTTCTGCTAAGAAAGAGGATAGTTCAGTTTCATCAATATTTTGGTCTTCTCTATATGAGACAACGGTTGCTAATTTTTCACCAAGTCTTTCATCAGGCACACCGAATACTGAAGCTTCCAAGATGGCAGGGTGCTCAGTAATTGCTGCTTCAACTTCTAAGCACGCAATATTTTCTCCACCACGAATGACGATGTCTTTTTTTCGATCTTTAATATATAGAAAGTCATCCTTGTCTAATAATCCAACATCACCCGAACGAAACCATCCTTCGGAATCGAGCACTTCATCTGTAGCTTCTTGATTCTTCCAATAACAACGAAAAGTACAAGCTCCTCTGATACAAACCTCACCAATTTCTCCTGTAGGCAATTCATTGCCGTCGTCATCAACTATTTTTAAATCAATCAGTTTGGGAACGGCAAAACCAGTACTATCCGGCTTTTGCAGATAAACATCGCCGGTGTTGTTTGCAGCTAAGGCATTGGTTTCTGTCAGCCCATAGCCAATACCAGGGTTGGTATCTTTCATATTAGCTTTCATCTCTTTGACTTGTTCAGGCGGCCTAGCAGCACCTCCACCAGTTAAGTCTTTGAGCGAAGAAATGTCTCTGGGATTTTTCTTTTGCGCTTCAACTAATTCGTAAGACATAGTTGGCACTCCAGTGAACATGGATATTTTTTCACGCTCAATCAAATCCAATGCCACTTCTGGATCCCACTTGTACATCAAAACAGTCTTGCGAGCGACCGGTATAGAAAGCAAAAAAATGGCGTGACACCCCGTGACATGAAAAAGGGGCACACTAACCAGCGTAGCTATTTGTTGTTGATCGGCTTCAGGTGCAGCCTCACCAAGCGCTGCCTTACCCATAGACGTTAAGGTAATCCAATAGTAGGGTGCAAAAATAATAGAACGGTGAGTTGCAACAACTCCTTTAGGATAACCTGTGCTTCCTGAGGTATACATTATAGATGCATCGTCTTCAGGCAAGATTTCAACAGGATTTTCAAGTTTATCGCTAGCACCTTCAATCACTTTATAAAAATCAAATTCTTGGTGATCTGGATTATTGGAACGCACAGATATTTTTGCTACATCCGAACAACGATCTCCAAGACGATCCAAACGTTCTTCATCACCGATGAACAGTTTTGATTCACTATTGGTAATACCATATTCGAGTTCATCACCTTGCCACCATGAATTTAGTGGAACAACAATTCCTCCGATTGAAGTAATGGCCATGTAACAAAACATCCACTCGGGATAGTTACGCATGGAAAAAGAAACTTTATCTCCTTTCCCAATACCATAAGTATTTTGTAAAACATTACCTAATTGATTAGCCCTTGCAAATGTCTCTGGATAAGTAATTCGATCTTCTTCGTAAATGATATGTTCCCAATCACCATGCGTGAGGCCAATTTCATAAAATTCCCTGAGATTGTTGGGAGCTTCAGCAAAAACATGATATTCGTTACCTCTGACTGTATCTTTTTTTAGCGACAGCATGCCTTCAGCTGTCACTTGCTCTAAAACTGCTAGACGATTAGCTGGATCGATGAAATCCATTGCATTTGTCATACTACTTTCCTGTGAAGTTTGCAGGACGCTTTTCAATGAAATGTTTTACACCTTCTTTGAAATCTTCTGAACCAAAACTTTTTACCATCTCTTCCATAGATGATTCAAGATTGGTTTTAATGTCTTCACCCAAAGCAGTATAGATTTGACGTTTCATGATTTGTACTGATCTTGGAGAGACATTCTGCGCAATATCTTCTGCATAAGCCATAACATCTTCCATGAAACTTTCCGCAGGAAAACAACGATTTACCAAACCAATACGTTCAGCTTCTTTGGCGTCAAATTTTCTAGCGGTCATCATGATATCCATGGTGTGGGCAACTCCAATGATTCTCGGCAGTATCCAACCTACGCCCCATTCAGCAATGAGTCCTCTTTTGGAAAAAGCTGTTGAGAACACGGCATCTTCAGAGGCAACACGCATGTCACAATACAGAGACATAATTAAACCAACACCAGCAGCAGGACCATTGATGGCTGCAATTATGGGCTTTGGCACTGAAGGGAAATAACTGTAAGTGCCTTCCCATTCAGACAAACCATTGGTTTCATAGTTTCGGTCTTCAGGTTGGTCAGGATTTTCTTCTCGATTGTTAGCTGAAATATCGGAAAGACTATCCATATCAGCACCAGCACTAAAACCTCGACCCGAGCCAGTAAGTACAATGACTTTTACATCATCGTCTTTACAAGCATCATCGATTTTCTCTTTCAGTCTGGCAGTCAACTCGCCGGTGATTGCGTTAAGTCTATCCGGACGATTGAGTGAAATTAAAGCCACTCCCGAATCTTTCTTGTCATATAAAACTACTTCGTTACTCATTAAACTACTGTGCCTCCATCTATTACTAAAGTGTGTCCATTTACAAAGCTTCCTGCTTGGGAAGCTAAAAATACTGCTGCACCACCGATTTCATCCGGTTCACCTATTCTTTTCATAGGACAAGTTGCAGTAGATTGTTTCAAAATTTCTGGGTTTTCCCAAAGTGCTTTTGCAAAATCTGTTCGGAAAAGTCCAGGTGCTATCGCGTTGGTACGAATGTTGTACTGACCAAATTCCAAAGCGTAATTTTTCACAAGCATGATATCTGCAGCTTTAGAAATGTTGTAAGCACCTATGACTGGGCTTGCATTTAAGCCTCCAATAGAAGAAACAATAATAATACTTCCATCTTTGCGTTCCATCATTTCTGGAATAACCATCTGACATAAATTGTGATTTGCTTTGATATTGTTATTCATGATTTTTTCAAAAGCATCATCCGGAATGTCTTTGATGGAGCCGAAGAAAGGATTACTCGCTGCGTTACAAACCAAGATATCAATTTGACCCAATTGAGATCTGGTTTCTTCAACCAGCATCTCCAAAGCCGTTTTATCTGAGATATTGCATGGAATGACAATTGCTTTTCCAGGTAACCCCATAGAATTTATTTCTTCCGCCGTAGCTTCACAAACATCTGCTTTTCGACTTGAGATGACTACATTGGCTCCTTGTTGAGCCATCGCAACAGCAATAGATTTTCCAATACCTTTGGAGGATCCAGTAATGATGGCGTTCTTTCCGGTTAAATCAAACATTATATTTTCTCCTTAAAATTATTTACCTTTCCAATTTGGCAATCTTTTTTCAGCAAATGCCACAGGTCCTTCAATAAAGTCCTCACTACCGAATAATTCTTTAACTGCGGAGTAATGCGCTTTCATTGATTTTTCTAAGTCCGGCTCATTGAAATTTTCATAAGCAACTTGTTTGGTTGCTCTAATTGACATAGGAGAACACTCTTCAATTTGTTTCGCCCAAGCTTTTGCAGCTGAGATGAGATTTTCTGGCTCGACCACTTCGTTAACAAAGCCAAGTCGCATGCCTTCCTCAGCAGAGACGTGTCTACCGGTTAGCATCATACCTAGAGCATTTTTCATTCCAATTTGTCTTGGGAGTCTTTGCATACCGCCAGCAAGAGCAGCAAGACCAACCTTGGGTTCTGGTAAAGCAAATTTTGCATTGGTGGAAGCTATAATCAAATCACAGGCAAGCGCAATTTCAAATCCACCACCCATGGAAACACCATTTACTGCAGCAATCAGAGGTTTGGTTAAATTGAATCTTGAAGTTAATCCAGCAAAACCTGAAGAGGCCATATTGATATCCATTTTTCCGCCAGCTTCAGCTTGGAACTTAAGATCGTTTCCTGCCGAAAAGGCACGATCACCTTCACCGGTGACAATACCAACCCAGAGATTTTCATCTTGATCAAATTCATTCCAAACTTCATCAAATTCTGCGTGCGCAGGTGGATGCAAAGCATTCATTCTGTCAGGTCTATTTATGGTGACGGTTAAGATGTGACCGTCGACCTCGGTTTTTAAAAATTCGTAATCGGTTTTCATATTTTCTCCCTAAAAAGTGGACCTTAATCTTAATAAAGGTTAACGCTTGAGTCCATAGGAGATGGGTTACTTTATTTTTTCTTCAAAACTGCAATAATGCTAGTCACTTTTTTGAGGAGAGTTTATGAATATACAAGATAAAGTTGCTGTAATTACCGGTGGCGCATCCGGACTGGGTTTGGCTACTGCCAAAGCACTTAAAGAGAAGGGCGCAAAATTAATGTTGTTGGATTTAAACGAAGACAATGCCAAAGCAGCGGTTGCAGAATTGGGTGACGATGCAGATTACTGCATTACCAATGTCATTGAGGAAGATAATGTCAAAGCTGCAATGGATAAAACTGTAGAAAAATTTGGTGCCATTCACATTTTGATTAATTGTGCTGGAATAGGAAGTGCTTCCAAAACGGTTGGTAAAGACGGTCCTCATCCATTGGATTATTTTAAGTTGGTGATTGATATCAATCTTAACGGAACTTTTAATTGCTTGAGACTTGCTGCTGAAATTATGGGAAAAAACGAACCAGAACAAGATAACGAATGTGGGGTTATTATCAATACGGCATCTGTTGCTGCTTTTGACGGTCAAATTGGTCAAGCTGCTTATAGTGCAAGTAAAGGTGGAGTTGTGGGTATGACTTTACCCATAGCAAGAGACTTAGCAAGAATGGGAATTAGGAACAACACCATTGCTCCAGGAATTTTTGATACACCTCTGATGGCCATGGCACCCGATGCAGTAAGAAACCCTCTCATTGAAATGACGCAATTTCCAAAACGTTTGGGTAACCCTGATGAATTTGCAATGTTGGCAACACAAATAATTGAAAATCCATTTCTTAATGGTGAGACGATTCGTCTCGATGGTGGAATCAGGATGCAACCTAAATAAATATGAAATTAGTAACTTATTCCAATAGCGATATGCCAGCAATTGGGGCGCTGCTCGAAGACAGCATTTGTCCGTTTACCAACGATTCTTCTTTACCGAATGAAATGAAAGCATTTCTTGAGGGCGGGGAAGTGAATATGAATAAAGCGACAGACTTGCTTGAAAAGGCAGAAAATTTAATACCTGTGGATTCGGTTACTTTGCTGTCTCCAATCCTAAATCCTCAAAAAATTCTCGCTATCGGTTTAAATTATGCTGATCACGTAAAAGAATCTGGGATGGAAACTCCTAAGATTCCCATGGTCTTTAATAAGCAATCCTCTTCGGTAACTGGTCACAATGGTGTTATTCATTTGCCAAGGGCTTCAGAAGCTTTGGACTATGAAGCAGAAATGGCATTTGTGATTGGCAAGCAATGTCGACATGTTTCTAAAGATGAAGCAGCATCTGTGATTGCAGGTATCACCATTTGCAACGATGTCAGTGTTAGAGATTGGCAATTGGCTGTACCCACTTTCACCATGGGCAAAAGCTTTGATACGCATTGTCCTTTGGGACCTTGTTTAGTAACCATGGATGAAATTGGCGATCCGCATAACTTGGATATCAAACTTTTCTTAAATGGCGAAGAAAAACAAAATTCCAATACCAAGGAACTCGTTTTTAACTGTTACGATTTGATCGAACATTTATCAACAGCTTTTACGCTTATGCCAGGGGACGTTGTACCTACTGGAACTCCAGGAGGTGTATTGGGCGTTGAAGTCATGGCAGGAAGAGCAAGTTGGCTCCAAGAGGGCGATGAAATCAAAATTGAATTGGAAAAAGTAGGAACTCTTAGCAATAAAGTTGTTAAAGAACCGGATTCGACCAAATTCATTGCTTAGTATTTGAAACTTTTCTTTTTAAGGCACGCAAAGTCCGATTGGGGCAATCCCTCATTGAAAGACTTTGACCGACCTCTCAACAAAAGAGGTTTGAGAGATGCACCTCTAATGGGAAAGAAATTACACCATTATTTTCCTGATAAACTAAAAGTAATTTCCAGTCCTGCTAAAAGAACCAAAGAAACTTTGGAATTATTTTTTTCTGACTATGACCGAAATTTTTCCATTGAATTTGATGATGCCCTTTATCACGGCTCCTCGATAAATTATCTGGAACATGTGATCAATAACGATAGCGATGAAGCAATTCTATTTATCGGTCACAATCCTGGCATATCAGAGTGTGCTTCGCAGTTCTCTCCTGAACCTATTTTTTTTCCCACTTGCGGTTGTGCGGGTTTTTCAATCAATGCAGCATCTCTAAAAGAAAATAATCTTCATTTGGCAGAGAAAATTTTTTATCACTATCCAAAAGAAGTGTGAATTCTTTGAAGGCAAAGTTACCGAATTGAAAATTTAAATATAAAAAACTTATCCAAAAGAACGAATATAGTAAAATATTATCACTTATGAAGAAAATTCTAGTCATCGAAGACGAAGAGGATCTTAATCAGACCTTAAGTTTCAATCTTGAAAACGAGGGTTACAAGGTAACTTCTGCACTTAAAGGTTCTGAGTCCCTTGAAATTCTAGAAAATTCACCACCTCCAGATCTGGTAATTTTAGATTTGATGCTTCCGGATATGCCAGGATTGGATATTTGTCGACATATCAGATCAAAAGACAACCTAAAAAATATCAGCGTGATAATTGTTACCGCAAAGGGAGAGGAGGTAGACCGAGTCGTGGGTTTTGAACTCGGTGCGGATGACTATATTGTTAAGCCATACAGCGTCAGAGAATTGATGTTAAGAATTCAAGCTCAACTAAGAAGAAATGACTCAAGCGAAGTGACTGAAGAAAATTCGGAAGAGGGTAATATTTCTTTTAAAGATTTACTTATTGATAACAGTAAGCATAAGGTGTTTCTTTCTGACAAAAAAATATCTCTGACTGCAAAAGAATATACTCTTCTTAAATACCTTTTAACAAAAGCAGATAAAGTCCAGACACGAGATATTTTATTAGACAAAGTCTGGGGCTATGATAATTCTGTCACCACTCGAACCGTAGATACTCACGTTAAAAGATTGAGATCAAAATTGGGAAAATATGGAAAAAACATTGAAACCATTCGAGGTGTCGGATATATATTTAATAAAATTTGATTTCAATTTATGAAGCTCTCTTTAAAAATTAGAATATTTATACTGATAGTTTTTACTGTTCTTGCTTCATTCTTTATTAGCGCGATAATTTTAAGGGGAAATGAATACTTTAGTGAAAACATAATTGCTGGTATTTCTCTATTTTTGATTCTTATACTTGCCGCTGGCACTACTCTGTATCGGTTTTTAAGAGATGTTGTTGTTCAGGCTGCAAGGATAATTTCAGGACCGGACAACAATGAAGAAATTGATTCTGAATCAGCCTTTGATACTTTGAGGACATCAACTGCAGTTGTTCAAAATGAATTAGAGAGTTATTCAAAACAACTCTCATTTATCAGTAATTTATTATCAAGGATGGGTCAGGGAGTTATCTTAGTGAATGAAGATCTGAACGTGATTTATTTCAATCAGACTATTACAAAAGATTTTTTCCCCGAATTAAAAATTGGTGATGATTTATTTCAAAATATTTCTTATCCCGCGTTTAAAAAATTCATAAAGAAAGCCTGGGAAAAAGACGAATATACCAAAGAAATATCAGGCCCAAGAACAATAAAAACAGTTTATCTTGTCAGTTCGCAGAAATTTTCAAATGATAATCAACTCTTAATTGTTTTTTCCGATATTTCAAAATTAAAGACCCTTGAAAAGATGCGTGAGGACTTTATCGGTAATGTCTCACACGAATTAAGAACGCCGATCAGTGTAATAAAAGCAAATTCTGAGACTTTGTTATCCACTAAATTAATCAAAGATGAGAATGCGATAAATTTTACCAAAGCAATTCAATCTCAAAGCGAAAGAATGGCGACAATTGTGAACGAGTTACTTTCAATCTCTAGTATGGAGTCAGGAGACTATCCGATTTCTTTAGATAAGCTCAATATTAAAAATATCGTTGATTCTGCCATCAAAGAATTAAACCCAACGACTGAATCAAGTAACATAAAACTCGTAAACAAGATCTCAGATGTAACTCATATCATTGGTGATGAATCAGCAATAAAAATA
Source organism: uncultured SAR86 cluster bacterium (assembly GCA_902629465.1). Lineage (GTDB taxonomy): Bacteria > Pseudomonadota > Gammaproteobacteria > Magnimaribacterales > AG-339-G14 > MEDG-81. The sequence continues at coordinate 30,678 of CACOQX010000008.1, read as the reverse complement.
ATAATTTCCAATTACATAACTAATGCAATCAAACATAGTCCCGATGACGAGGTTATTGAAATAGATAACGAAAAGATAGATAAAGATTTTTGTCGTATCAAGGTTATAGACAACGGTATAGGGATAGCTAAAAAATACCGCGAGAGAGTTTTCGAAAGATTTTTCAGAGTGGACAAAGGTAGATCTAAAAAAATTGGCGGAACAGGACTGGGGCTCTCAATTTCTAAAAATTTAGCACTGATGATGGGTTATTCCGTTGGGGTAGAATCAAATGAACCCAAAGGATCAATTTTTTACATTGATGTAAAAATACATCAAGAAACTTCTAAGGAAGTAGCTTGAGAGATTTCAGCATTTTTCTTAAAAATATAGCCATCGCTTATATTCCAATTTGATGCAAAGAATTTCGCATTTTCGAAACATAATAAAATGAATTCAAAAATGTTTGCAGCGTGTTCAATGATATCTGCTCTATCCGCAGGAAAATTGTAATCGGATATTTTCTCTTCAAGAGATAATTTCCCTAGTCGAGATCTTATTTCTTGAAGTTCCTCTAAATTTAAGGAATCTTTTAAAACTCCAGCAGCTTGAATAATCTGTCTAGCATTACCTCCAATACCAATGATATTTTGTACTTGTTCGGAATTAATATTTGCTAAAAAATTTGATAACTCTTGCCAATTTTTTTCTTTATCTAAGCCTTTTAAAATTCTTACCGCACCCAAATTGAAAGATTTAAGTTTTTCTTCATTTTTATCACAAAGGTAAAGCTCTGTGCTCCCACCACCAACATCCACTAAGAGACTTTCTGAGTCGATGAATTGTTTGTAGTTAAAAAATTTTAATAATGAAGCTTCTTCATTTCCAGAGAGAATTTCAATTTCTAGATTCAATTCTTTTTTTATTTTTTTAATAATTTCTTCTCTGTTGGAAAAAGTGCGCATTGCGGAGGTGGCAAATATTCCCAGTAAAGCAGCATTCTTTTTTTTTGCATGTTTTTTTAGTTTTTTTAAAACTGTTAAAAAATCTAGATAAGTCTCATCTGTCATTTTCCCACTACTAAAAGCGTCAGACCCTAACCTTAAGCTAACTCTTTTGAAGGTATCTAATTCAAGATGGCTTTTCGGCAACAAACGGTATTGTCGGTACTTAATTGCATTTGAACCAATATCTATGCAAGAAACTTTCTTAGATTGTTTATTCATCAGCAAAAACTCTTAAAGTTTTATACTGTTGATACGATAAATTTTCAAAAAGTACCTTATTTATTTCAACTTTGTAATTGTTTAAACCTTCTGACCAGATTTTTGGCTTGGGTAAATCTTTATCTGGATAATCAAAGGCATTCAAGATAAATCTCAGGGCACTTAATATTGCAACTTTTTTATTATTGGCATTTAAAACAATCCATGGCGCCTCATCATATGAAGTTCTTTTGAACATTTGTTCTTTATATAAAGTGAAGGCATCCCACTTATCAAGCATCTTCAAATCATTTTCACTTATCTTCCAATAAACGAGAGGGCTAGTAGCTCTTTTATCAATTCTCTTTTGTTGAGTATTTTTTTCAATCGAGAGATAAAATTTAAAAAATTCAACACCTTCTTCGATCTGTTTTTTTTCCCAGGGAATTACATTTTTCATGAAGTAGGTATATTGTCTTTTCGTGCAATAACCCATAGTCGCTTCAACCAACGCTCGGGTATACCAAGAACGATCGAAGAAAACTATTTCACCGGTATTGGGTAAATGCTTTTCATATCTTTTGAACCATTTTTTAGACTCTTTCTCAGTTGGCTTGCCCAAAGCAACGAGCTTACAGTGATCAGGTATTAAATACTTAGTAAGCACGGAGATGCTTCCGGTCTTACCTGCGGTATCCCTTCCTTCAAAAACCAAAGCAATCTTTCGTTTTGACTTAATAATCCAGTTTTGCAGCTTTACCAATTCTATTAAAAGCTTTCTTTTTTCTTTCTCATAAAGCTCTTCGTTTATTCGTTTGTAATCTGGAATATCAAACTCGATCATGATTTGATTGTAAATCAAAGAAAATTAAATAGGCAAATTTCACAAATTTGTAACAAAAAAATCAAAAATGTTTCAGCTTTTGTTCCATTTTTGTAATCGATATCGTTTAAAATTACCCCTTTTCAAGGTATTGATTATGAGTACAAAAAACTTCCTAAAGGTCCTAGTCTTTTTGTTGATTTCTTCAACCGCCATGGGTATGCCTAAAATTTATGGAAAGTTGAATCTATCTATTGATTATGACGGAGGAAATGGAGCTTCAACCAATTCTGATTTGATTAGTAACGCTTCAAGGATTGGTATGAAGGGTGATTTTGAAATTAATGACAAGCTAACAGGAATTTATCAACTTGAGTATCAAGTTGATGTCGCAAATAATTCCTCAAGTACCTTCAAGACTAGAAATTCTTTTTTAGGCATAACAGGTAATTTTGGAACAATAAGGTTAGGCACTTACGACACCCCTATAAAAAGAGCAGGATTGAAAGCAGATTTATTCAATGACTTAAGAGGGGATATAAAGAATATAACTGCTGGCGAAAACAGAAACTCCTCTTTTTTAGGATATGACTCGCCTGAATTAACAAAAGGATTATCTCTTCATTTGGGAGTGAGTAAAGGCGCTTATTATGAAACGACTTCTTGCCTTCTACATAGTCCCACTTCCGCAGCCCAGCCACTCGGATGCGTAAATCCAAGAATAATTTCTGCAACAAGTGCTCTTGGAGCAATTCCTAGCTCTGGTATTTCTAATCTTTCTGTTAACCGCATAACTCATATATCTTTTGGAAAAAATATTTCTTTTTCCTTGGTTTATGACATCGAGGTTATTCAATTTGCACTTGCTTCAGAACAGAAATCTGCAGTTGGATTCGATCACAATCGTTTAGGCATGATGATCCCTGCAGGGCCAACGAAAATAGGATTAATTTACACCACAACCAAATCTTCAAGACAATATAGTAATGGTCATGACTATGATGCTTATACTTTTAGTATTTCTGGAAAAGTGGCAGAGGGAAAAGGTATTGTTAAATTTCAGTTCAGTAATTCAGATGCGTTAGTTGGTTTAGAACAAATCCAGCTTGGATATGATCATAAATTATCTGATAGTTTTAAGGTTTTTACTTACCATACTAATCGCTCAGTTGATGCCAGCAATGCTGATCATGCTTATACAGGAATAGGTTTAGAATTTAAGTTCTAGCTTTCGGAAAAATAAGTATTTGTAATAAATTTTTACTTTTTAGGTCTTGGCCCAAGTTTATTTTGCGATTGTGACAATTAAGTGACAAAAAAACAGTAGCTTTTAATTGTCTTTTGGTTTAATGTGTCTTTTGTGTGACATGTTTATGTCACTATAGAAACAACTAAAAATGACTAACATTAAGAAAACTTTAAAAAACAAAGGATTGATGCCAGGCAGCTCAAAAGCACAGGAAATGCACTTTGTAGGCTTTTTATCTGCTTGTGTTGTCCTAGCTGCAGTAATTCTTTCTTAAGAAATTTTTCCCTTTTTTAAATTCCATAGCGAGCTTAAATAGTTCACTAAAATTTTGCACAAATATACAAAACTGGTCACAACTAGGTAATAGATTCTCCTTTTGAATATTGTTAAATAAGTACAATTGATAAACTTTTTTAAGATTTCTTTATGGAAAATTTATTTACAGATCCTTTTAATATTCTTCTGATTGCAGCATTCATAGGGTTTTTTATGGCCTTTGGTATAGGAGCTAACGATGTTGCAAATTCCATGGGAACGTCTGTTGGAGCTAGAGCGCTTACTATAAAACAAGCTATTTTAATTGCAGCTGTATTTGAGTTTCTTGGAGCCTTTTTAGCTGGAGGAGAGGTTACATCTACAATTCGAAAAGGTATTGTCGATCCAAATCTTTACACTGATCAGGTAAATATATTCGTCATAGGGATGATGTCTGCTTTGCTGGCTGGAGGTACTTGGCTTTATATTGCAAGTTTAAGAGGTTGGCCCGTCTCGACAACACATTCTATTGTAGGCGCAATTATTGGTTTCGTATTAATTACGAAAGGAGTTGATGCAGTTTCTTGGGGTAAAGTTAGTAACATTGCAATGAGCTGGGTAACTTCTCCTTTGTTTTCTGGAATCCTAGCTTTTTCCTTATATATTTCTGCTAAAAAACTAATTTTGGATAGAGCAAATCCTGGTAAAGCAGCAATTACTTTTATTCCTTTCTATAGTTTTTTAGTAGCAGTTGTTATTTCTTTAGTAACCGCAAGAAAGGGGCTAAAACATGTAGGTATCGAATGGACGGAGAACGAAGTTTATCTTTTTACTTTTATATTCAGCATAATTGTTGCCATAGGTACTTCATATTTTTTAAGAAGAAATAAGGAAAAGATTAGTGGCGTTGGCGGTATTGAATTTGCGTTCGGTTTGCTTATGATTGTTTCTGCAAGCGCAATGGCTTTTGCCCATGGCTCAAATGATGTGGCAAATGCAATTGGGCCTTTAGCAGCTATTGTTAGTGTTGTTGATACGGGAACAGTAGGTTCAAAAGCAACCATAAGTCCTTGGGTTTTATTCATTGGAGGAATAGGTATCGTTTTTGGCTTAGCTACATTAGGTTCAAGAGTAATTGCTACTGTCGGAAGAAAAATAACAGAACTAACTCCAAGTCTTGGATTTTCTGCTGAAATGGCAACAGCCTCAACAGTGGTTGCTGCAACTTACTTAGGATTTCCAATATCAACAACACACACGCTTGTTGGCGGAGTTATTGGTGTGGGTTTAGCTAAAGGGGCAGAACATTTAGATTGGTCCTCTGTCGGTAGAATCATAGCTTCGTGGTTAGTAACAATTCCTGCTGGAGCAGCTTTCACAATAATATTTTTCTATATTCTGAAAAATTTGGTGGGTGTCTAAAAACTATTTAAAAAAAATTAATTTGCAGAATAGGATAAAAGTTTATTAATCCAAGATAGCCCGCTATTGATAAGTGAGATCCGAACGCAATCTCAGAGTCTTTTTTAAGTTTCGTACTCACCAAAAATTCTACGATTCCTAAAAGAGATGCAGTTAGCAATATTATTGGAACCATATTCATTGGTACCATTAAAGTTAATATTGGAAAGAGGATAACATCTCCTAGACCAAGGCCTTCGCGTTTTCTAAATTTGAGGTAAAACCATCTAAGACTTAGAAGAATTAATCCGGAAACCAACGCAACGAAAAGCTCAGATAAATTTAAAATATTTGTCTGTTGCGAAAGTACTATCGCAAAGATAGTCAAAAGTAGAAGAGAGCTTAGTGGAATGACTTTATGCTTGTGATCAATCAAAGCAATAAATATTAGATTTAAAGTTATTAAGCTTTTAAGGAAAATAAGACCAACGTTATCATTTGTTATAAAAATTAATAAAAACAAAAAAATGACCAATATTTCTATGAAGAAGTATCTTGATGAGATTGTTGCACCACAGCATTTGGCTTTTCCTCTTAAGAACAAGTAACTCAGTACAGGAATGAGGTGATACCAATCAATTTTAGTCTTACAGGCAGGACAAAAAGAGGGTTCAGTATAAATATTAATGCTTTCCACATATGAATCTGCTTCGATATTTTTATTAATGTAGCGATAGATAAAGCTTGCTAGAAAGCTACCCAAAAGGGCAGAAAAAATAATATATATAGAGATAATCATTGGTATAAATCTTTGTCAATTTGACTAAATATGACATAAAATCAATTGATATATGGTATTTGACTACTTAAAGGGTATCAATTTAGAAAGATACAAAAGTTACTTGAATGAGAAAAATCTTAAATTCTCTATTTCTGGCGCACTTTTATTAGTTTTTTCTTTAGAGTTTTCTTCAATATTACTCGGATTGATTTTTAACAACCAATTAAGTTCAAATAACTTTAACAGCTCTTTTGCATCCAGCGATGCTCCTAGAATCATAGACAATCCATTTTCATCTGATGTTGAAATTGATGGTCTGTCTATCTATGAAAGTCTTGTTAAAGCTCCTGAAACTTCATTATCTTTGAAACTTTACGGCGTAACTTCTTCTGATGAAGTTAAATCGGCAATAATTGGCTTCAATCAAAACGATCAAAAAACTTATCTCGTGGGAGATATGATTTCCGATAACGTTTACTTGGATTCAATTAACAAAGATTTTGTCACCATCAAGCGTTCTGGCGTAACCGAAAGCTTGTCCTTTTTTAAAGGCTCAGTAATAAAGGGTATGGAAAGAGTTGTTCAGGGGAATACTTCTATAAAAATTGCATCGCAGCAAAAACCCACCATCAGCAAAGAGTGGATTGAAAATCAGGAAATTGCGAAGCTAATCACTTTTGCTCCTGTATTTGATGATGGAACTTTTTCCGGTCTTGAAATAAGTCCAGGGGAGAGTACTGCGCTTTTTGATTCTTCGGAATTGAGGCCTGGGGATATTGTGAAGTCTATCAATGGACTTTCCGTTGCAGAAATTGACCTCTCTGATCAAGATTCAATTAATTCTTTTTTCTCTGACTTAGCATCGCTTAACCTCGATTTAGTTAGAGACGATCAAGTTGTATCCGTCGATATAAACATTAACTAAACCAAAAAAAATTATGATTTATTCAATTTATAAGAATTATTGCGCCTATGCGCTTATTTTTGGACTTTCATCTAGCTTATGGTCGGTGACGATTAATATGCGAGATGCAGACATTAAATCTTTTGTCTCAGATATTGCATCTTTGACGGGTAAGTCTTTTGTCGTAGATCCAAGAGTGAAGGCAAACGTAACTGTTATTTCAAGAGATGATTTAACGATCGAAGAAGCTTACGAGATTTTTCTTTCAGTCCTCAGTGTTCATGGTTTTACCGCAGTTGAACAAGCAAATGCGGTCAAAATAGTTCCTGCCTCAATGGGCAGGCAAAGCTTTACTGAAGTATCAAAACCCGTTTCGCCCGAAGATGCATTAGTTTCGACCATCATTAGACCGAGTCAAACTTCTGCAAATGCTTTGATTCCTTTAATAAGACCACTCATAAATTCTCAGGGACACATTGCAGTTTATGCGCCCAGCAACAGTCTGATACTTACCGATCGAAATGCAAATGTTAAAAGAATTAGACAACTTGTTGATGAACTGGATAAAAATCCTGCCGATGTTTACGAAATCGTTAAATTGAAAAACTCTTCTTCCGCTCAAATTTCTAAATTGATAGATAAAGTTTTTTCAGAGAACTCTGGCGGTATGGCGCCAAATGATTTCAATGCTTATGCAATTGAAAGGAGCAACAGCGTTTTACTATTCGGTGATCAAGAAATTGTAGAACGAATGAAGGCTGTCGTAATAAAGCTCGATGTAAAAGACCAAGGCACAAGTTCCTTAAAGGTTGTTTATTTAAAATACGCAGATGCCGCTGCCTTAGTTGAAATTCTCAATAAGATGACACCGAATATTGATGAAAAAAGCTCAAACAAAGGCAATACTTCCATCACAGCTCATGAAGAAACCAATTCACTCATAATTTCAGCCGAGCCAGATGTGATGACCTCCTTGACTGGAATTATCAGCCAGCTTGATATTAGGAGAGCGCAAGTTCTAGTTGAAGCAATTATTGTTGAAATATCAGATCAGTTATCAAAAGACTTGGGTTTTCAATTTTTATTTAGTGGCGAAGGTTCTAATTCACCGATTGCATCTCAAAGATTTGGTAATCCGACGCCTGATCTTTCGGCGCTTGTTGGAGGATTAACTCCTGGAGGAAGTACAACTGCTGTCTTATCTACTTTGTTAAGTTTGGATGGTTTTGCAACTGGTGTTGGTAAGTATAAAAAAGGCGGCGATAGCTTTGCTGCAATACTAAACGTGCTTGCAAAAAATAGCGACTCAAATGTACTTTCTACTCCCTCAATATTGACTATGGATAACGAAGAGTCATCAATTATTGTCGGTCAAGAGATACCGATTACCACTGGAGAGTCTTTAGGTACCAATAATTCAAATCCATTTAGAACAGTTACGCGTCAGGAAATTGGAATCAAATTAAGTGTAAAACCTCAAATCAATGAGGGCAACTCAATAAAATTGGATATTGAACAGGAAGTTTCTTCACTTTCTGGGCCTATTTCTGCAGGATCAGCAGAAATTGTTACTAACAAAAGAGCTATAGAAACGGTGGTCATGGTTGAAGATAACCAAACTATTGTACTGGGAGGATTGATCGATGATGACATCCAAGAGTCAATAAGAAAGGTTCCTTTGCTTGGTGATATACCAGTTATCGGTAAGGCTTTTCGCCAGGAACAAACCACCATTAATAAGAAAAATTTAGTAGTATTCCTGAAACCGACAATCATCAGAACCTCTCAAGATATGCAGGCTCTGACAAATACAAAATACGATTATTTGAGAGCTCAAGAAATGCTTAGAAGCAAAAAAGGAAAAACCTCACCTGACTTGGACTTGCTTGAAAAATTAATTTTCGATGCTGAGGAAGAAAACAAACCAAAAATCAAGGAAGAAGAAGTATAAAAGATGACTGACAAAGACTTCAGTTATAAATTTTGTAAGGATAATCAACTTCTTCCAGAAGTGAGTAGCGACTCGATATTGATTTTTCATACCGACGATTGCGACATCAATGCAATCGCTCATATCCAGTCCAAATACAAATTACCTGTTGAAACCAAACAAATAGATTTTTCCGAGTTCAATAAAAAACTTTCTGAATCTTATTCCGACAAAACACAGTCATCAGAATCCTTAGCAGAGAATATCCACGAGGATGTTGATTTGGATTCTTTGGTGCTTGATTTACCAAAAACCGAAGATTTATTGGATGACAGTACAGATTCTCCAGTAATCAGACTAATCAATGCGATTTTGTCTGAGGCAATCAAAGACGGAGCCTCCGATATCCATATTGAACCCTATGAAGAGAATTTGATTATTAGATTCAGAACGGATGGAATTCTTAAAGAAAAGATAAGGCCAAGCTCTAGAATTTCACCATTATTGAATGCGCGAATAAAAATCATGTCTAATTTGGATATTGCAGAGAGACGAATCCCTCAAGATGGCAGGATGTCCCTCAAACTTGGAGAACGATGGGTAGATATTAGAGTTTCAACCTTACCTTCAAGTTATGGGGAACGAATAGTTTTGAGATTACTAGATAAAGCAGATTCCAGCCTTGATCTTAAAGAACTTGGTATGACAGAGAGTCTTTTAGGCAACTACCAAACTGAATTGAAAAACAATAGTGGCATCATTCTGGTAACTGGTCCTACTGGATCGGGTAAGACTACTACTTTGTATTCAGGTTTGAACTACTTAAACGATCAAACCAGAAACATCCTAACCGTTGAGGATCCTATTGAGTATGCAATTGAGGGAGTGGGGCAAACACAAGTTAACAATCGAGTTGGCTTAACTTTTGAAAAAGGTTTAAGAGCAATTTTAAGACAAGACCCGGATGTCGTTATGGTTGGAGAAATCAGAGATAAGGAAACTGCTGACATTGCCATTCAAGCAAGTTTAACCGGACACTTGGTTTTATCTACTGTGCATACCAATGATTCGGTTGGTGCAATTACAAGACTTATTGATATGGGTGTGGAACCCTATCTAATTGCCAGTTCACTGCGAATGGTAATCGCACAAAGACTGGTAAGAAAAATTGATCCTACCAGTCAGGAACTTTCTGGAAGAATCGGCATTTTTGAATCCATTCTGATTAATGACGATATCAAAGAGCAGATCCACAACAAGGGTTCGGAAAGTGAAATTAAGAATATCGCTTTCAATGATAACAATACTCTGGAGCTCGATGGACAAGAGAAAGTTAACTTAGGCTTAACTTCGGAAGATGAGCTCAGAAGGGTTCTGCAAGAGAAAAATTAGTAATGCCAAATTATTCTTACAAAGCTTTAGATCCTACTGGGATAACAGAAACCGGAGTTCTGATTGCTGAGAATTTAAGTGAAGCTCAAGAAGAATTAAAAAATAGAAGACTCATTCCAATAAACCTAAAAGAGTCAAAAAACAGATTCAATATCTCTTTATTTCGAAAAATATCTTCATCAAAGTTAAGCCTCATTACCCGTCAACTTTCAACTTTGATCAATGGGGGCATTCCAGTAGATCAGGCCTTAGACTCTGTAGCCAAACAAATAGATTCGCCTTTGATTAAAGGTAAACTTTCAAATATTTCCAATAAGGTAAAAGCGGGTTTCAAGCTATCGGAATCGCTTGAAGATCATCCGGAGAGCTTTGATCGACTTTATTGTTCTTTAGTCAGAGCCGGAGAAACTTCTGGTGATTTAGGTATGGTCTTAGAAAAAACATCTGATTTTCTAGAGAGAAAATCAAAAATATCTCAAGATATTATTGGTGCCTTGGTATACCCGTTTATTCTTTTTGCCATAGCGATAGTTGTGATTGTTTTGCTTTTGTCTTTTGTCGTTCCAGAAGTGGTAAGTCAATTTTCTTCTTTGAATAGAGACTTGCCATTAATTACAAAATCATTGCTGTTCTTGTCATCTGTATTTACCAGTTACCTCTTTTACTCGGCTATATTCATTACCTGTTTGATTGGTTTTATCACCATAAGATCAATCGGTTATGAGTTATTCAGATCAAAATTAGATAAATTTTTTCTCTCAGTTCCCGTTCTAAAGAACTCCTTAATAGATTCGGATTTATCTAGATTTACCAATTCTTTAAGCATTCTAAGATCCAGCAACATTTCCATAATCAACGCGCTTGAAATCTCAGCTGATACCATTTCAAACAGTTACCTACGCCAACAGGTTAAATCAACAGCGAATAAAGTTGCTGAAGGGGAGTCTTTGGCGTCAAGCTTAGAAAAAATTCAAGTTATCCCGCCTTTGGTGACACAAATGATCGAAAACGGAGAAAGGTCAGGAAGACTTGAAGAAATGCTTGAGAAAGTATCGGTTTATTTAGAAGATAAATTCCAAAGCTCTACAAAAATCACCATGAATTTACTCGAGCCGCTAATTGTAGTATTCCTTGGCATGTTTGTAGCTCTTATCGTCCTTGCTATCCTGTTACCATTAATTCAATTAAACACTTTAACTTTAAATTAATACTATGAAAAAAATCGTTTTAAAAAAATTATCAGGTTTCAGCTTGATAGAAATTCTTGTGGTACTAATGATCATCGGCTTATTAACTGCAGTTGTTGCCATCAACGTACTGCCCAGCCAAGACAGAGCAAGAGCAGATAAAGCATTAGCCGACATAAGAATATACGAACAAGCTCTAGAGCTTTATCGATTGGATATGTTCTCTTATCCGACCAGCGATGAAGGCTTACAAGCTCTTACTCAAGCCCCTGCAAACCATCGTTTTAAAAATAGATATCGCCAAGGCGGCTACATCAGAAAATTAGAAACAGATCCTTGGGGCAATGAGTATCAATACAAAAGACCCGGAGATAACGGACCGTTTGACTTATTTTCTTATGGCGCCGATGGCCAACAAGGAGGTGAAGGCATGGATCGAGATATAGGTAATTGGGAATAATGAAAGGATTTACTTTAGTAGAGGTTCTCGTTTCGCTTTTTATTCTGTCACTGGTTGCAGTCACAGGAATAACCTCTCTATCGTATAGTACAAAAACTATATCTTCATTAAGCGATGATTTTTATCGGGGGACTTTGGCAGAAAACATAATCATTAGATCTTATTTTGATGAAAACTACCTGACCAACAATTTACTCACTCAAAGAGAAGAATTCATGGGTTATCCCTATATTTGGAATAGAAAGATAACGATTGATCCAAAGCAGAATTCTTTAAATATCGAAGTAGAAGTCATTTCCGAAGAGACCGAAAAATCAACTAAATTGGAAATATACAAAGCAATCAATGAATAATTTAAAAGGTTACACGCTCGTTGAAGTTTTGATTGTCATGTCATTATTTTCATTGATAAGTCTTTTGTCTTTAACCTTTCTTAATACTTCGGTTTCATCTTCAATCGGTATCAGTTCAAAATCTAAACTTCTTAACGAATTAGCTGTTTTTAGCGAGCTTCTAGAAGATGATTTATTTCATGTAGCCAAACAATTTCCAAGACCCAGTCAAATCGATCAGTTTCCAAGTTTTTTTAAGTTAAATAATAACTTTAGAGATGGCGAACCACTATTAGAACTAGTAAGAAATTCATCTTCCGATGGCTTAGATGATCTTGGGGCCATCAATAAAGTCATTTATAAAATAGAAGACAATGTTCTTTATAGAAATTTTTCAAATTTTTTAAATTCCTCTTATGAGGCCAAGGCTTTTGCTTTGATTTCAGAAATTGAAGATTTAGAAATTAAAGTTTTGTATGAGAAAAATGAATATCTCACCTGGCCACCATTCAATGAAGCTGATTTAGATATTTATCCTACTTTGATGGAGGTCAACATTAAGTTTTCTGAGGGTAATTTCAAAAAAATACTATTCATAAGCGGAGATGACATTGTTGGATAAAAAATTCAAGGGCGCCGCCTTGATTATGGCGCTTTTTGTAACTGCAATAATCGCTTCAGTAAGTGCAGGTTTGTTTTCCATGGTATCTACGAATCTTGAAAATGAAAAAAATATGATTAGTGAGCAGCAAGCAATCCTCACAACATTAAGTTTAGAATCCTTCACAAAAAAATATCTCAACAACAAAGAAAATAGAAGCAATATTGTTCTTGCCGCAAATAATTTTTCTCAGAAAAGCCCAATAAATCTTCCTTTGGAAAGAGGAAATCTCGAAGCAAATATTGTTGATATGGGCCAATGCTTTAATTTGAATTCCTTGATCTCTATATCGGCAACAGGTGAAGAAATTGCTAATCAAGAAAATTTAGAATTTTTCAAAAATCTCATGAAGAGCTTGTTTATTCAAGATCAAAAAATTGAAGAAATTTCTCCTGCTGTGATTGATTGGCTTGATAAAGATTTTTTTCCAGATTCTTATCTCGGCGTTGAGGATGACTTTTACAGAAATGAAAAACCTTCGAGATTGACTTCAAATCAGTTCTTTTTTGATATTACAGAACTTAGAGACGTAAAAGGTATGACTGAAGAGATCTTCCAAAAATTAAAACCCTATATATGTGCCTTCAATTCCGTTGAAACAAAAATTAATATTAATTCGTTAAATCCCTTTTATCCGAATATCTTGGTGGCTCTTAGTTCAAATACTCTAAGCAATCTTGAAGCAAGAAACATTTTGAATAGCAAACCTTTAGGTGGGTATTCATCAGTTTCAGATTTCCTAAATCAACAAGAAATAAAAACAGCTTTTTCCAGTAAATTTTCCAAATCAAATCTCACCCTTGAGACAAAATATTTTATTTTAAATACAAACATAAAAATTGATGACAAAGATTTTCATCTTAAAAGTCATATTTTTATGTTAAATGAATCTCCCAAAGTGATTCGTAGAAAATTCGGAGAGTATTTGTGAGTAGTCAAAAAATATCTTTTTACGATGAATCATTAAATATTTTGTTTTCTACAGAAACATCAAGTGGTGAAGAAAAATCAATTCTCAAGGTAAATTCCAATGAGGAAAATATTGCAATCATTGCTTCCAATGACTTTTCTTTTTATAAATTTGATTTACCCACTACTTCTCAAAGGAATTTAAAAAAAGTCATTCCTTTCATGTTGGGTGAAGAAATACTTGGCGAAGTTGAAGATTATTTTTGGATCCAAGACAGTCAATCGGAAATAGTTGGAATCATTGAACATCGAAAAATTCAGGAAATAAAAGATAAGTTAGATCCTAAAATAAACAAGTTAATTCCTATACAAGCGTTATCTTCTTCTATAGAAAATCTATTGGTTATTCTTGGCGATAAAGCATTTATTTCTCTACAAGATAACTGGTATTGGTTTGCTGATAAAAAATCAATTTTGAATACTTTGGCACTTACCTTAAGAAAATATGAAATAAAGAAACTCAATGTTTGGTCTACCGAGAAAGGATTAAATCTTCTAAATTTAGATATCGATACCGAAGAAAAATATTTCTCATCTACGAAAGATTTGTTGAACGAATTTTCTCAAATATTGGATTTAAAGGATTCTATAAATTTTTTCAGAAAAGAGTACGAACAGAAAATAGATTGGCCATCAATTTTTCTTCGTTATAAATTTTATGGATATTCGGCACTTGCTTTTTTTGGTATTTTTCTTCTTTCAGCAATCGTTCAGTTTTCTTATCTAAATGTTTCCAATAATCTTTTGAAAAGTAAAATCATTGATACTTTTAAAGAAAAATTTCCTTCTGAGACCCTTGAATCAGACCTCATCAGTCAAGTTAATGGTTTAATTAATCAGGGCCAAATAGATTATTCTGCTCTTAATGCAGTGAGTATTGTTTCAGATGCGGTAAGCAATAGTGAAAATATTGTCCTGGTTTCTATTTCTTATGAGCGCACAAGATTTATTATCGAAGTTCAAACCAATTCTTATGATCAGCTTCAAGAATACGTTGATTTGGTAAATTCCATGGGGTTGAGTGTCAATCTAGGAGCTTCAAGAAGAGTTAATAATTTTATTCAAGGAGAGATAAGCATCAATGAGTTTTAACTTTAATAAATTCTCTAATCGAGAACAAATACTTATTTTAGGGCTTATCATTTTGATATTTATTTCTGCTTTGATTTCTATTATTTCTTGGCTCAACACCAAAAACCAATCTTTAGAAAAGGAAAATCAAAATATCATAAGTCGACTTAACTATATTGAGTCCATTCCCAGCTCCGTTTCGTCAAATAGAAATCTTTATTCAGACAATATATCTATTTTGGTAAATTCAACTTCCAAAGAAAAAAATATTCAAATCGATAGAACACAACCACTTAACGACAATGCAATGATGGTTTGGGTCAATGAGGTAAATTTTATAGATCTTTTTAATTGGATGATTTTAATGGGCGAACAAGGGGGAGAGATTGAAAAAATGAATGTCCGTAAATCAAAAAAAGACAAAGTTAACGCTCAAATATCGGTACTATTGAAAACAAATTGAAAAAATTTTTTTTAGCAACTTTTATTCTAATATTCTTTATTGCAGGAATTACTTTGCTTAGGTTGCCTTTGAGTTTAGTTTCACCAACAGTTAAAGAATTATTTCCTCAAGTTAGTTATACCAGTATGGAGGGGACCATCTGGTCAGGAAGAATCAATAATCTATCTTTTGCAGATGAATATCTAGGTAGTTTAAACACCAGCTTCAATTTGAGGAATTTATCTTTTCTAGTTGATGAAAGAGGTCTTTTCTTGGAAGGAAATATAAATCTAATATCAACAATTCTAAATAACCAAGTTTCTTTGGAAGATGTAAATTTGAATCTGAATTCAAAGAGATTTTTAAGAAAAGTACCGGTTATTTCATCTGTATCTGGCGAAAAGATCTCAATTATATTTGATGTTAATGGCTGTTATTTTTCAGAAGGAAATATTTATGCCTCTTTGAGACAAACAAATAAGTTGGATCAACTTTCTAATGCTAAATTATCCGGAACAATTTCTTGTAAGGATGCCAAGATGCTTGGTTCATTTTTCTCTACCCCGAAAGATGATGTTTTGAAAGGAACCTTTGAATTGGATAAAGAATTGAATTATGTAGTGATTGCTAATTCAAAACGTCTTTTTGCAAAGATAACATCATTTTTTGAGAGTGGTTTTACCTCTAGTCCGGATGTTAAACTTAGAGGAAATTTATTCGATTTCTTTCAAGATTAAATGCTAATAGGTAAAAATCCTCTTAACGAGGCTCCAGAATGGTTTGAAAAAAATATTGCTGAACGACCAGAAGAGTGTTCAGTCAATGTCAATGGTGCTGAGATAAAGTATTTTATTTGGGGAGATAAGTCCAAAAAACCTCTGCTTCTTCTTCATGGTTACAATGCTCATTCATTTTGGTGGGATCATATTGCACCTTCTTTAACAGAAAATCATTGCGTAGTTGGCCTTGATTTTTCTGGGATGGGAGAAAGCGATAGAAGAGAAGAGTATTCTCAAGAAATATTTGTTGATGATGTTAAAGGTGTGATTGATGACTTGTCTTGGAAATCTTGCACTTGTATTGCACATAGTATGGGCGGTTCGATAGCAACTTTAGCGACATCCATTTATCCAGATATCTTTGAGCACTTAATTTTATTGGATTCAATGATTGTGATACCTCCAAATGTTGCTGAAAGGATGTCTTCCAATAGACCGTCTGCAAGATTGGTTGTTGCAAGTCCTGATCTAGAAACCGCTGTTGCAAGATTTAGACTTACACCATCTCAACCTTGTAAAGATTATGTCCTAAGACATGTTGCGGAAAATTCCTATACCGAAAGATCTGATGGTTGGTATTTAAAATCGGATCCTTTGATACCAAATACTTACAAATACAATGATCTGCATGATGCTTTTACAAAAATGAATTGTTCTTTTGACTATGTTTATGGTCAGCTCAGTCAATTAGTCACTCAAGAGGTTTTGGAATATATGACGTATGTCGGAAATGTAGATGAAAAAAACATTCATTCACTAGTAGGAGCTATGCATCATCTTTTCTTAGATATGCCGAAAGAATTTACTTCATTAATTAAAAGTTTGCTTTCAAAATGACTAAACCATTAGTCGATGGTTTTTGTGAACCAGAATTTTCCGAGCTAGAAGATATTTTTGTCAAATCGATTCAATCTGGTTTTGATGATGGTGCAGGATTTGCTTTGGAAGTTGAAGGTAAGGAAGTTTTAAATCTTTGGGGAGGATTCTCCGATAGAGAGCACACAAAAAATTGGCAAGAAGACACTTTGGTGAATGTATTTTCCGTTACCAAGGCAATGACTTCTACTTGTGCTTTGCAGTTAATAGAATCCGGAAAATTAAATCCTGATGCTTTGGTCGCTGAGTACTGGCCAGAATATGCTTGCGCGGGGAAGGAAAAAACTAAAGTGATTGATTTTCTTACGCACAGGGCAGGTATGTTTGGCTTTCAAGAACCTCTTCCAACCGATTCATGGGAAGACTGGGATATGATTGTTGATAAGCTTGCAAAGCAAGAACCCATTAGAGAGCCGGGAACAACTCAGGGATATCATGCTGTTACTTTTGGCTATTTAGTTGGTGAATTGGTCAGAAGAATCGATGGCAGATCTTTGGGAAATTACTTTAAAGAAGAAATAGCTGATAAATTTGATATCGATTTTATTATTGGTTTATCAGACGAAGAAATAAACAGATGTGCCGATTTGCTAATGCTCTCAGGTAAACCCAATCCATTGATTCAATTAGTTTTATCCTTGCCCAATTGGCTCCTACCGGCCCAGATAAAAATAGTTAAAGAAACTTTAAGAAGTAAAGAATATGCAAAAGCTTTTTTAGAGATTATGGAAATAGAAGAGGGTAATGCTTCGCCTGCCGATTATCCTAATTCAAATTCTTGGCGTAAGGCAGAAATCCCAGCAGCTAATGGTCACGGTACCGCCTCAGGAATAGCAAAGTTTTTTGGGATTTTAGCTTCTGGAGGGTCAAGAGATGGTCAGATATTACTTAAATCCGAAACAATAAATGAAGCAACAACTCCTAAAACTTCAGGCCCAGATTTGGTCTTATTCCAAGCACCTTACAAATTTGGCTTGGGGTATCAAGTCGATGCACCTTTTTCCCCAATTGGTATGAAAGATGGGATGTTTGGACATACTGGAATTGCTGGAGCAACAGGTTTTGCGGATTTGAATCATAAGGTTGGATTTGGTTTTACAAACAATCGACAACATTCTCTAGGTAAGCTTTATCGAACCTCGAATAGTCTAGCTAAGAAACTTTATGAGATTCTTTAATCACATTTAGATGATTTTAGAACCATACTTTTATTTAATTGCAGTAGTCTCAGTATTCCTTCATGGAATGGGCAAGGGTGGTTTTATTGGAGCAGGTTCATTTGGCTCATTGCTTGCAATTCCTATGCTTTCAATATTTATCCCTCCTTTTCAGGCAGTCGCAATTCTTTTGCTTCCCTTGATTTTTATGGATTTGGTCACGGTTTGGAGATATCGCTGGATGTGGGATAAAGAAATTTTAAAATTTATTGTACCTTTGGCATTTCTAGGCATCGTCATAGGCACGCTGTCATTTAGCTATCTTTCCGAAGATAGCGTGAGAGTCATTATTGGTTTGATGGCAGTTATTTTCTGTCTTGATTACTATTTAAGAAAAAATTCTACAGAACCTCAAAAACCTTCCCTTTGGGGTTCCTATTTTTGGCCTTCCTTATCAGGATTCACAAGTTTTTCGATTCATGCTGGCGGCCTCCCTTTGAGTTTTTATCTCTTGCCAATGAGATTAGATCGAAGAATATATGTAGCTACAGCAGGACTTTTTTATTTGCTAATAAATTTATTTAAGATTTTCCCCTATGCCTATTTAGGTCAAATGAACTTCCAAAATATTTATACGTCTCTATTGCTTTTGCCTCTTGCGCCTATTGGTGTTTATGCAGGTGCATATTTAGTAGATAAAATTAACCAAGACTGGTTTTACCGCATAGGTTATTTTTGTACGCTTATCGCTGGCTTAAAGTTAGTTTATGATGGTTTACAAAGTTATATGTAATGACCAAGCTTAGTGTAAATATAAATAAAATTGCTTTGATTCGTAATTCAAGAAAAGGGAATAATCCTTCTTTAGAATTTTTTTCAAAGAAAATTATTGAATCGGGAGCTAACGGAATTACTGTTCATCCAAGGCCAGATTTAAGACATATAAGACCCGATGATTTATCAGATATCTCTTTGATAACCAAAGAGCTGGATGTGGAATTTAATATTGAAGGAAATCCATATGAAGAGCGTCTAGGTGATTACCCTGGATTTTTAAATTTAATTGAATCTGTAAAGCCATCTCAATGTACTCTTGTTCCTGATGACAGCAACCAACTGACTTCAGATCATGGCTGGAACATACATTCTGAACACAACAAATTAAAGGACGTTTTAACGTATCTTAAACAAAACAATATTCGAAGTAGCGTTTTCATTGATCCGGACATATCTCAATTAGATGCAGCTAAAGATATAGGCGTGGATAGAATAGAAATTTATACTGGCCCATTCGCCGAAGCTTTTGCAAAAAATGATGAAAATACTCTTGCTACTTATAGAGAAGCTATTGAATATGCTAACGAAATAAATTTAGACGTTAATGCTGGTCACGACTTGAATTTAGAAAATTTGGCTACATTATTATCTTATGGAAATATTAAAGAAGTATCTATAGGACATGCTTTAATATCGGAATCATTAATTTATGGAATCGAGAATACCATTCAGAAATATACTAAAATAATTCAATGACAACAGAAGAAAAAATTAAATCTCAAATAGCAGATAATCAAATTCTTTTATATATGAAAGGATCTCCAGAACAACCTCAATGCGGTTTTTCACAAAGAGCCACACAAATTTTAATGGCTTGTGGAAAAGAGTTTTCTTTTGTTGATATTTTGTCAAATCCTGAAATTAGAGAAACACTTCCGATAGTTTCAAATTGGCCAACTTTCCCTCAACTTTACGTAAAGGGCGAGCTGATTGGTGGAAGCGATATTATGTTTGAAATGTATCAATCTGGTGAAATGCAGGAATTGATTGATTCTGTTGAAGACTAAGATCTAAATTTCAATCTCGAATCCAAATACAAAAGAAAAATCAGCTGAGGAATTTACTTTCAAGTCTTCAGAAAACCCAAAGTTAAAATATTTGTCTTTTGCAAACTCAAAAGTTGCACCTAAACCAAAAACATAATATTCATCTCCCAAAGCTTTAAAGTCTGATTTTATTTTTGGCTCAAAAAGTTCAAAATTTATTTTATAAATCAGAGGATTGATAGCTTTTCTAGATAAAAAATATTGAGGCTTCCAAGACAATAGTACTTTGGAGAAATAGTTTGTATTTCTTTCTTTTAATATAAAATTATGATTTTGGTTGATTATCGAAATACCAAAAACTGAGTTTATGACTAAATTATCTTTGAGATGATTTTTTATGTTAAAAGCAATAAGTCCATCAAACTCATCGTTTCCAAAAGATTTTTTTTTACTACCTGTAGGGATTTCTAAAGAAGTAATCAAATAAAAATCACTTCTGTTTTTTGAATAAAAATTTAATTTCGTTGAAATCTGAATATCTCCAATGCCGATATTAGAATCATGAATTCTTTCTTTATTAGAACCAGAAAGAATCTCAAAATTTATCTGACTTTTTGGCAAATCAACTCTTGAACCATCAGAAAGACCAAACAAATCATGCCATTGCTCGATAGGACTATCCAAAAAACCTCTGCTAAAAGAATATATAGGCAAGCTGACATTCATAGTTAAAATATCGGTTAATTTTCTAGCATAGTTGATTGAGGCTTTTGTAGTCTCGCCATCGAAAGTTAATTGGTTATTATTGATGTTTTCTATGACAGCAAAGGAACTATTTTCAACTGAAATACTCAAATGATTTGTTTCTTGATAATTTCCTAAAGTTCTATTATCGAAATGAATAAATTTGAGCGTAAATGGGTTATAAGAAGGAAAATTTAAAGGCGCATAAGGATCACCTAAAAGTGATAAGCTAAAAATTAATAAAAATGTAAAATATATTTTATTTATCACACTATTTTATTCTTAAATTTATTAAAAATTAATCGCAAATGAAAAAAGTTATCCTAGCTTACTCTGGTGGTTTAGATACTTCTGTAATTTTGAAGTGGTTACAAGAAGAAAAAAATCTTAAAGTCATAACTTACACAGCAGATTTAGGCCAGGGTGATATTTCTGATGATTTAGAAGAGAAAGCCAAAAATCTTGGGGCAACTAAGGTAATCGTTGAAGATCTTACCGAAGAATTTATTTCCGATTACGTTTTTCCAATGTTTAGGTGCAATACAATCTTCGAGGGTGAATACTTATTGGGGACAGCGATTGCTAGACCACTAATTGCCAAGAAACTTGTCGAAATAGGTAAGCAAGAAGGTACAAATATTATTTGTCATGGAGCCACTGGAAAAGGGAATGATCAAATAAGATTTGAAATAGGCGCTCATGCTTTGAATCCATCCATAGAGGTAATTGCTCCTTGGCGAGACTGGGATATGGTGTCCAGAACTGACCTTATGAATTATTGTAAAAACTACCAAATACCTATGCCTGCTTCGAAAGCAGAAGAACCGCCATTTTCAATGGATGAAAATTTATTGCATATTTCATATGAGGGAGGTGTTTTAGAAGATTTAAATAATGCTCCACCTGAAGATATGTGGTTGAACACCAAATCATTGGAAAATGCTTCTGAAAAATCTGAGGAGATAACGATTGAATTTTCAAAAGGAGATCCTGTAGCTTTAAATGGTAAGAAACTATCCTCTGCACAATTGTTTAGAGAATTGAATCTTCTTGGCGGTAAACATGGCATAGGAAGAATTGATATTGTTGAGTCTAGAGTAACTGGGATGAAATCAAGAGGTTGCTATGAAACTCCAGGTGGGACCATTTTATTGAAAACTAGAAGAGCTATGGAGTCTTTATGCTTAACTGGTGAAGATATAAAAAACAAAGATAAATTAATCCCTGACTATGCTGCATTAATTTATGAGGGTTTATGGTGGAGTAATAAAAGAGTTAATCTTCAAAGTGAGATTGATTCAGTATCTAATAAAGTTAATGGTAAGGTCTCAGTTAAACTTTATAAAGGTAATATCATTTCGATTTCTAAAGAAAGTTCTAATTCTTTGTACAACGAAAATAAAGTAAGCTTTGAAGAAGAAGGTGGTTTTTCTAATGAAGACATGAAATCACACATTAAGAAAAATATTTTAGATTATGATATTTAATCAGCCTCTAAAGAGATTTTTTCAATATCTTTAATCTTTCTAGCCATATTGATTATCGTTTTACCCGGCCCTGAATCTATCAAAGAAGAAAGATTGTTCTTCAAAAGATAATCTAAAGTTTCTCTCCATCTCACGGTATTGGTCAATTGATTTATAAGGGAATCTTGTATCACTCCAACATCAGAGGTTGGTTCAGCTATAACATTTGGAATTACTGGAATAGAAGGGGCTTTAAATTCTACCTCATACAGTAATTTTGCTAGCTCATCTTGAGCTTCATCAAGTAAATAGCAATGAGAAGGAACAGACATTTGAACCATTTGAGTTTTAACTCTTCTAAATTCGCCATTAGAAATATAGTTTTTACAAGCTTCTATTGCGGCGTTCTTTCCGGCCAGTACTGAAACACCATCTGCATTATCAGTTGAAAAGTTTATAGTTTCATCTGATTGGTTTATATCGTCTATCATTTTATAAACATCGTTGATTGGCATATTCAAAACAACCAGCATTCCAGCTGTACCTTCTGGAACTGCTTCTTGCATTAATCTTCCTCGGTAATTTACTAACTTAACTGCATCGGTCAATTCCAAACAATTTGAATAAACCAATGCTGAATATTCTCCTAAAGATAGACCCGCTGTGATATCAACATTAGAAAGTTTATTTGAATATTTGGCCAATAAGACACTGGAAACTAGAATTGTAGGTTGCGAGAATTCAGTAAGATTTATTTTTTCTTCTGGTCCGTTTCGGAGTAAATCTTCTAAATCAAAATCTAGGGATTTGGAGACATCATCAATGATTGATTTTACCTCGGAGACTTCTTCAAAAAGCGAATTCAGCATGCCAACTTTTTGGACGCCTTGACCAGGAAACAATAAAGCTTTCATAAATTAAGAGAAAATTCTTTTTCTAAAGATTCAATCATTTCTGAAAGGGAAGAAATATCTTCTACGCCACCATAGGTATATTTATCTGGTCTAACTAAAACTGCCTTATATTTTTCAAAAACAGTTTTTAACCTTTCTTCAGAGTCCTCATTAGGATTAACTGTAATTAATTTAATACCAAGCAGATCAATAATAGTTTTTGCTTTGTCAGTTAAATTTAGATTCGATTCTTGAGTTAAAACTGCAAAAGTTTCATCAACTATCCTATCTAACATTTCTTTTTTGTTATTTTTTGTGAGGATGGGTTGCGGTATAGGAACCCCAGTTATCATATCGGTGGGATCACTATAAATACCTGATGGAATATGGGGAAAATTTACATCGTAACTTGGACCTTTTGGTTCATACTCCTTGCCTTCTGCAGCAGCACAAAATCCTTCAATAACCTGACCGATAGTAACTGTTTGTGCAATAGTCCATTTGGCATGCGAATGTCTTTCTTTTTGATAGGTATCAAGTATCCCTCCATTGGCTTTATTTTTTAGAAGAAGATCCAGCTTCCAGGAAATATTTGTAATATCTCTGATACCAGTTCCCATCCCGGCTCCCATAAATGGAGGCATTTGGTGAGCGGCGTCACCAGCAATTAAGACATTCCCTTTGCGCCAAGTCTCAGCTATACAAGCATGAAAAGAATAAACTTGTGCTCTTTCTAGCTCGGCATTGTTTTTATTTATCCATGGTTTTAAGAGTTCCCATACGTTCTCATCTTTTTCTAGTTCTTTTGAATCTTCACCGGGCATTTTTTTAAATTCAAATCTAAGATGTCCACGTCTACCTGGTACATAAGTTCCAGGCCTTTTTGGATCGCACACTTGCATGGCTTCTTTTTCTGGAATATTTATTTTCTTAGTTAAATGAGCGTCACAAACTAGCCATTCTTGATTGTATTCAAAATCTTCCAAGTCAACATCTAACTCTCTTCTAACGAAGCTGCTAGCTCCATCGCACCCAATAAGATATTTTGAAAAAAATGTTAAATCGCCATCGGAGTTTTTGCAGTTTAGATAAACTCCTTCAGACGTATCTTCAAAACTTAACAATTCTGTTCCTTCTTTTATCAAAATATTATTTTCTGACTCTACTGAGGCTCTTATAAATCCTTCTAACTCAGGCTGATAAAACAAAACTTGATTTGGCCAACCCATGGCAGAGACTCCAACTGGTTGTTCGATAGTCTGAATAGGATTTAAATTCGCATCACCAAAATGAACACATTGAATTTCAGCTGAATTTTCTATAACTTTTTCTGCAATACCCAACCTATCAAATGTTCTGAGTTGTTCTCCATCTGTATTTATCGCTCTTGCTGTTGGTGAGGGTCCAATATTTTTTTCAATAACTAAAACCTTGTGACCTAACTTACCCATTAATCCTGCAAAGGTAGAACCAACAGGTCCATAACCACAAATTGCTATATCAAATTGTTCCATTTATGAGCATCGAGAATCTAAAAAATTTATTATAATATTTTTTATAAAGTTGCGGAGAAAACTATGGATCCAATTATAAAGGCAGTTGATGTGCAATATTGTACTTTGCAATGTCCAGATTTAGATATTCAAGAACAATTCCTCATTCACTTTGGTATGCACACAGTGGAAAAAAATGAAGACATTCTGATTATGCGTGGAGAAGGACCAAAACCTTTTATTGAAATTTGTAAAAAAGGGGAAAGAAAATTTTTAGGAGCCGCTTTTTTAGCAGCATCAATGGAAGATTTAGAAAAAATAAGTAAGACCGAGCCTTTTTCAGAAATAGAAACACTTTCTACTCCTGGAGGCGGTTTTATTTCTAAAGGGACAGATCCTGATGGAATAAATGTTGAAGTAGTCTTTGGTATAAACGATAGATCAGATTTTAAAGAGATAAATCCTTTTCCCAATAATGAAGGAACAAATTCTAATAGAGTAAATGAACTCAAAAGGTATCAAAAAGGACAGTATCCTAGAATTTTAAGATTTGCTCACTATGGCATAAATGTTACGGATGTTGCCGCATCTTTGGATTGGTACAATAAATATCTAGGAATTATTCCAAGCGATAAGCTTTGGATTGGCGAACCAAATAATCCTGAAACTCCTTTGAATGGTATTTTTGCTAGATTAGATAAAGGTAAGACGCCAGCAGATCATCATTCAATATTTTTTTTGAATGCGCATATGATCTCTCAAGGTAAATCAGGCCTAAACCATGTATCTTTTGAAATGCTAAGCATTGATGATGTTTTCAGTGGACACGAAATACTGCAAAAAACAAAAGAGGAGTTTGATTACGAACTCGAGTGGGGCGTCGGTAGACATTATCAAGGAAGTCAAGTGTTCGATTATTGGAGAAATCCATTTAAACAAACGCACGAGCATCAGACTGATGGCGACGTCTTGGATAATTCCGTTCCACATAATGATTTGGATCTTACAAAAGGCGAAGGTGGAGGATTACCAGAAGATGGACCAGGAGCTTCACAATGGGGACCTTCTATAAATTTTGCTACTTTTGGAGATGAAAGAGGCCTTTAATTGGATCTAAAAATAAAAGGAAAGAAAGCTATCATCTGTGCTTCTAGCAGAGGTTTAGGAAAAGGATGTGCAAATTCCCTAGGTCAAGAGGGGGCGGAGTTAATTATAAATGGAGTCAATGAAAAAAATTTAAAAAAAACTGAAGAAGAGTTTTTAGACAAAGGTTTTAAAGTAACCTCTGTATTAGGAGCAATGGAAGATTCTTCTACTAGGTCTGCTTTACTTGAAGCTTGTCCTGAACCAGATATTTTGATTAATAACAGTGGAGGACCACCACCTGGAAATTTCTTTGATTGGACTGAAGAGGACTTTCTTTCAGCAATAAAATCTAACTTCACTCAATCTGCATTACTCATGCAAGCCGTGATACCAAAAATGAAAAAAAGAAATTTTGGACGCATCATCAATATAACTTCCGCAATGGTTAAAAATCCTCATTTAATAATGGGCCTTTCAACTTCGGCTCGTTCCAGTCTGCATGGATTATCAAAAGCTTTATCCAGAGAAGTTGCGCAATACAACATAACCATCAATAACGTTCTGCCGGAAAGAATTGATACTGATAGACAAACTCAAATTTTAAACTTTCAAGCAAAGTTAGCTGAATCAACATATGAAGAGGCAAAACAAGAACTCGAGGAGACTTTAACGGCAAAAAGAATGGGAACAGTAGAAGAGTTTTCTGGTATTTGTACTTTTCTTTGCTCAGAGCAAGCAGCTTACATTTCTGGTCAAAATATATCTGTAGATGGTGGTAATTCTACCAATCTTATTTAACTCCTAATTTTTCTTGCAGACCTTTGTTTGACGTGGTGTATCCAAAAGGTACACGTTTTCCAGGATTTATTCTTTTGTAAGCCTCTTGCACTGCAATAGTAGTCTCATGAAAGCCACATAGAATTAAATCAAGTTTGCCCGGATAGGTGTTAATATCTCCAACAGCAAAGATACCATTTTTATTCGTTTGATAATTTTCAGTATCAACCGCTATCTTTTTTCCATCCAAATCTATTTCCCAATCCAAGATAGGACCAAGTTGTTTATTCAAACCAAAGAAAAACAGCGCTTCATCACATTCCAAAAGTTCTTCTTCTTTGGTTTCAAACTGCATAAGTTCAACACCTTCAAAAGACGAGTCTCCTTTTATTGATTTGATAACATAAGGTATCTTTAACTCAATTTTGCCATCTTCAACCAATTCTCTCATTTGATTTTCAGTATGTTCAGCTCCCCTGAAGTCGTCTCTTCTATGTACCAAAAAGATTTTTTTAGCTATTTTCGATAATTCAACTGACCAATCTAAAGCACTATCTCCGCCACCAAAAATGACAATTTCTTTATCTTTATATTTATCTTTTTCCTTAATTGCATAATCGACACCTTTAGAAAGGAATTTATCAGGGTCTTCGACTGGGGGTTTCCTTGGTTCAAAGGCACCAGCTCCAGCAGCAACAAAAACGTTCTTTGTTTTAAATTCAGTATTTTCATTTGTAACAACTCTCCAGAAATTATCTGGCAGCTCTTCCAAAACATCTACTCTCTGGTTGAGATGTGTTTCATAAGAAAATGGCTTAATTTGTTCCAGCAAGGCATCAATGTGTTCTTTTCCAGTTTGATTAGCGACCCCTGGAATGTCGTAAATCGGCTTCTCTGGATAGAGCTCTATACACTGTCCGCCGACTTTATCAAGGTTATCAATCAAATGACAATTCAAACCCAAAAGACCAGCTTCAAATACTGTAAACAGTCCAACAGGACCTGCACCAATTACAACTATATCTGTTTCTATTATTTTCGACATTAACTTACCTTCATTCCCGGTAGAGCATCAGTATCAGGACCAACTAAATAAACACCGCTATCTTCATTACTAGCAGCTAAAATCATTCCATCTGATGTACCAAATCTCATTTCACGTGGTTTTAAATTATTGACGCAAACTACCATTTTATTGAGCAAATTTTCGGGTTCATAATATTTTTTTATTCCGGCAAAGACAGTTTTTTCGCCAAGTTCTCCAAGGTCTAATTTTAATTGCACCAATTTTTCAGCTTCCTCAATCTCACTGACTTCTATTACTTTTGCAATTCTTAAATCAACTTTAAAAAAGTCATCAATCGTAATTTCATCCACTTTTACTTGCCTCTATAAGATTATCAATTTTTTCGTCTTCTATTCTTTCAATCAAAGGCTTGAAAGATTGAATTTCATGATTTTTAAGCGATATCGTTATATGTTCAAAACTATCGTCGTTTAAATTCAAATACTTCTTAATTCTAAAGGCAGTTTCAGGGATTATAGGTTCTAAGCAAATATTTAATATTCTAAATAAATTTATGCCAGTGCTAGAAATTTTTATAACTTCCTTGTCGTTGATCTTTTCTTTAGCTAATACCCAAGGTTGATTGTGATCAATATATTGATTCGCAGAATCTGCTAGTTTCATAATTCGTTTGCAGGCATTTGAATAATCTAAATTTACATAGTCATGGAATATCATTTTTGCTTCCTCTTTGAATTCATCAATAAGATTTTCTTCTAAATCTGAACCTAATTTATTCTCATTAGCTTTTAAAAATTTTTGTATTCTACTGGCAATATTAATAAACTTTCCTACCAAATCGGTGTTGACTTTTTTTTGAAAATCTTTCAAATCAAAATCAATATCATCGATTTTGTTAGTAAGTTTTGAAGCTAAATAATATCTTAAATAATCAGAATCCAATTCAGCAGAATATTGATCTGCAAGAAGAAAGTTACCTTTAGATTTAGACATTTTATTTCCATTCAAAGTTAAAAAACCATGCACAAAAACATTAGATGGTTTTTTAAATTCTGCTGCATGTAATAAAGCTGGCCAAAATAAAGCATGAAAATTTAGTATATCTTTACCTATAAAGTGATAAATTTCATGCCTTGAATCTTCACTCCATAGATCTTTAGCAGAAGCTTTATTTTTTGAATCCTTTAAAAATTTTTCTAGAGTTCCAATATAACCGATAGGCGCATCAAGCCAAACATAGAAAAATTTATCTTCAAAACCTGGAATTTTAAATCCAAAATAAGGTGCATCCCTGGATATATCCCAATCCATCAAGCCATCTTTGAACCATTCTTGAAGTTTATTAATAACACTTTCTTGTAAAGAGGACTCGTCTATCCATTTTTTTATTTCAGCTTCTAATTTTGTAAGGGAAAAAAATAAATGTTCACTATCTTTTACTACTGGAGGTTTTTTAGAAAAAATTGAAAGAGGATTTATCAATTCAGTAGCTTCATACTTTGCTCCACAAACATCACAGTTATCACCATATTGATTAGTCGCGTTGCATTTTGGACAATTTCCTTGGACGTAACGATCGGCTAGAAATAATTTTTTATCTTCATCATAGAGTTGCTTTATATTTTGTTTTTTTATGTAGCCATTTTCTAAAGCTGTATTGTAAATAAGCTCACTGTATTTTTTATTTTCTTCACTATGCGTTTGATAATAACAATCATGACTTACTTGGAAAGCTTCTAAAGTTTTTTTATGAGCTTTCATGTATTTTTCAACTAATTTTTCAGGAGAAATATTTTCTTCTTCAGCTTTCATCATTATGGGAGTACCGTGAGCATCAGAAGCACAAAGGTAAATGCAATGGTTTCCCAAAATACGCTGAGATCTGACCCAAATATCAGTTTGAATGTGCTCTAGTAAATGTCCGAAATGAAGAGGACCGTTAGCATAGGGAAGGGCACTAGTAACAATTAGTTCTTTTTTTTTCATCGTCATAGGAATAAGCTATTACCATGGAGAGAAATCATTTTATCTTAAATGCTAAAAGTATTCTTTTGATTTTATTGTTGGTAACTACTGGTTGTGCAACAACCAGCAAATTGTCAGATGATTTTAATCCTGACGATCCCTATGAAAAAAGTAATAGAAAAGTCTTCGAGTTCAATAACAAAATAGACAAATTGTTTTTAAGACCGGTTACTGATTTTTATGATAAAGCTACACCTGAGTTTGCTCAGACTTCGATAACCAATTTCTTTGCTAATTTGGATGACATAAGAATTTCAATAAATAATCTTTTACAAGGTAACGTAGTTGAATCCATGAGCGATATAACTCGGTTTTTCATAAATTCTATTTTTGGACTTGGTGGTTTTTTTGATGTTGCCTCAGAAATGGGACTAGAAAAACATAGTGAAGATTTCGGGCAAACTTTAGGTAAATGGGGTGCAAAGCCCGGTCCTTATTTAATGCTGCCTTTTCTGGGACCAAGCTCTACAAGAGATGCTTTTACCTTTGTAGGCGATACTGCTTTAGCTCCTGCTCTGTCTTTGGATGATAATGCTGCAAGAGTAGGTCTTATTTCTCTTGATTTAATAAATACTTATTCGGCATTTACAGGTATTGCAGATATAGAAAGCAAAGATCAATATGCTTTTCTGAGAGATGCATACTTAGAGAGAAGAAAATACGAGGTCAATGATGGACTGTTAGAAGAAGAACTAGCTCAAGATGAAGATTTTGAAGATTTCTGATTAGTCAATAAAAGCACTGTATACCATAGACTGCATCTGCATCCTGATTGGATAATAACCTGAAGGCATTAGCTGAGTCATTAAAATACATATTAATTCTTCTTGAGGATCGACCCAGAAAAAAGTACTTGCAGCACCGCCCCAATTATAGCTTCCAACCGAACCAGAATTTTGTGTGTCAGCTAAATCAATATTGACACCAAAACCCAAACCAAAGCCAACACCTTTGTATCTTATTTCACTAAAACTACCTTCAGAGCCCATAGTAACCATATCTTGATCATCAGGCAGATGATTTGAAGTCATCAATTCAATTGTTTTTCTTGATAAAAGCCTTTTGCCTTCAAAAGTACCTCCATTTAAAAGCATTTGACAAAAATTGTAATAATCCTCGGTAGTAGAAACCAAGCCTCCTCCTCCGGACAGATGTAAGGGGGAGCTTGAATAACCGCTTTTACTATCGCCTGTATCTTGTAGTCTTAGATACTCTTTAGGAGTCCTTTCATAGCATGCTGCAAATCGTTTAATCTTATTTTTAGGGACGTAAAAACCAGTATCTTTCATCTTGAGGGGCTTGAAAATATGCTTTGTAAAATAATCGTCTAAAGTCATTCCACTCAAAACTTCTACCAATCTTCCACAAATATCAGTAGCTACACTATAGTTCCATTTATCTCCAGGACTAAATTCGAGAGGCAAGCTGGCAATGGACTGAGAAAAATTTTCTAGATCAAGAGGAGGAAAACTAAAATCAGTATTATCTCCT
>CACOQX010000007.1 GCA_902629465.1 uncultured SAR86 cluster bacterium | reverse complement strand
TTGAAGGGCCTAGTTCATCCATTGTTGTATAAACTTTTGATTGATCACCAATGTAGGCCAGCAGCAACCCAACTGCTCCTGCTGCATCACCTATGACTTTTTGAGTTAATTGACTGAGTTTTTCCGCATCCATGTTTTTCTCTCCTGAATAATTCAATTTAGTTTAATCCTCTAAATTGTTCCTGAAAAGAGTGGGCAGCCTTAATCTTGATCAACTGAAATATCTTTATCTAACCAATCTTTAAAAATTTCAGAAGTATGTTCACCAAGTTTTGGTGAGCGTCTGAATTCTTCATCGTGATTAGAAATTTTTACTGGGTTACCAGGCATTTTTACCGACGCACCGCTATCTTGAAGAACCTCAACAATCATATTTCTTTTTAAGAGGTCAGCGTCTTGGAAAGTTTCGGAAAGAGTATTAATAGGTCCACAAGGAACTCGATGTTTTTGTAATGTTTTCAACCAATGCTCAGTAGTATTTGTAATGAAAACTTCTTGCACAACCTGATCAATATGTTCTCTATTTTTTAACCGACCGCTTCTTACTTTATTTTCTTCAGTATCCAATTGTCTCAAATCAAGCGCTTCAATCAGGCTAGGCCAAAAATCTTCTGCAACAACTCCTATTTGGATAAAGCCATCAGAAGTTCTGTAAGAATTGAACGGAACATGATTCATGTGTTGATTTCCAATCGGTTCAGGATTCTCGCCCGAGAGAAAATGCATAGTAGCCATGTATGTCAATAAACTTACTTGAGTATCGAGCATGGAAATATCCACATGTTCGCCGGAGTCATTTTTATCTCGAGACTGTATAGCGCTTAAAATACCAATTACCGCATAAAGTCCAGCTCCTAAGTCAGCTATTGGGATACCGGATTTAACCGGATTTTCTTTATCTGATCCTGTGATGGACATTGCTCCAGCATAACCTTGAATGAGATTGTCGTAAGCCGGTCGGTTTACTTCAGTATCGCCAAAGCCGCTGATTGAACATGTAATGATTTTTGGATTAACTTTTTTCAAGCATTGATGATCTATACCTAAACGTTTTGTTACGCCTTGGCTAAAATTATCCACGACAACATCTGCCACTTTGGCCAACTCTTTGAAAAGTTTTAAGCCTTGTTCAGATTTGAGATCCAATTCAATACTTTTTTTATTTCTGCCTAAAGTGAGATGATATGCGCCAATCCCATCCAAAGAATACTTTGGATCATCCTTTAGAAGATTTCTAGTAATATCGCCTGTTTTTGGTTGCTCGATTTTTACAACTTCGGCACCCAAATCAGCCAGAATCATAGTCGTGTATGGACCTGCCAACATGTGGGTTAAATCGAGGACTTTTATGCCTTTTAAAGATTGCTTCAACTTAGTAATCGATTTTATCGTCTACAGCATTTCCTTTGGTTGGAATTAGAGCAGAGCGTTTGAAGGAAGCTACAACGTCCCCATTTTGGTTTTTACCAATTGTTTTTACAGTAACAATGCCAGCATTTTTCCTGGATTCGGAAAGACGCTTTTCTAAAACTTCGGACTCTGAATATAGAGTGTCGCCGACAAACAATGGATGTGGAAGAACAATGTCGGTCCAACCAAGATTGGCTATGGCTTTTTGGCTGATATCACTCACACTCATGCCAACCATAACAGATACGGTGAAGGTACTATTGACTAAATTTTTCCCAAATTCTGTTGCCTTTCCGTACTCTTTATCAAAATGAAGGGGATGCGAATTCATAGTTAAAAGCGTGAACCAAGTATTGTCCGATTCGGTAATGGTTCTGCCGGGACGATGTTCGTATACGTGACCTACTTCAAATTCTTCGAAATAACGGCCGAAGGATTCTCTAAATCTATTGTTTCCTAAATCTTTGCTGGACTTTGACATGCTAGTCCTCCTTTTCTTTATCTCCTAAAGATAATTTTAAACGCATCGCTTCTGCAATGGGCTCGTCGACCATTTTGCCATCTATTTTAACAGCTCCACCGTCCATCTTTTGGTATTCCTCAAGGACTTTTTTGGCTTCCTCTTTTTCTTCTTTAGTAGGTTCAAATGCATCATTGATGAAATCGATTTGCGATGGATGAATCGCTGCTTTTCCAGTAAAACCAAGGTTCTTCACTTTTTCAGCTTCCTCTTTGAGTCCTTCTTCATCATCGATATAGAAAAATGGTGCATCGATGGTAAAAAGGTTATACATAGCTGCGGCTAAAGCCACTTTATGCCGAGCATATAAAAGCGGTTCCCATGCTAATTTAGAACCCATACCTGCGGAAAAATCTGCTGCTCCAAAGAATAGGCCGATGACTCCTTTAAAAGCAGCTATTTGTGTAACGGTGTCGACTGCTCTTGGCGTCTCAATCAAGGGAACTAGTTTATTTTCAAAAGCGATCATTGGCGCGAGCGTTGCTAAGAAATCAAAACTTTGCGTCTTCGGAAGAATAATAGCCTCAATTTGATCTTCAAAATCCGACAAAGCATCAATATCCTGTCTGCCATTTTCATTCATTGCATCGTTGACTCTGACAAACAACGGCTTGGTAAAGACATTGCCTTTTTTTAAAAGGCCAATCAATTCTTCACGTGCATCGATTTTTTTATCTTCTGGACAACCGTCTTCAAGATCGATTATGAGAGCACTCGCGTTGCTATTTAGACCTCGATCCAAACGATCGAGCGTATGACCTGGAATGAACAGGTTTGATTTGTATCTCATGTTAATTCCTTTCTAAATTAATAAGGTAATCGACCACATCCAAGAGTTCGGAAGTCCCAACTTGTCTTGAGGTTGATACTTTGTATTTTCCATTGACGATAAAAGCAGGTACTCCTCGGATTTCATATTTGAGTCCGAAGGTATGAGCTCTGCGGATTTTGTTCTGCATCGCAAAAGAATTGAACAAAGATTGGTACTGATCCTCGGCAATACCGAAGCTTGCAAAAAAAGGTTGTAGCTCTCTGTCAGAAGTCATCATGCGCTGATTGGCATGAATCGAGACAAAAGTATTTGAAATAATTTCAGGCTTTTTAAAAAATTCTGCAGCATAAAATAATTTGGCATGCGTTTTAGCCATTTCATTCCAAGTAATAGGTGAGCGCCAAAAATCTATGTCCGCTGGAAGTTTCTTCTCCCAGCTATTAAGTTGATTTTCTAAACTATAACAATGTCCACATCCAAACCAAAAGAACTCAATGACTTCGATTTTTTTTGAATCTCGAGTAGCAATGGGTTCGGATAAAACCTGATAGTGCTTGCCTGGCTGGTAATCTTCAGCAATCAGCACTGAACTGATTGAGAAAATAAATGCTAGTAAAATTTTTTTAATAAAGGCCTGAAACATAATTGGCGACCGCCCTAATCTCTTCGATGGTGAGTCTTGAAGCTATCCCTTGCATAATTTTGCCATGTTCATCGATAGCTCTCTCTCCAGTTTGATAGGCAATCAAACTTGTGACTACATATTCTGCTTTCTGTCCACCAAGCATTGGGTATTGCGCTGACTCTAGGCCTTTGCCTGCCGGTCCATGACAGCCAGTGCATGCTGGTACTCCTGATTTTAGATTTCCTGCTCGATATATTTGTTGGCCTAAGGCTAAATTAGTTTCATCTGCCTGACTTACCTTAGTTTTTTGGCTGGCATAAAATGCAGACACATCTCTTAAGTCGTCATCAGAATAATTATTTAAAAGGCCTTTCATAACCGCGATGATACGTTCTTCATCCCTGATGTGTTCAAGTTGCTCAAAGAGATAACTTTCTCTTTGCCCAGCTAAAGTTGGCCACTGTCCCACTACACTGTTGCCATCAGCCCCATGGCAAGCAACACAAGTGCCAACAAGTTTAGAGCCTTTTTCGGCATCACCTTTTTTCATGGGTTTAGCTTCAGCCATTTCTCCTGTAGCAGCAAAGATACTTAAGGAACTAACTAGAAGCGATAGAAGAAATAATTTTTTTATCATTTATACTTTATTAGAGGGCTAAATGGTTGGCAATTATATACTATAGAATATTGTTTTTCCTGATTTTAGAAGAATGAGTTATAAGTCAAAACCTTTGCCTCTGGCCTTTGCCTGTGCGGCAACCGAGAGCAAACTTTTCCCTTCTGACGAGGGTAATGAGATTGCTCTTTGTGGTAGATCAAATTCAGGTAAGTCCACCTTGATTAATGCGCTAGCCAACCAAAAAAAGCTTGCCAAAACCTCCAACACTCCGGGAAGAACCCAATCCATAAACTTTTTTCATCTGGAAAATGATACGGGGAAAAAAATAATTGATCTGCCGGGTTTTGGTTACGCCAAAGCGAGTAAGCAAGATCAAAATTCTTGGGCCAAATTGATTTTGAGTTATTTAGAGAAAAGAGCAGCCCTGTCCGATTTAATTTTAATCATGGATATGCGTCATCCTTTTCAAAATAAAGACCTAGAGTTTTTGGATCTTTGTGAATCACTGAACTTGCCCATACATTTGGTTTTAACCAAAGCCGATAAACTCAATAACAAAGAAACTCAGACTGCTCTCAAGGTTGTCGCAGAAAAAATGGCCGCTTATCCTGCCATCGTCGACTCGCTCGCGTTTTCTGCAACTAAAAAAATAGGTTTGGAAACTTTGTTAAATAAAATTAAGCTACTTTTAGAAGTTTAAACCCGTCAGCAGTTTTCAGGGGAGAGAGATGCTGACGGGCCACAAGGATTATGTATTTCCTTATTTTTTAGGAGAACGCTTTTTAGACTAAGGATGTTTGAAAAAGTTCTTTGCTTAATGAGCTTCGCCCCAATTGGAAGCTAAGCCGCTTTCAACTTCCAAAGGTACTCTCAATTTAGCTGCATCCTGCATGATTTTTGTAACTTCCTGTTCGACTTTAGAAGCATCTTGATCTTTGACCTCTAAAATTACTTCATCATGAACTTGCATGATCATTCGAGCATCAACCTTGCCTTTGGCTAGCCACTCATGAATTTCAATCATTGCAATTTTCATAATGTCAGCTGCAGTTCCTTGCATGGGCGCATTGATTGCTGCTCGCTCAGCTGCCATTCGACTGCGCCCGCTGTGGATTCCAGGTAAATAAAGTCTTCTGCCAAAGAAGGTTTCAACATAACCTTTCTCTTTAGCAAGCTCCTTGGTGCGTTCCATATACAATTTAACGCCAGGATATTTGTGAAAATACGAATCAATATAATCAGCAGCTAAAGGTCTAGAAATATTCAAAGCTTTGCTCAGACCGAAAGCTGACATGCCATAGATTAAACCGAAGTTGATTGCCTTGGCGCCACGACGTTGTTCCGCACTAACTTCCTCTCCGGGTTCAGCAAAGACCTCTGCCGCTGTAACAGAATGAATGTCTTCGCCATTTTCGAATGCCGTAATCAGACCTTTATCTTCAGAAAGATGCGCCATGATGCGCAGTTCAATTTGCGAATAGTCGACTGCTAATAATTGATAACCCTTGGGAGCAACAAAAGCCGTTCTGATAAGCCTACCTTCATCAGTTTTGATTGGAATGTTTTGCAAATTGGGATCAGCAGAAGACAATCTCCCAGTTGAAGTCACAGCTTGATGAAAAGAAGTATGCACGCGACCCGTCTTTTTTGATATTTGTTGCGGCAGACTATCTGTATAAGTACTTTTCAATTTTGCCAAAGTTCGATGTTCCAATAGAATTTTTGGTAATTCGTAATGATTAGCCAATTCTTGTAAAACCGACTCATCGGTAGAAGGTTGGCCGCCAGGAGTTTTTTTCACAACAGGTAGTTCCATCTCATCGAAGAAAATTGCTCTTAAATCTTTGGTAGAAGCCAAGTTGAATTCTTTTCCTGCTTCACGGTAAGCTTGTTCTTCAAGCCCACTTATACGTTGTCCTAAATTATTGGATTGAACTTTCAAAGCCTCTTCGTTTACTAAAGTCCCAGCTTGTTCCATATCCGAAAGCACCGGCACCAAAGGTAATTCAATTTCGTGCAAGACTTTTTCCAAAGAAGGTGTCTTTGCTAAAGCTGGTTTCAAATGGGAATAGCAACGGAAAGTAACATCTGCATCTTCTGCTGCATAGTCACTCGCTTTTTCCAAAGGTATCTGATTGAAAGTAAGTTGTTTTACGCCCTTACCCGCGACATCTTCAAAAGTTGTGGTTTTGACATTTAAATAATGACTCGCCATGGCATCTAAATTATGACGAGTCGCAGTTGGATCATAGACGTAAGACATCAACATCGTGTCGTTTTCAATGATATTCAAATGGATGTCATAATTTGCTAAAACATTACGATCAAATTTTAAGTGCTGACCTATCAAAGGAGTTTTTTCAATGATTGGTTTGAGTTTTTTTAAAACCTCGTCTCGATCGAGTTGCTTGGGAGCGCCCTCGTAATCGTGACCTACCGGAATGTAGTATGCATTTTCTTCGTCTGTTGCAATTGATAAACCAACCAAGTTGGCTTGAGTAAAATCCAAAGAATCCGTTTCGGTATCAAAAGCCAAAACTTTGGCTTTTTTCAATTCTTTAATGAGACCATCCAAATCTTTTTTACTCAGAATGGCACGGTAATTGTCCTTTGAAGCTGAGCCATTAGAGCTTGTTGCTGGAGTTTTTTTTGTTTCTGCACTTTTTAATAAAGTCTTAAACTCCAGTTCGGTAAATAGCTTGTGCAATTTAGCTTGATCGGTTTCTCCTACTGCCAAGTCCTCAATCCCAAAATCCAAAGTGACATCTTTTTTAATGGTGGTTAATTGTTGCGAGAGTTTGAGTTGCTCAATGCCTTCGCGTAGGTATTCGCCAACCTTACCTGTAATTTCTTCAGCTTTTTCAATGATGGTTTCAACCGTTCCATATTTGCTTAACCAGTTGACGGCAGTTTTGGGACCGACTTTATTTACCCCTGGAATGTTATCCGAAGTATCCCCAACAAGTGCCAAGTAATCGATGATTTGTTCTGGGGTTACTCCAAACTTTTTCTCGACCCCTTTTTGATCCAGAACTTCATTGGTCATGGTATTCACCAATTTGATGTTTTTAGTTACGAGTTGTGCCAAATCTTTATCGCCAGTAGAAATCACAGTAGAAATACCCTTTTCTTCTGCTTGCTTGGCAAGCGTGCCAATCACATCATCGGCCTCGACATTATCAACTACAAAAATCTTTATACCCAAGGCCTCAACAATGTCATAAATGGGTTGAATTTGTGGACGCAAATCTTCTGGCATCGGCGGTCGATTGGCTTTGTATTCTTTATACATGTCGTGACGAAAAGTATCGCCTTTGGCATCGAAGATCATCCCAATGGGTGAATTTGGATGGTCTTCTAAAATTCGCATCACCATGGTGGTTACACCTCTAACCGCGCCAGTTGGCTGACCAGAGGAAGTCGTTAAGGGCGGCAAAGCATGGTAAGCACGATATACATATGAAGACCCATCGATGAGAATGACGGAGTCGGTATCTGCGGTGCTTTCTGGTTTAGCCATAAAATTTTTTACCTAAATTTCGTTATACTTATACCATGAATTTGCTGCAAGAAACGCGTGTTGTTTTAACTTTAATTTTGGTTGCTTGCATCGGTTTAATTGCTACTGCATTTTACATGGAATACCAACTTGGGCTCGAACCCTGTCCCATGTGCATCGTGCAAAGAATAGCTGTTGCTTTAGCTGGAGCCGCTGCATTGATTGGCATTTTGCATAACAAAATGTACAAATTTTATTTAGGACTGACAGCTTTCTTCAGCACTGCAGGTGGAGCTTCAGCAATAAGACATTTATACCTGCAATCTTTGCCGCCAGATCGCGTTCCCTCTTGTGGTCCTGATTTGAATTATTTATTAGATAACAACTTTATTTCTGATGCATTGATTCAATTATTCATAGGTGATGGAAATTGTGCCGAAGTGATGTGGAGTCTTTTAGGGATATCCATTCCAGGTTGGGTTCTAATTTGTTGCGGATTGATTTTTCTTGTGTCTATCAGGGGTTTTTTAACTGCTGTAGAAAATGATAAAAAAATTAGAGAATTTTTATCTTCTCAATCAACAGTAAGATACTACAAAGACATGTATTCATCCGATGAAATGCGCGATATTGCTGAAGCATCATCCTCAGAAAGAGAAGAGAAATAGAATTAAGATTTTAGTTTCTTAATATTTCCTGATTTGAAAACTTGGTATCCATTGAAATCAACTTTGGGATATTCTTCTTCAAGCGACATAAAAGCTTTTAAATTATTTTTATCATCATCAAACAATCTAATTCTTGCATAGCACCCTGTATCTAAATATCTTTTGAAAATTACTACTTTATTTTCACTAGCTGTTTCCTTTCCGATATTCCCAGCTCGCTCGACATACACTCTGCCGATATCAATGCCTTGTGCTTTAAATGCTTCTTTGAAAAGTTTTTTATCATCCATGTCCTGTCTTGCTGTGACGATAATAACTTTTGACCCTTTACGAGTGGCAAAATGAATGATTCGTTTTGCCCTTTTGATTACTTTAGCAATGGGTGTGGAAGTTTCTTTAAAAATTTTGGCAGATTTGAATTGTCCATAGTTAAATGACTCACCCTTCTTTAATCGATATGTATTGTATTGTTGATTATCTAAGATTTTGACAACCTTGCCTTCTTTAGAAACTTGAACTTTGGCTTTGGTCTGAAAGAGGGTCTCATCTATGTCGAAAATAGTAAGGCCAATTTTACTTTTTGAATCCATTTAATTCCTAATGAGATTTTGGGATTTCAGTATTTTTTTGACTTAGTATTTTAACTGCTAAGTTGAAATTTTCGTAAGAATCCAAGTGTTTGCCTTCTTTTTCCAACAAATTCTCATAAATATTTTTATAAAATTCAAATTGATTTTCGTCCATATTCCCTATTAGCTTAAGACAGATATCCTCTAAATTTCCCATAACTGCATTATATTCAGGATAGCGACAAATCATGTCGTCATTATGATTTAAAATTGTTACTATGAGTAAAGATAAAAACAAAGAACTTATGAATGAAATTCTAACGGATGGGCGAATAATTAAAGAAGGTTTTACAGGAGTTTACTTTTTGGTTAAAGGTGAAAAGCTTCTTACGAGCATAGAAATTCATACCAATGCTGGTGGAGATCCAGAAATATTCAAGGCCTGGGAAGCATCGCAAAAAGATAAGGAGTACTTTTGTAATGAGTGACACTCTTTTGCGTCAAATAAGTATGATGGAATTGATTCCTCGCTATCCAGCGAAAACTTTCACTAACGAAATTAAGGAAAAATTAGGCGCCTTAGGCTATGAGGCAACTTTAAGGACTATCCAAAGAGATTTACAGGAATTATCTAGATTATTCCCTATCGTCAGTGATGAGCGCTCCCATCCCTTTGGTTGGAGTTGGAAAAAAGACGCTAAGGGTTATGAATCGCCTGCGATGGACCCCATCCAAGCATTAACATTTTCTTTGGCTGCTCAATATCTCGAGCCTTTAATGCCCAAAGCCAATTTTAAAAGAATCGAAGCTTTTTTTAATCGCGCTGAAAGTGTTTTGATAGGAAATGAAAAGTCAAAGTTACTGAATTGGCGAAAGCGTGTAAAAGTAATTCCGGAAAGTATCAGATTTAAAGATCCTAAAGTCAGCTTAGAAATAAGACAAAAGCTTTACCGAGCCGTCTATGAAAGCATACAAATTAAAGCTCTATATAAAAAAAGAGGAAGCGAAACTTCTGATGAGAGACACATACACCCTTTGGGGATAGTTATAAAAGGCAGTATGCATTATTTAATTTGCATGATGGATGAAGATGAAATTGAACCAAGATATTTACCTCTGCAAAGATTTGAAAGAGTGGAACTCTTGAATGAAGCCTCAAATGAGCCCGAAAACTTTGATATGGAGGAATTCATTCATAGAAATAATTTAGGTTTTACTTATAGCAAAAATCTTTACACTTTCGAGGCAATCTTTGATAAAACCATGGCTTATCATCTTTTAGAAACACCTTTAAATGATACTCAAACAGTTCAAGAACTAGATAATGACAAATTGAGAATCAAAGCTAGGATTCCCGATACCTTGCAATTTGAACAATGGTTGATGAGCTTCGGTTCAGATGTTGAAGTTTTAAAGCCAAGAAGATTAAGAAAGAAGTTTCAAAAGCTTGCGGAATCTCTTAATTCTATATATAGTTAAAATATTTTTAAAATATAATAAATTAAATATACAAATGGATAATATAGATAAAAGAAGAGAAAGATTTTTAAGAGTTTCTCAAAAAAGAGTCAAGAAAGTTATTGATGCCATAGAATCTGTAAATGCATTAGCGGGTAATAATTACAAATTTGAAAAAGATGAGATTATATCTATTTTCAGATCTCTGTATGGTGCGCTTGATAAAAGTTGGCTTAGTATTTCTCTCAAAGAGACTTCTAATGAAGAAAAAATAAATTTCTTACTTGAAAGAGATATTTCTCAATATGAAAATATTAAAACTCTTGATGCAGCTCTATATAAAGACTTGAAAGTGAAATTACCTAATTATGTAACAAATTTTATAGAAGATAGAAAAACTGAAAAAAATAATTCTAAAGAGGATTTTCAGAATCTCGATAGAGAAATCGATAATCTAAAAAATGATTTAAGTGTAATTAAAAAACAAATCGGAACTTTAACCTTGTGGTATAGAAAAGAAAATGATGGTTGATACTTTATTATTCATTGGATTGTTAGTAGTTATTTTCTTGCTTGTTTATATCTTGATATCCCAAAGAGAAACATCTTTTCTTAATAAAAATGAGAGTGCCAGCCAGATACAAAAAATAGATACGTTGGCTCAAGATATAAACAAGATAAATGAAGGACTTTTATCAGTAACTACCCCACTTGGAGAATTGAATAGATTTCTCGGTGGCAATGTTACAACAGGTAGGCTAGGAGAATGGAGTCTAGAATCTATCGTTAGAGATATCATGCCGGATGGGAGTTATCATTTTCAACACATAATTAATCCTGAAACTTCAGACCAAGTTGATTGTGCAGTTATTACTGCAGACGGTATAAAGGTTCCGATAGATTCAAAGCTTTATGTTGGTCAATACAATAATTATCAAAGTGCATCAACGGACAGAGATCGCAAAACTGTTTTGAGAGATTTGAGAACCGCAATATTAAGAGATGCCTCAGATATCTCAGAAAAATATATTTTACAAAATACTACATCGAACTATGCGATTTTATATATAGCATCAGAAAAATTAGTTGATCTTGTAGACCAAATAGAAGATTTAAGACAAGAGTGTCTAACCGATAAGAAAGTCTTGATTCAGGGTCCTAATACTCTTGCAGCATTTCTCGATACGGTTCGCGTCGGACATCATTATCTTAAATTGAATGAAACAGCAGCGAAGGTAGCGAAGGTAGTCAGAGGTATTCAGAAAGAGTTTTCAAATTTTGACTTAAGCACGGAATCAGCAATGAAAAAATTAGATGGAGCACTGAAAGACGTCCAAAAAGTGCAAACTAGAATTAATGTCCTTGGCAGAAAACTTGAAAAAGGAGCTGAAAACTTAGAAGAAGAAAATTAGACACTAAGTGGATAAGTTTAACTTTATTGATTTATTTTCAGGTATTGGCGGAATGAGAATACCGTTTGAAAAACTTGGGGGTCGATGTGTATTTTCTTCAGAAATAGATAAATTTGCTAGAACTAGTTACGCTGTAATGTTCAAGGAGGATGAAAATCTTATAAATGCTGACATAACCAAAACTCCGGCAAAGGAAATACCCTCGCATGATATTTTGCTTGCAGGCTTTCCATGTCAACCTTTCTCAAATGCTGGGAAAAAGAAAGGTTTCAAAGACACTCGTGGAACTCTATTTTATGAAATTTCCAGAATAATAAAGTTTCATAAACCAAAAGCATTTTTGTTAGAAAATGTACCTGGTCTTAAATCAAACGATGGCGGAAAGACCTTTGAAACAATCATGAATATCTTAGAAAAAGAGTTGGGTTATTTTTTTCCTGATTGTCCAACAATATTAAATTCAAGGGATTTTGGATTACCGCAAAACAGAAAAAGACTTTTCATTGTTGGTTTTAAAAAGAATGTGGATTTCCACTTTCCATCCAAAAGAAAAAGAAAAACTTGCCTATCAAATATTTTAGAGCCTTCTGATGAAGTTGAAAAAAAATATA
The DNA here is from genome assembly GCA_902629465.1 of uncultured SAR86 cluster bacterium. Taxonomy (GTDB): domain Bacteria; phylum Pseudomonadota; class Gammaproteobacteria; order Magnimaribacterales; family AG-339-G14; genus MEDG-81. The sequence continues at coordinate 34,608 of CACOQX010000007.1, read as the reverse complement.
TCATTTCTGGAAAATTGTGGAGGAGCCATAAAATAAGAAAAAAGAGAAACTTAGCAGAAGGAAAAGGCTTTGGTTTTACTCTTAATGATGAAAAAGATAGTTATACAAGAACTTTATCTTCTAGATATTACAAAGATGGATCGGAGATTCTAATCTCTCGGGGAAAACGAAAAAATCCTAGAAAGTTAACTCCCAAAGAATGTGCGAGACTTCAAGGTTTTCCAAAAAGATGGGAGAATTTACCAGTGAGTGATAATCAAGCTTACAGGCAATTTGGAAATGCTGTTGCCGTACCAGTTGTCAAAGAGATTGCAAAAAATATGCTTTCTGCATTAAAAGAAAATGAAAAAAATTGAATCTAAGCCCTTTGTTTTTTTGTCCCTATGTATCTGTGCAAAAGATGGGGTAATTTCACAAACCGAAGAAGATAAGATTTTTGAACTAATAAATCGAAATAATAAATTCAAAAAACTTACTAGAAAAAATTTTGAGGATTTGATTTTTGAATTCTTTTCTACTAACGATCAACTTGAGGATTATTGCAATCCCTTTGAGAATACTGAAGACAAAGCTTTGGCTTTAGAGATTGCAGAGCAAAGTGCTACCGCAGATGGTTTAGAAATTAAAGAAAATATTGCTTATCAAAAAGCAGAGCATTTTATGCTAGATAAAAATGAGTAAAAGTTTCAATCGTAAAACAGTTACAAAAAGACCCAAGGTTGAGAATGAAATAAAAATGCTCTCTAAAATTGGTTATACGCTTGAATCAGCAATATCAGATATTGTTGATAACTCAGTCACTGCAGAAGCGAAAAAAATCTCAATCACATGCCCTCCTGGTACTCAGAACATATTTTGGTCTATAGCTGACGATGGCTACGGCATGAGTCCCGAAGAGTTGCAGGAAAACATGGTCATAGGTTGTAAAGACCCAGCTGAAGAGAGAGATCAAATGGACTTAGGTAGGTTTGGTTCAGGCTTGAAGACAGCAAGTCTTTCTCAAGCAAAAGTACTCACAGTGATTTCTAAGAAAAAAGGGAAGCCGATATCTGGAGCTAGCTGGAATGTGGAAAGAATTATCAAAGAAAATGACTGGGTTTTAGAGATATTAAGCGAAGAAGAATGTAAAAGTTTGGATTACCTAGAAATATCATCAAATTTAAATTCTTCTGGCACTCAAATAATTTGGGAAAAAATGGATAGATATGATGACACTGATCATCAAGATTTAGAAACAGAAATTTCTAGTGACATAAGCTCGATTAAAAAACATCTTTCTTTGTATTTTCATAAATTTATAGAAGGCAAAGAAAAAATAAATTTTTTTGTTAATCAAGATGCTCTTTTGCCCATAGATCCTTTTATGAAAAAACTTTCCGGTTATCAAGAGGGAGAGGAAGAAACTATGAGGCAAGGACTTTCTAAGATTTCTATCAAGTCTCATACCATTCCTCACTGGAACAGACTTAGTAAAGAAAAGCTAGACGAATACGGTGGCTCAGAAGAAATTTCAAAGAAGCAAGGGCTTTATCTTTATAGAGGAAATCGATTAATTATTGAAGGAGGTTGGTTAGGTTTAACCATGAACAACAAACTTAATGATTTGGCAAGAGTTGAAATAAATATACCTGTTGAGCTGGATAATCTCTGGGAAGTAGATGTTAAAAAATCTTCTCTGCAAATACCTAGGAAAGTAAAAATTCTGCTAAAGGAAGTATTAAAAACACCAACTAAGCGTTCAAAAAAAACATATACCTATAAAGGAAAAGAAGAACCAAAAAAATATTGGGTTAAAAGAGAAGACGAGAGAGAAAAAATAATTACATATGAGGTTAGGTCAGATAATGATGACTTACTAAAGCTACTTTCTTCTTTGAATTCAACCCAAAAAAAAGGTTTTGCGAAGTATCTAAGAAATCTTTCTGCTGACTTGCCTGTAAATGATATTTTAGCTACTTTACATTCTAGGCCTTTAGATTTAAAGCAAGAACATTTGCTAGAAAAATATCAACAAGCTGAAAAAATCTTTTTGGATTTTTTTAAAAAAGAAAATAAAAAATGAATTTAGAGAATGTAAAAAATTGGGAAACTCTCATTCTTAATGTACTTTCGTCTCTTAGAAAAGAAGAGATAGATGAAAAAATGGCGGATGATAGTTTTTTTGAAGAAGCTTTCAATAACTTAGGCCCCTTAGCTAATCTTCCAGATTTGAATGACGAAGAGAGAAGTAGAGTTGAATTCCACATTAGAAGTAGTATTTCAACTTCATTCTCTTTAGAAGGCAATATCCTAGCAAATACTGATGTTGAAAGATGGCTTGACGATAAAAGAGGAGAAATTGAATGGAACTTTTGGAATGCTTATAAACAATATCTATTAAAGCAAGGCAGGCCCCTCGCGTTAATTAATGAAAATAGTGAAATCATCGATAATATTTTAGATTTATCTGGCGATCCTCATACAGAAGGGAGATGGGCTAGAAAAGGCTTAGTTATGGGTAATGTTCAATCAGGTAAAACTCAAAATTTTATAGGCCTTCTTAATAAAGCAGTGGATGTTGGGTACAAAATAATAATTGTTTTAGGTGGTCATCAAAACGAGTTAAGAAACCAAACTCAAGCAAGAATAGATGAGGGTTTTATTGGCAAGCTATCAAGGAATCTTATCGAAGCAGGTATAGCAACAGGAGCAGAACCTGTCGGAGTTGGATTGGAACCTAGTAGACAGATGGATGCTGAAGTAGTTGCTTTTACGACCACTGAACAAGATTTTAATACGCGACTTGCAAATGGACTTAATTATCCTTTAAGAAATACTGAAATGCCTGTTGTATTTTGTGTAAAAAAAATCAAACCTATTCTTGAAAGCCTAAAAAGATGGATTGTGGAAAATAATAATTTAGCCGAGGACGGTACTTTAGAAGCACCTTTGCTCTTCATTGATGATGAGTCTGATTATGCTTCTATTAATGCAAAGAAGCATAAAGAAGAAATTTCAGCAATTAATGCTGAAATAAGGTCTATCTTAAGTAAATTTAGCAAATCGACATACGTAGGATATTCTGCAACGCCTTTCGGTAATGTTTTTATTGATCCAGATGAGGATGACGATATCCTTGCTGAAGATTTATTCCCGAAAGATTTTATGATAAGAATTCCTGTTCCAGAAGAATATTGTGGTCAAGAATTCTTCTATGCCAATCAAAATGATGGTGGAGATTTTGAAGACGAATCCAATGTAAGTTCTCCGGTAATAGTTATTAATGATAATGAGGATATGCTTCCTATATCTAAACAAAAGAAAGATATGGAAATTGGTTCATTACCTAAGTCTTTAGAAGATGCAATTTGCTGTTTTATTCTCAATGGCGCAATAAAGAAAATAAGAGAAGATGTCTCAGAGAAACATGACACCATGTTGGTAAATGTTACCCACTTCAATGCTTTGCAAATTAAAGTGCAAGAAAAAATATCTGATTTTATGGATGTTGGGAAGGATCGATTTGAATCTTATTGGGGTTTAGGACCTAAAGGTTCTTTAAAAGATCCATTTATCAAGGAAGTTAAAAATAATTTTGAAAAGTACTACTCTATCAAAGAGTCTTGGGAGGATGTGTTTGAGGAACTTAAATGGTCTGTGAACAAAATAAAAATCTTAAGAGTAAACTCAACAGCTAGAGATCAAGAATCCTTGGATTATTCAGTTTACCCTAAGGGTCTGTCTGTAATTGCTATTGGTGGGCACAAATTGTCTCGAGGGTTGACTCTTGAGGGTCTATCAATTTCATATTTTGCGAGAAATTCACGCTCATACGATACCCTGATGCAAATGTGTCGTTGGTTTGGATACAGACCCGGTTATAAAGACATATGCAAGGTCTTCATGCCAAAACAATCCTTAGAATGGTATCGATTTATAAGTGGCGCAATACTAGAGTTGTATGCTGAACTCGACAAGATGGTACGTTTAAACAGAACACCCAAAGACTTTGGATTAAAAGTGAGAAATCATCCTGGATCATTAATTATTACCGCAAAAAATAAAATTGGCTATGCGGCCAATACCGTTAAATCATATGAAATCTGGGGCCAAAGAATAAAAAGATTTTCTTTTTATGATGATGAAAAAAAGAATAAAGAAAACTTAAAATACTGTAATAACTTCCTTAAAAATCTAACTCAAGAGGGAATAGAAACCGAGCAATGGGAAAAAAATGAAAATGATAGTTCAAAAATTTATCATGATGTTCCTCATGAAAAAATTATTGATTTTATTGAAAATATTAAAATAAATGATGATCAACTTATTGAGAATACTCACGTAATAAACAGTATTAGAGCTCTTTGCGAAGGTGAAAATTCTCCAAAGTTTAAAATTTGTTTATTTACTGCAGAAACTCAATCCGAAACTTGGTGGAGTAAAAAAATTCAAGATCAGGAAGGATTTGTTGAGAGCTATACATTAGATGGCGTTGTTGTTAAGCCTGGTTTAAGAAAAGCTGGATCAAATAGAGCATTAATAGAGTCGTCAATGTCCGATTTAGGAGATCCTAATGCAGAGAGAAAGTTCATTCATCCCGATTTAAGACAAAAAGTAGAAGACGAGTGTAAGAAAAAAAGAGCTACTAGCGCAGATTACATAAGATCTGATGACAGAGATTTTCCTGGTCTTAGCATTTACCTGTTCAACCTTGGAATTTTGTCCCCTCAGGATGCAATGCAAAATGCTTCTGAAGGGGATCCCCAACATCTGAGAAGTGTAAGATACGCTTTTCCTGGACAGCCCACTTTGGGGTATGCCATTTCTTTTCCAATTCTGGAAAACATGAGAGATATGAATGATGCTGAAATCAGGGAGATGAATAGGGAGGCGTCTACACAGTATTTAGTTACAAGAATTCATGAAAAACTTCAAATGGATCTTTTTGAAGAACAGGAAGATGATTTTGATGTAGAGCATGGTGGAGATGCATGAAATTAGAAAGTTTTTTTAGAGAAGATCCTTGGGAAAAAATTGATACTCCCAATTATCCAGGTGAGGCACTCTCATTCTACGAAAAAGATAAAAGAATGTGGGCTGCTGTGGATGCTGACTATAGGCTTGTTTTTTTTATTCAAATTAAAGGCAAGCACAAACCAGAAAACATAGATATTTTGAATGGTGCTAGCGTATCTATAGAGAATTACGCAACGTGGTCAAGGTTTGTGGTTAAACTTGAAGATATAGAACTAAAAGATAAATTTATCGTAGTTACTAAAGCACTTGCTTATACTCTTTCTAAAGAAAATGATCAAAATATATTTAGCTCTGCAAAACGGGAAATAAAGGAGTGGTCTGGATTTCTTAGACCTGACAGGAGCAGCCTTGGTCGAGAAAAGCTTATAGGGCTTTGGGGTGAACTTTATATTCTTAGAAATTTCATGATTGCTTTGCATCCTTTGACTGATGCAGTTAGGTATTGGATTGGGCCAAGGGATAAAAAACAAGACTTTTCCATGACGAACTTAGCAATTGAGACTAAAACAACGATGTCTGGAGATGATGCAATAATAAAAATCTCCTCCAAAGAACAGCTTGAAAAAATCACAGAAAAACTTTACCTCGCACAAGTATTTATTAATGAAGGAAATATTGAAGAAGGGATATCTATTCAAGATTTTTATGACGATTTGTCTCGTCAGATGACTACAGATTTAACAAGCCAGATAGAGTTTGAAAAGAAATTAAGCAGATTTATGAATAAAGCCTCAGAAAGTGAACTAAATCAGAAATTCATTTTTTTAAATTTAAAGATATATGATGTTAATGACAATTTTCCCAAAATAACTAGAGCAGAAATAGGAGATAATGCGATTACCACAGTAAGGTACTCTATAGAATCTAACCAATTGGGTGATTTTTTAATTGATAGAGATATTACAGATATAATTCAAGATGGCTAATGAGCTTCTCGACTATAAATTAAAAAAACAAGAAGATTGGAAACTCAGTCAACTGGGAGATGGTATGTTCCTTACAACTGCCTTTACCAAAGACTACACAGAACTTTTAACAGAAAATGGTTTTTTTGATGATCCTGTAATTTTTGATGAGGCTCATATTGAGTCTTCAAAAGGAATAAGACTTGATGGTTTTAGCTTCAATGAATCTGATGGCATTCTCTCTTGTATAGTTACCGATTTTGAAGACGAAGATAAGATTGTAAATATATCCAAAACAGATACTGAAAAAGCCGGAAACAGAGTCACAAAATTTCTCGAACAGATAGAAAAATCCAATTACGACCATTTAGAAAAAGCTTCGGAAGGTTATGAAGCAGCAGAAAATATCAATTTCTTTTTTCAAAAAGATGAAGGAAATGAAGATATCAAAATCCTTAAAATTAGAATTGCAGTATTAACATCTAAAGTACTGAGTGATCGTGCAAAAAAAGATTTCTCTAAAAAAGACCAAAAATTTACTCTCAAAAGAAAAATTAAAAACAAGGATTGCTTCTTAGAAGTGTATGACCTCCAAAGGTTTAAGGATATCGAAGATTCCGATACAGTTTCTGAACCGGTTAACGTAAATTTCCTCGAAAGAAAACAAACCATTAAAGCCTTGCCTGCTAACGTGGAAAATAATGAATCCGGCATTGAGTCTTATCTGTGCGTGATGCCTGGAAAATTACTCAGTGAACTTTACGATGAGTTTGGTCAAAGATTGCTTGAGAGCAATGTAAGAACATTTCTAGATTTTACAGGTAAAGTAAACAAAGGAATCCGCGAAACTTTACTTCTAGAGCCTGAATACTTTTTTGCTTTTAATAATGGACTGACAGTAACTGGAAAAAATATTAAGACTAAATCTGGCAGTAATGGATTAGAAATCACCCATATAGATGATATGCAAATTGTAAATGGCGGCCAAACAGCTGCCTCAATTTTTTTCGCTCCTAAAGATAAATCTAGAATTGCCAGTGGACAAAGATGGCAGGATATCGATTTATCAAAAGTATTTTTGCAAATGAAATTGACAATTATCAGTGAAGAGATCGTAACAGATAAAATGCAAGCAGATATTGCTAGATTTGCAAATTCACAAAACGCAGTAAATACAGCTGATTTGAATTCCAACCATCCCTTTCATAAAAATTTAGAAGAGATTTCTTTGAGATTGCCCATGCCTGCAGGACAAGGGGTTACCTCAACCTTTTGGTTCTATGAAAGAGCTAGGGGCGCTTATAAAACAAAAAGAAGAAAAGAGCTGACTCCCAGCAAACAAAAACAATTTGAAATAAAATTCCCTAGAAGTCAGTTATTTACTAAAACTGATTTAGCAAAGTATGAAAATACTTGGCGAATGAATCCTCATGAAGTAAAACAGGGCGCCCAAAAAAACTTTGTAATTATGGGAGATATTTTGTCTAGGGAATATGACAAAAATCCTGATGATTTTGAAGAGCCATTTTTTAAAGACATTGTTGCTAAAGCTATACTATTCAAACAAACAGACTCTGAGATAAATAGAGCTGAATGGTATAAAGATGATAGAGGTCTCAAGGCTGAAACAACAACTTTTACTCTCGCATTTCTTAGACATATTTTTAAAAAAGAAAAAAAAGATATTAATTTGGAAACAATTTATAAAAATCAATCCATTTCAGAGGATTTTTTAAATGAAATTCTTAAATTGGCGAATTTCGTTAGAAACAAAATGAGAGATGATAATTTTAGAAACGGAATTGCAAATATTAGTGAATTTACTAAAAGAAAAAATTCTTGGGAAGCTTTTAAAAGTTTAGATTATCAGTTCGATTTTTCTAAATTAAATAGAAACGATTGGCTGAATGCTAATCAACAACAACAAATGCAAAAAGAGCAAAAAGAAACAAAAAAAGTATCAGCGCAAATATCAGATTTTCAACAAGTAATGAATATTTCTGAGTCTGAATGGAGAGCTCTTGCTGAATTTAATACCGAAAAAGGCTACGAATTAACTGACAAACAAGTGAGTTTGCCAAATTTGATGGCGGAGTTTGTATCCAAACAACGAAGGGTTCCGACTGAAAAACAGTTCCAAGCTGCCCTTGATATAAGAATTGAAGCAAAAAATAATGGGTTTGAATATTTTGAGAATTAGGAATGGCTGCTAAAGAAGATTTAATGGATTGGGTAGTAGAAGCTTTAGAAGCACTTAATGGTTCTGGTACTCTTTTAGAAGTAGCAAAAAAAATTTGGGAAATTCATGAAAAGGATTTGTCTGGGACAGATCTTTTTTATACTTGGCAGTATGATTATCGCTGGGCAGCTACAAAGTTAAGAGAAAAAGGAACTATTAAACCAGCCGAAGATAGTCCTAAAGGCATTTGGGAATTAAATTATGGCTAAAATCTATCCTCCAATTCCAAACGAAAACTCAGACGAATACGAATTAGAAGTAAGAAATCACTTATCAAAGTTACCCGATTCTTGGCAAATATTACATAGACAAAGAGTCATTTCAGGTAAAAAAGAAAAAGAAATAGATTTTATATTGGTAAATCCTGAGAAAGGTTGGATTTGTCTTGAAGTAAAAGGCGGCGCGATTTCAAGAGATGAATCTGGCTGGAAACAATCAGAAAAAAGAATTGATGACCCAGTAGACAAAATGCAAAAAGCACGCTCCTTAATGTATGACTTATTGGAAAAGAAAGGACATCCAATAACTAAGTTTTGGGGTTGGAATCTGGTTTTCCCATCTATTGGATCAACAAACGTTAACTTGGGATCGGATTTGCCAAAAGAAAAGATTATTTTTTCTGATCAACTACCTTACATGGAGGAAATTTTTGATAGCCAACTGAAAACTTACGGCAAATCACTCACTTTGAATCAAGATAGCATAAATTCTTTTTTGAATATCGTTGCTCCAGAATTTAATTTGTACCCTACTCTTCAGGATACGATTAACCGCGAAGAACAAATCTTCGTCAGTCTAACCAAAGAACAACATGAAGCCATCGATCAGCTCGAAGGACAAAGAAAAGTATTGATTAGTGGCAGAGCTGGCACTGGTAAGACTATCTTGGCTCTGGAATTTGCTAGGAGAAAACTTGAAGAAAATAAAGACGTTTTGTATTTGTGTTACAACCGTCCATTGACAGAAGAAATAGAACTCAAAACTAGTACTAGCAATATCGATGTCTTTAATTTTCATGGGCTTTGTCGTTATTTCATTACTAAGACAGGTGGTTCCTGGAACGAACCCAAAGATGGGGATAAAGACAATTTCTGGAATGTCGAAACTGCAAATCTTTTAAGTGATGCGCTTACTAAAGATGAAGAAAAAAGATGGGATGTTATTTTAGTTGATGAAGCTCAAGACTTTAGAAAAGAGTGGTGGATTTCAATTATGGATTGTTTGAGACATCCATCGGAAAGTTATTGTTGGGCTTTTACCGACCCAAAACAAAATGTCTATCAACTAGATCAACATTTAGGCGAGTTCGATTTGAGACCTTTCCATCTTTTAAAAAACTGTCGAAATACCGAAAAAATTGCAAAAGCTGCCTATGACTATGTAGGAGAAACACCAAATATGTTTATACATAGTCCTGAGGGAGAAGATATAAAAGTAAAAAATATTAAAAATGAAGAAGATCAAGTGTCGGAAATCAATGATATTTTGGATAAATTAATAAAAAAAGAAAAGGTGGCTTTGAGTTCTATAACAATTTTGACTGCAAAATCCACTAAAAAAAGTATTCTTTGGAATCTGAGGTACAAATTAGAAGTCGATATTTCTACTAAAAGAGGTCAAAACAATAAAATATTTTTTAGTTCAATTAAACGTTTTAAAGGTTTGGATTCTGATGTTGTCATTCTAATGGATATAGATGATACTATTTCAGAATTGGATTTATATACAGGGACTTCTAGAGCAAAACATAAACTATATCTTTTAAAAACAAATTAAAAATCAGGAGAAATCTCTTTCTTTGCAAAATTTTTCCAAGACTTGGAATATTCGGCAAACATTGGTTCAGAACAGATTACTTTGATACCCGAAAAATATTGGCCTTTGGATTCGTCAAGATCTGCAACTGAAGCTAACCTACTAAGCCCAGTATAAACTTCTGTAAAATATTCTTCTTTATCCTCCTCGTCATTCATTTTGTTTATTTGGAAAATTATATTTTTAGCCTCCAAGCCTTTGAAATTCATTATGGTGGATGCTTTTAGAGTATTTCGTTGGACAAAAAAACCACTTCGATTTCTTATTCTTGCATCTTCATTGTAGATTGAAAAAATCCTGCCAGTTCTATGCTTCGTGCCTTCTTTTGTAAACAAACCTTTGGGGGCTTTACGAAAATCTTCATTGCTTTTTTTTGGGCCATAATATGGAAAGGTGTGGGTAATTTCGTTCTCCCGTAAAGTACCTCTATTAATGAGCTCACTTAAAACTATATAGCCTGACATATTTGAATCTGCTAGAAATAATAAGTTAGAAATATCCTCTTCGGATTTAAAATGCTCAATTTCAAATATGATTTGGTCTATAGACTCATTTTCGTCTCTAACCATTATCCAGTCTACATATGTTTCAGTGAATGCGTCTCTTTGTCTATTTTCTGGAATCATCACTCCTTTTTTTGGCAAAAATTCTTTCAAAAAAGATTCCATTAAGGGTACATAATCATAAGGAAGTCTATAAGACGTCTGTAATTCTCTCCATCGCGATGGGAGTCCATATCCTTGAAGAGCATGAGGCTCATCAAAATTTGTTTTGGCATCTGTTCCCAAAACATCTTGAGTTGCATCCCCTGCCGCTACCATCTCTCCCCCTTCTTTAAGAAATTCTTTTGCTATTAACCATTCATGCTTTAGCCAATCTTGGAATTCATCGACCAAAATTACATCAAAAGTTAACTTTTCAAATAATTTTGGATTTGTTAACTTTTTCGCTTGGATGTCTTCTAACATTGCTTCGCCTACCTCTTCTCTAGAAATTTTTTCGTTGTTGCCCAAGAAATTGCTTACATTCCTAAGCTCCCCTTTTTTATTTTCCCAGCCTAAGAGTTTGGAAATTTTGTATGCGAATGAGTAAAAATGATCATATCTAATGCTGCCTCTATCTTTTGAAATTAAAAATTCTTCTTTTTTTGACTTGATTGCCCTAAATATACAGTTCATCAAATATGGGATTAAAGATCTGTTTTGTGTGAGAAATAGAACTGACTTACTTTCTAATGAGCAATTTAGAGCTCTAAAAGATAGAATATTTGTTTTCCCAGACCCCGCAGGTCCTTTAATTTTTCTGAATCCAGATGCAGTTCTTTCCTTGGTTAATTGCTCTTGAGTCTTATCTAAAGCCAAAGGTTGCATAGTTGCTAAAGAAAAATAATTACTTTCCTCGAACATTGATTCATATGGCATTAGCCAAAATTTTAATTCCTTATAAATTTGACTATTCATTTTAGTAGACCTTCCGTCGTATTGAAGAAAAGGGATATTTTTTTTCACATCTTTTATTTGAAGATCGTCCTTGGAAATCAACCTATGGTAGTCTTTTGCTGTAATGCTTTTGTCAGCAAATTTTTCATATTTTTCTTCCATTTCAGAAGAATTTTGCTCTGTTGAGATTATGCAAGATGTAATTACAGGAAGAAAAAGTTTTTTTTCATATTCGCCTACTTCTGGTGGCCAATCTTTTAAAAAAGAGTCATAACAACTTGGGCAAAGAACTGTTCTAATTTCTCTTTGAAGAAGTTCTAAATGGTTTTCGGGGTCTATTCCGGTTGGATTTTCTTTATCGAATCTTACAGTGATAATGCCGGTATCTTCCCTCATTAGAATCATATCGGGTTGAAGTCCGTTCAAATAAGGTTTTATATAAATTTCCCAATTAACGTTTAAATTATTATAAAAATACCTAATTATTTTTGTTTCATTTGTGGGGTTTTCGGAAAGTGAAGATTTAAGCTCTTCTAAGTTAGAAATTTTTTTATCTTTTAAATAAACTGTTCTAAAACCTTTACTCATAGCGATACTTTTTTACTGTTTTAGAATTTTATCTGATTTACTTTTTAAAGATGGGTAAGCCTCGAGATTCATTAATCTATCCAATCGATCTTCTTCTTTAGCGATAGATTGCCTTGCTATTTTCATTTGTTTTGCTTTTTCGTCAGAAAAAATATGTCTTAAATGATAGAAGGACCAAAAAAAAATGGCTAGATATGTCAATGTGAATATTACCAATAAATGAATGCCATAACCTATTTCTGAAATTTTTGGGTCCCACATCCAATACAATGGATTCAAGACAAAATAAATTAAAGCTACAGGAATGACTCCCTTGATTAGAGGTTTAAAATTGTCTCTGATAAAGCGATAAATGAACATCTAAAACCATGCGATGCCTAATAAGGCAGCTACAGCAGCAATACCGCCTGTCTTATACTGTTGCCATATTTTGCTTTCTTCATCAGCTACCAAGTGTTCCCAATCTTCATCGGAAATATCTTCTGCCTTTTTGCCATTCAAAATAAGAGAGGACTTGGCTCTGCTTATGGCTTTTTTTCTAACCTTTAACTTAAGGGAATCTTTTTGTTTATCTATGAAAATTTGTAATTCGTTAATTTGATTTTTCATTTAATAGCTTTTATTTAAATCTTTATTTTTTTTTGATACTCAACGCCTTCTAATATGGGCCCGTTAGTTTTTAGGTGTTTATTAATTACCATTTTAAGTTGATATTCAGTAAAAAAATTCCTCAATGATTCTAAATCTAATTTATTAATGTCTATTTTTGAGATTGTCCATTCTCTATTCAGTTTAAGATTTTTTTCAATTTGTGATTCCTGAGATTCTTGAGATTTTGATGCTTCCCCAGAAGTATTAAATGGATGATTTGCAGCAGACGCAGCAGAACTTTTTGAAGGATTATTTGAAGTAGATGCAGCAGACTTATTTGCAAAATCAGATATTCTTTCTTGTAAAAAAAATTTTTTTTCCTTTAGCGAGCTTTCATAACCTTTATAGAATTTTTCTACAGACTTTAATCCCTCTTTAAATATCTTCCCATCTTCAAGCCTAGACTGTCTAAAATTATTTTCTATTTTTTTTATTTTTTCTATAAAGTCTAGAGCTTCTTTGGCCTTAATCTCATCTTCTATGATATTTGGTAAATTTGTTACTTCGCCCATCAAACCATGAAAATCCTTTAGATTCTCTATATTTACTTCATCAAGAATTTCATGAATGCTTCCTAATTCGATGGGAAACATGTTCTTAATAGTCATCTTTGCATCCCTCTTTTTTTTACTGACGTGAAATTAAATATATCAATCATAATTTAGGGTTTCAAAAAAAGTATGATATTCGCAAGGATCTGTGCCCTTAGGACCATGACCGGATTGTGCGTGTTCTGGACAAGTTTTTTGTTCTAAACATTTCTTCAAATTAAGAATCTCCTTTTCTACCCAATCGTCTTTTCCTTCATAGGTTAATAGCTGAACATCGAAACTCATATCGGCTTTGTTTTCGTTCTCTCTTAACATACCCTCTTCAAAATGTTGATCGCCATTCACATAAACAAAATATCCAATATTGCTTACTTTGTAGTCGGTTAAATCATCTTTGGTTTTTTCCCTCAAAATCCATTGATACATATCCATTTGACGTTTGTAGCCTTCTTTCCACCTACCTTCTAAAGTGATGGGTTCAAGCTTTGTTAAATCTTCGGTTCTTTTACCAGCAGTACTTTTGTAATCAACAATGAACAATTCGTTTGTTTTTGGATTATGCCAAACATCGTCTAGGCCTCCGCCGATAATTAAATCGGATTTTTTGTGATAAGTCCTAAAGCCGAGTTGCAAAGACTGTGTCCAAGAATGAAAGTCTTCATGTTTGAATGGCACCAAATGTTCAAGTCCATTTCTTTTCATAAACGGGTGAGGTTTTTGAAGTTCGCGATACTTATCGAAGTCTTTTTTAAGCAGCGTATCTGTTGCTGAGTTTAGTAAAAAAGGCGGCATGCCGGGAAATTTGACACCTTTCACACGATCTAGCCAAAAGCATGCTGGGCAATTAATAAAGGCTTCAATTCTTGAACGACTGACCTCATAAGGAGATTCGTGGTCGGGCTTATATACGCCTCTGTGTCTAGCCATTCGAAAAGATTATTCCTTTCAATTTAGATGTCAATGCCTAGTCTTTTCTATAAAGTTTTTTAGAGGTGGAAAGTCACCTGAGTTTTGAATGGGTCTATACCTGATTAAATATATTTCCTTATCTTTTACTTTATGCCATTCATCTAGAGCTTCGATGGTTCCGCCCATAGATAATTGATAATGTTCAGAAGTTACAATCCCATATTTTCCTTGTCGCTTGAAATAAAGAGTATCTTTCTCGTAATAAGGCTTTTCAGGATCTTCATTTTTAATCCAATAGGCAAATTCTTGGGTGTAAAAAAAGTCAAAAAAAGTACCTTTCATAAAAGCGTCTATCATCTCAAGGTACTCAGGGCATTTGTGATCAAAACCTATCAAATAGCTATTCAATATGTTGTTATGGTAACTCAGAGCTGCTTCTGTCATCTCATAGTCAACTCCATACCAAAGGTTTTTCTCGTGCCAGGCTTCCAAGTTTCGCGCATACTCCTGATCTTCTGTAACAATCATCTTATTATTCAAACTCCAAGTTTTAATAGAGTCTTCAACTCCATTTTCTCGCTGCTCTTTAAGTATTTTCCAAAGCTCGTAAACCCAATCCAAAGTTAGGACCTCCCAGTCTGTGACCGGGAGGAATTTAACAATAGGAGAAAATCGTTATTCTGAATTTTGTTCTTCATCTTCCTCTTCCTTAGAATCGTTTTTTGGAAAAGGATTTAGAATTATTGTTGGCGGTTCTTGATAGATGGGGTGATCCTCAGGGAGCATTTTTAACCCCAATCGTTCGCTAATTTCACGCAAAGTTTCTTGATATTCTTCCTCAGAAAGTTCAGAAAGTGGTTGGTCCTTTTCATTCATAAGTTAATTTTTAGTCACAGATGCGACAAATCACGTCGTGCTTAGAGTTTATTCTGAGAACTTTCCTCGCTAAATAATGACTAATCTGTAATGGGAAATTTATTCAATGACTCAAACAACATTCTTAAAATTTTTGTTGTTTTGGCTTTTAGCAGCTCTTTAGTCTACCTAAATTCTCCCTTCTTCGAAGACCAACCCGGGCCGGACTTTTCTGAATTCATGTCCTATTTAATTTATTTGGAAGAGGACGGCTCAACCATGCTGTATAGCGACGCCAAAAAGAATTCGATAACAATTGCAAGTTGGGCTCTTTATCGACATCAAATTTCAGCACATACATCTTTTCAGGGCATTATGGCCGATGAAGACTGCCCTTTCTTTGGAATCACACAGAAACGCATTCGTGATAAGCACGACATCATTGAAGTTCTCAATAACGATGAATCCGTTTTATTGAATTACTCTGGTTGTAATACTGGGATAGATAACAAAACTCAAAACGATTTCATCAGCTTCAATTCTAAAGAAGGACCCAAAGAAATTGCTCAGTATCATCAAATAGACCAAGAATTCTCCGTATTTTTAATTACCGATGGCTGGTGGTGGGCATCAAGATTCAATCGAGAGATAAATTCAAACGTCACTCATGGACTTTTGGAAAAAGATCCCCGAAATTTCTGCCGTGTCTGGACAGAGCTTTTATATGTGCCTATAGACTCATACTACGCTTGGGGGCCTTTGAGAGATTTCTTTTCTGAAGGCAAAGAATACTGTATTCCGGAATTAGAGGAGGCCTTGTGAAATCAAAAAAGAAGTCAAAAGTGAAAAAAGAGGAGAAAGGAGAAAAAATTCCTTTAAATAGAATTAGTAAATTAGATGAGGAGCAATTGAAACCTAAAATAATTTTTGATTTATAAGTTATGTTTTTTAACGAAGTACAAATGTTAGTTTTTGGCCTTGTATTTTGGCTCTTTTGGTTTGGCGATGACCTGCTAGATTTATTAAAGAAATCCAAAAAATCCGACAATCCTTATGAAGAAATCTCAGAGGAAGATATTTATTATGACCAAGAAAACAAAGTATGGCTTTGGGAAGTCGATGGACACTTATTTTCTAACGAAGAATTTCATATGCAGCAAGGCGGTAAAATCGAAGATTTTGAAAACTGGATCAGAGACAAAGAACCCATCGATTCCATTGAAGACGTGACTTCTTATAAAGTACACTAAATTCTTTAGGAGACTTTAATGAGACAATTAATTTATCTTTTCGCTGTTGTGATTGTATTTTCTGCCTGTAGCAATAAAGTGGATTCCAATAAAAAAATGGCAGGAGATTTTCTAGACTTAGCGCTATCAGCTAATCCTTTGGATGCTCAAGTACTCACGCATCCTGATTTTAAATTTGTCTTTATGGGCAATACTGAGATATCAAATATACCTTACGACCGAGATGCTTACTTCGATTACTGGTTACCTGAAGTGGTGGGTAAATTGCTCCCAACCGGAATCACTCTGACAACTACCGATATGATTGCCGATGACGATGGGGTTGCTGTTATCATGGAAGGTGATGCTGAAGGTATCAATGGCGAATACGACAATAAATATGTATTCGTTTATAAATTCAAAGATGGAAAAATTTTTTCCATTCACGAATACAACAGCGATCTTTTGGTAGCGACCAGGCTTTATAAAAACAAGCTCGTCCCAATTGACTAAAGTCCTTAAAGCTTTTTATCTGCTTGCATTTTGCCTCGCGGTAGGTTTTCTAAATGCTTACACTCCTTTAGAGAACATTCGAGTGGTCGATGGCGATACCATTCGAGCAGAAGCCAAAGGCAAGGAAATAAAAATTCGTTTGGTAGAAATTGACGCCCCAGAAATGAATCAGCCCTTTGGAGCTCAATCAAAAAATTTTTTAAATAGACTACTTTATGAAAAAGAGGTAACACTCATTGCTCAAGGGGAAGATCGCTATGGAAGAGTTCTTGGTAACTTATTTTCCGATGAACTGAATGTGAACATGTTGATGGTTAAGTTTGGTTTTGCCTGGGTTTATGATGAGTACGCAAAAAATTCCTCTTTATATAAGTATCAAGATCAAGCGAAGGCAGAAAATTTAGGCTTGTGGCGAACCAAAGATCCAATTGCGCCTTGGGTGTGGCGGAAACAAAAAATGAATTAAACTGTTGCTTCAAATGCGTACTTTTCTCACTAAACTTTTATTCAAATTGCCGGCAAGCATCCTGATCAGATGGTCAGGTAAAGAACAGATCATAAAAGGCTATCGTAAGTTGGATCCCGGTTTTCAATACTTGTTGAAAGTTATGGAAGATAACGGTGCCAAACTTGAAACAGCAAAGCCTGCAGCAGAATTTCGTAAAGAGTTCGAAGAAAGTCGTGGAATGATTTCTTTGCCATTACCCTCGGGTGTCAAAACCACCAATCACACCGTTAAATCAAATGGTGCAGAGATAAGAGTTAGAGAGTACTCGCCAGAATCCATTGGGAATATCTATCCGGCAGTGGTTTACTTTCATGGCGGTGGATGGGTCATAGGGAGTATTGAGTCACATGAAGCTTTTACTGGATTTTTAGCAAAAGAACTCAAAGCAAAGATTTTCTCAGTGGATTATCGTTTAGCACCAGAGTATCCCTTCCCTATTCCTTTGGCTGATTGTGAAGCTGCTTTCAACTGGGTTAGAGACAATGCACTGGATTTAGGAATCAACCCAAATCGAGTATCGGTTGGTGGAGATAGTGCCGGCGGGAACTTATCTGCCTCTTTATGTATTAAACGCAAACAAGAAGAGCTCTCTATGCCAAAAGCACAATTACTCATTTACCCAGTTACTGACCTTACTTTAAAACATCCCTCTATGGATGAAATGGCTGAGGGTTTTTATTTGACTAAAGCCTCGATGGAATATTTTCGAGATAATTATTTAGAAAATAAAGATTTAGTTAAAGATCCATTGGTTTCCCCTTTGTTCGCAGATGATCTTTCAGGTCATCCGCCAGCTGTTGTAGTGACTGCAGGATTTGACCCCCTTAGAGATGAAGGTGATCAATACGCACAAGCTTTGAGGCAAGCCAATGTTGAGATTTACCATCGCACCCATGACAGTTACATTCATGGCTTCATAAACATGATGTTAGTCGATGGAGTCGACTATGCTTTAAAAAGAATTTGCGACGATTTCAGAAAGATTTTTTAAGAGGGAAAGTCTAACTTCCCCTCAAAAAAATTAAAATGGGTAAAAAGTCATCTCCAAAGTTTCCTCGGTTAGATTCAATTTAGAAATACAGAAATTTCGATTACCATCAGTAACATCATCTAAAGAATGAAAGGTAATGATATTACCCTCTCTTTTCCAAACGCCTTGACGGGACCCTGAATTTCGATTTCCATCATCATTGATTCCAACCCCACGACCAATAAAGGATCCTTGCGTTGTGTAATTTGGGTTATCCAACTTTAAGTTGTAGGTCAGAAAGACTTTGCCATATCTTCCGGCTTTACTAGATACGTTAATCACTCCGCCTTGGTCAGTCAAAGAAATGGAAGTTACTTTTCCAGATAAAGTAAATTTCTCATCAGCACTTACCTTTAGACCAAAGAGACCAAATGACATTAAAGACGCCATTAAAATAATCATTATTTTTTTCATGTTTTCTCCTAAAAATATTTAAAGATTCATGATAGTTGAATCTTCAAAAGAAAAAAGTAAATTTGTAGGAATTGAATTATTTAAATTTTTTGCGCATATTGGTCACCGCTTCCATGCCGGCGACTGGTTTCTTGCCCTCTGGAACGGTATTTCCTTTTCGGATAAGGTCTTCAAATGAAGCTCCTTGTTTAAACATGTCATAAAGCACATCGATATCCAAGTTGGTGCCGATGGGTTCGTCGGAAAAATCTGGAGAAATATTAGTTTTGAATTCTTCTTGGTTGCGCCAATGTTCAAAAAATATTTCTACTAAATTACCATCCGGATCTTTGTAATACATTCCAGTAATCCATCCATGATTGATTGTCCAATAAGGTTCCAAACCTTGTTCTTTGGCTTTGTGATAAAACTCAAACCACTTTTCAATAGGATTCAACTTATAAGAAATATGATCTAAACCTATAATTGAAGGCAACTTGCGATTCATCCAGTTTTTTATTCGCATGATGGTTTTTGGAATGATTCCAAGATTTTTAAAAACACCTGAGGTATTGGCAATAGCTACTCTGTGATGCTCCACATCAAAAGCTAGAAAAGTTAATTCTTCGCTTGTATATAAAGGTTCACAGCCAAAAAGCTTGGTATAAAAATCAACCATGGCTTCATAATTTAAGGTTTTAAAAGCTACGTGGTGAAAATCGTCTGGAGCTTGATTGGAATTGAGGTTTTGATATAAATCTAAATTTAGTTTTTCATCTTTAAACATCAGGCAAATTCTAACCTATATAATTACAAGATATGCAGGAACTGGACAGTTTAAAATTTTCAAATAAATTCGCTGATTTGCCTGAAGATTTTTTTCATAAGCAATCTTGGACACCTTTCGATAATCCAAGGTTGATTCACTTCAATAAAGACCTAGCAGAAATCTTAGACTTTCCAAAGAATCTTGATCCTAAAGATTTAGTGCCATACGTAAACGGTAATAAACCTTTCAAGCAGAGTGCGCCGCTATCTATGGTATATGCTGGACATCAATTTGGTTCTTGGGTTCCTCAACTTGGCGATGGTAGAGGTATTTTATTGGGTCAATTGCAGACTAAAGATGGCTTGATAGATTTACATATCAAGGGTGCTGGCAAAACGCCCTATTCAAGGTTTGGCGATGGTAGAGCAGTATTGCGATCAACTATTAGAGAGTATTTATGTGGCGAGGCCATGTATCATCTTGGCATTCCGAGTTCTCGATCGTTGATTGTGATTGGGAGCGATGAACCAGTCTTCAGGGAAAAAACCGAATTTGGAGCAATGATGGTAAGAGTTGCAAAAACTCATATTCGCTTTGGACATTTTGAATATCTCATGCATAACAAAAAATCAGAATTCATTCCGATTTTGCTAGATCATGTGATTGAAAATTATTTTCCTGAGCTTAAAGACTCAAAAGATGCCTATACCGATTTATTCGAAAAAATTGTGCATTCGACAGCGAGACTCATTGCCAAATGGCAGGCTTTTGGTTTTGCTCATGGCGTAATGAACACCGACAATATGTCTATCTTAGGAGAGACTTTTGATTATGGGCCTTTTGGATTTCTTGATGATTACAATCCAGGATTCATTTGCAATCACTCAGATCACCAAGGACGCTATGCTTTCAACAACCAACCCTCGATAGGCTTATGGAACTGTCATGCCCTTGCTGCTGCCCTTAAAGATCATATTGAATTAGAAAGAACCAAAGAAATAATAAATACCTACGAAAAAATATTTTATGAAGAGCTCACAAATATCTTTAGAAAAAAATTAGGCTTAACTGAAATTAAACCAAATGATCTTAAGCTGACCGAAGAGTTACTTACATGGATGAAAATAAATAAAAAAGATTACACAAATACTTTTAGGGCGCTTTCCAAAACAGATATTTATTTATTTGAAGATCAAGAAGGGAAACTATGGTTTGATAAATATCAAAAGCGTTTAAAAGATGAGAAAAATACTTTTGAAAAAAGAAAACAGATTATGGAGAAGAGTAATCCAAAATATATTCTTAGAAACTACCTTGCTCAAGAAGCCATTCAGGATGCGGAGAATTCTGATTTTTCGAAACTTTATAACTTAATTGAGGTTTTGAAGAACCCTTACCAAGATAATGAGAATTTTGAGGATTACGCAAAAGCCCCTCCTGACTGGAGTAAAAAGTTAGAGATATCCTGTTCTTCCTAATTATTGAGACTGTACCAAAAGTTAGCTGCAGGAAAAAAACGTACAACAGGATTTAGGTTAGAGCCTGTAGCAGCTAATGGAGCGGTAACTATGAAATTTGAAGCATTGGGAAAAGCTTCAATCATTTTTTTGTCAGACGAAACCTGTTCTACAGGAGCATACAAACCAAATCTAATCATGATGAGTTTATTCGTAAAATCCATCAACATATATTGTCCATCAAATCCAATTGGAGTAATTACTGTATTATCAGGAACACATTTTTGATTGGCTTGGGCGCCACAGTTACTGGCTCCATACAATGACCAAAACTTAAGACCATAACTTTGAACGCCGCCATACGTTTCACTTACTACGGAAGTGGTTGTAATATTTTTAATAGCCTGAACATAACTCAAAGGAACAACTTGTTCTCCTTGCCAGATACCGTCATTTACCAAAAGCAATGCAACTTTGGCAAAATCTCTCGCAGTCATGTCGAGGCAGCAATATGATAAATAATTTCCATTAGCTTGACCTCCAGAAACATTATCTCGCCACCAATCTGCGGTTATGTTTAATTTTGAAAACAAATAAGTATCAGCAAATGTCTTTATATCCTGACCTACCGCTCGATAAAAAATTTCACCCAAAACCATTGTGTCGCAATTTTGATATACGAAATAACCACTTTCAAAATTAACACTCCCATTTAGATACCAATTATGTGCTTGTCCTGTAGCTGCTAGATTTCTATTGATACATCCTACAAGTTGATTTGTTGCGCTCGTCAAACCTCCTCCGCTTCCTATAGTCACAGCATTACAAATTGTCCAAGATGAGCTAGACGAGTCGTAGCAAGCGGGCTCCAATCCAGAGCGCATATCCAAGAGATTTTTAAGTGTGATTGTATTTCTTGAGTCATTTGCCCATTCAGTCAAATAAGTTGCCGCAGAAGTTTCAAGGCCATTTGTAAAATAACCTTTTTCCTGAGCTATACCAAAAATAATGCTAGTGTAGGATTTTGCCACAGACCAGCTAGTGACTAAGCTATTTGCATCTTTCGAGCCAAATGCTATATCTACAGTAGTAGAAGTCCAAGCTGAACCAGACTCAAGGATTAAAGTTTTTTCTACAGTACCTATCCCTTTATACTCCTCAGCGACTATTTTTCCATCTTTGATAATAATTGCAGCTTGAGAGAACTTACCATCCTCCATTGCTACATTCATAGCAGCCTGAACTTTAGCGCTATTTAGTCCCTGAGACTCCGGGCTTACAACCTGCCAACTAAATGGTTGAAGTTCGGGTTCAGGTGGGGGTAATGAATTTCCTCCACCTCCGCAGGAAAGGATTAAAATACTCAAAACGAGTACTATTAATTTTGTCCTTATGTATGCCATCCTTAATAAAGGGATTTTAAGTTGTCTGTAATAAAAGTATCCAAAATTTCTTTGATCTCTTTATTATGAGAAAAATGCATGAAATGATCTGCGCCTTCGATAACATAAATTTTTGAATTTTTTACCTTTAATGATAATTCCTTTGAATGACTGATATTTACATTTATATCTTCATCGCCATGAATTGCGATAGTTGGAACAGAAATTTTTTCTAATGATAAAGATAAGTTTAGATAATTTTTAAAATCATTTTCATACCCTTCTTTTCTCAAAGACATAGGCCAAACAGACCAGAAATTATCTTTGAATTTATTGGACTGAGTCTTATTAGCTAAAACTTTTTCTTGATTAAGAGGATTTGGCATTAAAAAAGAGACCATGGTTTCAATTCCCATCAGTTCAGCAATTTTAAAAATACACCAAAGTTGTAAATCTGATTGTTCTGACAAAGATTCTGCTCCATCGGGTCTATTTACCCAAGATTTAGTAATAGCTTCGTAAGAAATTAGGCCATTGGTCATTTCAGGGTACAAAATTGCAAATTCAATCGCTGAAGGCCCCCCGCCAGAACTGCCAAAAACAAAAACCGACTCAATCTCTAGACTGTCTAATAAAGCTTTATAAAGTTTTGCTTGATCCTTTGGTTTAATACCTGATGAAAGAGGAGTTCTTAGATATCCCGGTCTTGAAATATTGATAATTTTATATTCATCTCCAAAAGGGAAATTTCTGTCATACCCCCCAGGTGTGCCATGAACATATAAAATAATTGGACCATTTTTCCCAGAAATCTTATATTCAATTTCCCCATATGAAGTTTCAATTATTTTGCTTTGAGCTTTTAGCTCGGATATCACTGCAGATTTATGGTAAAAATAGTAACCCGTTGAGATAAAGAAGAAAGTTAGCGAAATAAGAAAGAACCAAAAGATTATTTTTTTAAATAAATTCATTCAACGAAAACTTTTTCTCACAGAAGCTTTAAAACTAGCTGAGCTCCGGCTATTTTAAATTCTTCAAATTGCGCGACCAAAATTAACTCTAGATTATTATTTCTTAAAAAGAAATCCCCTCACCGAAGCGAGGGGATTAAGGGGGGAGAACTTTATAAATTTATTGCTTTATAGGTTTAGAAAAAATTTATTCCTATCACTCCTAAATAAAGTATAAAAGAGAGGCAAAAACCAAATCCTAAAGTTCCAGTCACCACTCTATTTATCATCGCTAACTCCTTAAGCTGATGGTTAATTAAGATACTTAGTAGAGAGCTAATTTTCTTAAAAGTTCATTCGATAAATTAAGATTTTTACTAAGCAACCTCTTAAAATCGAAAGTATTATACAACTGTAAAAAGAGAGCAAAATTAATTGAAAAATAGCAAAAATGCCACTTTTTGCACTTTTATTGAGAAATAAGTGATTCAATAAAATACAATCGATTAAAATCGCTCAAAGTATAGTTCTTTAAGGCTTTTTTACTAGATGTAAGACCCAGTTTTTTCAAAAATTTTATAAAAAATTATAAGATTTTTCAAATAGGTTATAAAAAAAAATTTTTTTATTCTTTTTAAATTATGGATTTTCATTCATTTCCCAACGCTTTTTTGTTCTAATAAAACAAAAAAAGTAAGGAGACATAAATGAGGCAAATGCAGCTCGAAAAACCAGGAGGATTGGACAAATTTAAACTTACAGAAGTAGATATTCCTCAGCCAAAAGAAGATGAAATTTTAATTAAAGTAAACGCAAGCAGTCTCAATTATCATGATTTGATGTGCGCTTTGGGTTTGATACCCACAGACGATGGAAGAGTTTTGCTCGGTGATGCTGCTGGTGAAGTTACTGAAATAGGCTCAGCTGTGCAAAATTGGCAAGTTGGTGATCAGGTAATGAGTGCCTGTTTTCCCAATTGGATAGATGGTCCGCCCCGATACGAATTTCTCAGTTTCATTGGTGACAATCAAGACGGATATGCTACTGAATACATTGCAATCAAAGAAACGGCGGTCACAAAAATGCCTTCCAGATGGTCTTTGCAAGAAGCAGCTACCCTGCCCTGTGCTGGATTAACTGCTTGGCGTGCTTTGGTTGACGAAGGGAGGCTTGAGTCAGGGCAATCGGTCTTAGTTCAGGGCACCGGGGGCGTATCCATTATTGCTCTGCAGTTTGCCAAAGAAATGGGAGCCAGAGTCATTGCTACTACTTCTTCTGAAGAGAAAGCTGAAAAGCTTAAGGAACTTGGTGCAGATGAAGTTATCAATTATAAAGAGTATCCTAAATGGGGAGAAAAGGTTCTGGAAGTTACTGACAATGAAGGGGTGGACCATGTTGTTGAAGTTGGCGGAGGAGAAACCTTCAATGAATCGATTAGAGCAGTGAAACTTGGCGGCCATATTGCCTTGATCGGAGTATTGAGTGGGCCTGCGGCTAACGAATTAGTTTTGCCGCGAATTTTCCTCAAACAAGTTAGAACCAGTGGGATTGCTATGGCTAATCATCAATCGCAAAAAGCTATGGTTGATTATTTAGAGAATTCTAAGATTAAGCCCGTCATAAGCGATTCATTTGATTTGTCTGAATTGGCAAACGCCTTTCAGCATCAAATTGACAATAAGCATTTCGGAAAAATTTCCATCACCATGGAATAAATTTATTAAGGGGAAGAAGAATGAACGAATTCGATTATATTATTTTGGGAGCAGGCTCGGCCGGTTGTGTCCTTGCTGGCAGACTATCAGAAAATCCCAATCATAGAGTTTGCTTAATAGAAGCTGGTTCTAAAGATAAAGACGTTAGGATTCATGTTCCTGCACTTTTTGCATACATGGGGCCAACCAGTAAAATGAATTGGGCTTTTGAAACCGAACCTCAAAAAGGTTTTGCTAAAGAAAAATTACCTGCTACAGAAGTCGTTGTCGCTGACCCAACAGGTCAAACTCATACGATGAAAGAAGAGCCCGAAGAACATCGAAAAGGTTATCAACCGAGAGGAAAGACTTTAGGAGGATCGAGTTCAATAAATGCCATGCTCTATGTGAGAGGACATCGTTGGGATTACGATCATTGGTCAAAACTTGGAAATTCCGGTTGGTCTTATGATGAAGTTTTGCCTTACTTTAAAAAAGCAGAACACAACGAATTGGTAGACAATGAATTTCATGGTCAAGAAGGACCATTAAATGTCACTGCTGTAGAGAATAATTCAAAATATAAGGACTACTTTATTGAAGCAGGAACAAAATTTCATAAAGAAAACCAAGATTTTAACGGTGCTAACCAAGAAGGCATTGGTTATTATCACACGACACAAAAACAAGGGAGAAGATGGAGTGCCGCTGCAGCCTATCTTACGCCAAACTTAGATAGACCCAACCTGACCGTCTTAACCGATACCCAAGTTGATAGAATTGTTTTTGACGGTAATAAAGCAACTGGCGTTGATTGTTTTGATAAACAGAAAAATAAAATTCATTTGAAATGTCACCGAGAGGTTGTCGTGTCTTCTGGAGCTTTCGGTTCGCCGCAAATCTTAATGCGCTCTGGCATAGGCCCTGCAGAAGAATTAAACAGGCATGGAATAGATACCATATTCGATGTACCAGGAGTGGGGAAAAATCTTCAGGATCACATCGATTACATTACCAATCATCCCGTAGATGATACTGATCTTTTGGGCTTCTCATTTAAATCACTTTTATATCGTCAACCCTATGAACTTTTGAAATATCTTTTTACTAGGAAGGGGCAAATGACTTCTACGGTAGCCGAAGCTGGAGGTTTTATCAAAACCGAGGAAAGTCTGGAAATTCCAGATATCCAACTGCACTTTGTCTTGGCAAAAATAATTGATCATGGCAGAACCATTGCTTTCGGCCATGGTCTAGGCTGTCACGTTTGTCTGTTAAGACCAAAATCCACAGGTGAAGTTACACTTAATTCGAATAATGCCTTTGATTCGCCAAAGATTGATCCTAAATTTTTTTCCGAGAGAGAAGATATGGATGTCATGATTAAAGGTTATCGCAAAATGATGGAAATCATGGATGCTGAGCCTTTGAGACCTTTCACCAGAAAAGTCCAAGATCCGGTCGATATCAATAGCGATGCAGATATTGAAGAAGCAATGCGCGCCCGAGCAGACACCGTCTACCATCCAGTAGGAACTTGCAAAATGGGTTCTGACGATATGAGTGTTGTAAATCATGAACTCAAGGTTCATGCGCTGGAAAATGTTCGAGTTGTTGATGCCTCCATCATGCCGACCTTGGTTGGAGGAAATACAAATGCGCCAACCATTATGATTGGTGAAAAAGCAGCTGATATGATCAAGTCGTCTTTGACTTAAAAATATAGCGTTTAGGTAGACAAAAAGCCTTACGGGCTTTAAATTAAACCTTCAATTTATTAGGGAGAAAAAATGATAAAAACAAAAATCACCGAAATGTTCGATATTGAACATCCAGTTATTCAAGGAGGAATGCATTATGTAGGTTTCGCAGAAATGGCTGCTGCGGTTGCCAACGCAGGCGGGCTAGGAATCATTACCGGTCTAACCCAAAAAACTCCTGATGACCTGGCTAAAGAAATTGCAAAATGTCATGAAATGACTGATAAGCCTTTTGGCGTAAACTTAACTTTTTTGCCTGGTTTTCAAGAGCCTGATTATCCTGGTTACATCAAAGCTATTGTTGAAGGTGGAGTAAAAATCGTTGAGACCGCAGGCAGAAGTCCTGAAGCTTACATGCCTGACCTTAAAGGTGCTGGTATTAAAGTCATTCACAAATGTACTTCTGTAAGACATTCTTTAAAAGCAGAAAAAATTGGCTGTGATGCTGTCAGTGTTGATGGCTTTGAGTGCGGTGGCCACCCTGGAGAAGATGACATACCGAATATGATTCTTCTACCAAGAGCTGCTGAAGAACTTTCAATTCCTTTTGTTGCTTCAGGCGGTATGGGTAATGGCCAACAACTTGCTGCTGCTCTTTCCATGGGCGCAGATGGAATCAATATGGGTACAAGATTTATTGCAACTAAGGAAGCTCCGGTGCACCAAAACGTTAAAGAAGCTTTGGTTGCTGCATCTGAATTGGATACCGAATTGATCATGAGACCCTTAAGAAATACCGAAAGAGTTTTGGCTAATGATGCAGTACAAAAGATTCTTGAAAAGGAAAAAGCCTTGGGCGATGAAATTCAAATCACCGACATCATGGACGAAGTAGCTGGCGTCTATCCGAAAATCATGCAAGAAGGTACGATGGATGCCGGTGCTTGGAGTTGCGGAATGGTTGCTGGACTAATTCATGACATCCCGACTTGTAAAGAGCTGGTAGAAAGAATAGTTTCTGATGCAGAAGAAATTATTAAAAGCAGACTTTCACAATTTGTAGCTTAAAAAGCTTAAAGAAATAAATTCTCCAGAGGGCAGTTTGTTTTCTGGAGAATTTTTTTATGCAATGGCTTTAATGTAATCGGGTCCTAACCCACAGCATCCACCGATGATAGATGCTCCTAAATCTTTCCATAAATTTTTATACTCAACGAATTGTTCAATGGACAAGTTTCTAGGTTCCAATTGGATACTATTATCTAAAGTCCAATCAAAAGGAACTCCAAATATGTTTGGATAGCAACCAATTGGTTTATCCGTAAGATTGGATAGCTTTTTAACACCTTCAGTAATTGCAATTGGATCAGTGCAATTAAATAAATATGCGTCAATATTAAAACTTTCTGCAAGCTCAAAAGCTTCCTCAATGGTTTCTTTGCTTCTTAGTCTGGTGCTTTTATCTTCAAGCAGAGTCCATGAGAGCCATATTTTTTTATCTTTCTCAGCTTTATTAGAGACTGCTTTTAAAATATTTGAAGTTTCTGGAATTGAAGAAACTGTTTCACAAAGAAAAATATCGACAAAGGGATTTAGCCCATCGATTAATTCTTCATAAATAGGAATAGAATCGGCTTCATCTGGAACTAGATCTGGTCGATAACTCTCATCTAAAGGCGGTAAACTGCCTGCGACAGTAATTTCGTGAGCATTTTCATCAGCAACTTCACGAGCAATTTCTCCAGCCTTTACAATCAAGTCATGCATTAAATGTGTTTTATTTTCTTTTTGAAGATAACTTGGAATAGTTGAATAAGTATTAGTGGTAATCACCTGAGCACCAGCATCGACATAAGCCTGATGGACTTCTTTTACTAGATTCGGAGAGTCTATAAGAAATTGCGCTGACCACAAACCTGAAGAAGGCTTGTTTGTTCGTTTGAGCAATTCGTTGCCCATACTACCGTCTAAAATAATCACAGAGATTTTTTTTCTTCTTGATTGATATACTTTTTTAATTGTTCAAGCTCATCACAAGATGTAGGACATAATTCTTTGAGTTTGTTGAGATTGGTTTGAGCTAGTCCTAAGCGTTCGGTTTCTACAAATAATTCACCTTGATATTCCAAGGCAATTTTATTTTCAGGATCTAACTTCAAAGCTTTTTCGTAATTAACTTCTGCTTTCTTATAATTTTTTAACTTTCTTTGAGTGAAAGCGTATAACGTCCAACCATCAGCATCTTTCGGCTTGGATTTTGTATATTTACCTAAAACTCTTAAAGCCTTGCGATATTCTTCATTTTTCAAATGATTAGTGGCCTTATCGTAAAGTTCAGAAGGATCAACTTTTTTGTCGTATTTTGCCGCATGAATTGAAAAGGAAAAAACTAAAAGGCTTAAAAGTCCTAAAATTTTTAAAGTTTTCATTAGTCTCTCAACTTTGTTTCAATGTTTAATTGACCAGCTAAACCAGCCACTCTGTGTTGGGCGCTTTCAATGTAATCAGGATCTGAAATCATTTTCAACATCGCTTTTCTGTTAGGATACATAGCAATAGCAACTTGATCCCAAAGCTGTTCTACCTCGCCCAACATAAGTCTCGTGACTTCTGAGCCAAAAATTGGTTTGCCTCCAACTTTTTCGAGATGCTTTACAACTTCTTTTCCATAGATTGCATAGGCTTCTTTACCTGTGAGGTCAGTTTTTCTTTTGTCAGGATACTCTGCCTTTTCTTTAAATTTCAACAAGTTGACCATAAAAATAGGCTCATCATGGCCTTCCTCTAAAAACTCTTCCATTTGTTTTTCATTTGGCATTACTTTGTTTTCTACTTTCATTTTTTTTACTCCTTCGAATTTGAATTAAAAATTTTTATATTCTTTTATAGCCTCTTGATCGGCCTTAGCATCCTCTCTAAATGCTTTCCAGGGTTTGAGATTTAAGTCTGGCATTAACCCTTTGCCCATTTTTTTAATTTGTTGGTAAAACCAAGCTTGAGCACTAAAAGCATTGATTGCCTGAATTAATCTGAAAGGGCTTGTCGGTGAGAGCCACCAGGGACCAATCGATAAAGTTTTTTCGTATTTTGGTAATTCATCAATCTGTCCAGACAATAATTCTTTAATCGCATAAGGATTAGCACAAAGTGGTCTGCCAACTCCAACTATTTCACAAGCTCCATCTGCTAATGCTGCTTCCATGCCCTCTTTGGTTCGAAACCCGCCGGTCACCATCAATGGAATATTCACAACTTTTGCTATTTCTTCTGCATAAGAAAGGAAATATGCCTCTCGAGCAATGGTGCTTTCTTTTCTATTTTCGCTTCTCTTTGGATTGATGCTCACCTTATCCAAGCCCAATAATCTTGGCTGCTCATAGGTTCCACCGGAAATTTCGATATTATCTATCCCTGAAGCGCTGAATAATTTTGCTACTTGAATGGAGTCTTCTGGAGAAAAGCCCCCTTTTTGAAAATCTGCTGAATTCATTTTTATGGAAATTGCAAAATCATGGCCCACTTCCTCTCTGCATTTTTTGATGATTTCTAGATGGATTCTAGCTCTATTTTCTAACGATCCGCCCCAAGCATCAGTTCTTTGATTGATATCAGGAGATAAAAATTGCGATAAAAGATAGCCATGAGCGGAGTGCAGCTGAACACCATCAAATCCTGACTCTCTAGCAATTTTTGCCGTAAACACAAATCGATTGATCACATCTTTAATGTCTTCTTCAGTCATAGGAATCGGTTTGCCATATTTCCTGCCTGGAATTTTCAATTGCACATCAGAGGGTGACATGGGGCTCATATTGATCTCACCTGGAGTTTGTCTTCCGGCATGTGAAATTTGCATCCACAGTCTACTGCCTTCTAGAGTGGCAGCTTCAGCCCAATTTTTTAACATCGGCATTTGTTCTTTATAAGTATCCGCCTCAATTGCAACATTGGCTGGACCTTCTAAATTATCTCGGTGCACTTGGACGTTGCCTGTAAGTAAGATACCGATGTCACCTGCTCCCCACATTTTATAAAGTTCTATATGCTTTTCGTTAGTAAAGTTATTACCCAGAGCAATTCGTTCTGTCATAGCGGCTTTACAAACTCTATTTTTGATAACTTGTCCGCAAGGAAGAGTTAACGGGTCATTTATTTTTGTCATATTTCTATTAAATTTATAAGGTATATTTTGACATGCATACTGTCAATAGTTAGATTATTTTAGTATATTTACAATTCCAAATTATGGAGGATTTATGAGAATTTGGAAAATTTTAGGGGTCATTATTGTTCTCTTCTTGATTGTTTTTATTTCATTAAGAGTTCCTTTTGTACAAGATTTAGTAATCAAAACAGCTGTTTCAAATTTAGCTACAGCCGACAGTCCGTTCCCTGAAGAAGACGCGTTAAGCGCTCTCATTTGTGGATCAAGATCGCCGCTACCATCGCCTGGAAGAGCACAAACCTGTGTTGCTGTAAAAGCAGGAGAGGATATTTTCATTGTTGACATAGGAGATGGAGCAAACGTTAATTTAGGAAAATACAGCGTCCCAACAAATAAAATTAAAGCAGTGCTATTCACTCACCTCCACTCTGATCATATTTCAGATTTGGCCGATCTTCATTTGGCAACTTGGTTACCAGGTCGTCCAAAAGCACTTCCTGTATATGGACCTGAAGGAACAGACATAGTAACCGCAGGCTTCGAAATGGCATATAAATTAGACTATGGGTTTAGAAATGAACATCACGGTGAGGCGCTTGCGCCAATTAAGTCTGTCGGCTTTGATACAACCATTGTCGATCTAAACAATCCTATCATTTACAACAAAAAAGGTTTGAAAATTACAGCCTTTAAAGTAACCCATGAGCCAATTGAGCCTGCCCTTGGTTATCGTTTTGACTACAAAGGAAGATCGTTAGTCATAACTGGAGACACGTCTTACGATGAAAACATTGCTGTTAATTCTGAAAATGCCGATGTTTTGATTGCTGAAGCTCAAGCAAATCACATCATTAATATAATGCAAAAAGCAATTTTAGAAAGAGATCCCAATCAACCCTTAGCAAAGGTGCTTGAAGACATAAAGACTTATCACATGACGCCTATGGAGGCAGCTCAACTAGCCAATATGGCAAATGTTGGACACCTGATTTTTTATCATCTTACTCCGGCTCCGCGAAACGGAATTATGGAAAATGTTTTTGTGAGAGGAGTTGATCAGATAAGAACAGACTGGACCTTATCGAGAGATGGAACTTTCGTCGTCTTACCTGTTGGCACGGAAGAAATAAACCTCTCAGATTTAAATTAGAAGTTTTACTTTGATTGCATTAATATAAATATCACTTAGGGGAGATTATGAAAAAAAATATCAGCGCTTTAATTTTTACGGCATTAATTTTTATTGGATGTACAGATACTTCATTAGAAGTAGTTGATTTTTCTATTGAAGGTAAACCTGCGCCTGCTCCCAGCAAAGACTTTAACGAACTAAGAAATGCCTACTTTGGTGATCTTCATGTTCACACGAGATACTCATTCGATGCATATGTATTTGGCACAACTGCCTCTCCTGATGATGCTTACAGATATGCAAAAGGTGACACTATAAAGCACGCTTTGGGCTTCGATATGAAACTTAGAGAGCCATTGGATTTTTATGCAGTTACTGATCATGGTTTTTTTCTAGGTATGATCCAAGCTTGGGCTGATACCTCAACCTATGCCTCTACTCTTCCAGGCGCAGAGATTTATCACAATATAAATGCTCCAGAGAACCAGACTTTAGAATCTTCTGCATTTCGATTAGGTAGCTTCAGAGGTGCCGTCGAAGCAATTGCAAATCCTTATCCTTGGTATCACCCAAAATTTATTCAAGCTTTTTTATCCAATCACATCTCATTAGCTATCCAGTCTTTTGATGATGAAACTCATAAGTCGTCTTGGGCAGATGTGGCAAGAGCTGCGAATGAACACAATGATCCTGGGAATTTTACAACCTTCATTGGTTATGAATTCACAACTTCTACGGATGTAGAGAATGGTAATTTACACAGAAATGTAATTTTTGAAGGCTCTAAAGCGCCTGAAAGACCTTGGACTAGAATCGATTCTATTAATCCAGAAGATTTGTGGGCATGGATGGACAAGCTAAGGGATAAAGGCATAGATTCTATTGCTATGCCACATAATTCAAATGGGTCGAATGGACAAATGTTTGAAGTGGAACAATTTGATGGTTCGCCTATTGATAAAGCATATTCGGCACTGCGAATGAGGAATGAGCCTATTGTGGAAATGACACAGGTTAAAGGCACAAGCGATACCCACCCCCTTTTATCGCCTAATGATGAATGGGCAGATTTTGGCATCATGAATTCTAGAGTAGGAAGTTTTCCTAGAACTTACTCTTTGCCTGCAGGTGGTTATGTACGAGATGCTTTTTTTAGAGGAATGGTTCTTGAGTGGGAAGATCGAGGAAATCCATACAAGTTTGGTTTAATCGGCTCTTCCGATACTCATACTGGAGCTTCTTCATATGATGAGTCAGATTTTTGGTCAAAAATTGGAATCATCGATGCTACACCTGAAGGAAGAGGTTCGGTACCAGTGACTGATTACCAACAAACGATTTTGGGACGTCAGAGTAATTTTGGCGATACGGGTTTACCAATTGAAATCTACGAAGGCCAAGAAGGAAGTTATTTGGAGTCAGGATTTACTCAGTGGGGTGCATCGGGATTGGCTGCAGTCTGGGCTGAAGAAAATACTAGAGAATCTATTTTCAGTGCTTTGCGAAGAAAAGAAACTTTTGCTACAAGCGGAAATAGGATTTCAGTTCGTTTCTTTGGTGGTTATCGCATGAATGAATTAGACCTAAATAGTGAAAATGTCATCAGTGAGGCTTACCGCAACGGAGTTCCTATGGGTTCAGACTTAGTTTCCAAAGGTAGTAATGTTCCCAACTTTTTCGTTTGGGCGCAAAGAGCAAAAAATGGAGCGCCGCTACAAAGAGTTCAAATCATTAAAGGCACGATTAATCAATTTGATGCTGAGCCAAAAGAAATTGTCTATGACGTAGTTTGTTCCAACGGAGCTAAAGTAAATCCAATCACAAATAGATGTCCAGACAATGGCGCTACGGTAAATACTGAAACTTGTGAAATATCGAATGATGTAGGATCGGCTGAACTTAAAACTGTTTGGACAGATCCTGATTTCAATAAAAATGAAAAGGCTTTTTACTACGTAAGAGTTTTGGAAAATCCTAGTTGTCCTTGGACCACTTGGGATGCGATAAAAGTTGGATTAAAACCTAGAGAAGATTTACCAAAGACGTTTCAAGAACGAGCTTGGTCCAGTCCAATATGGTACATTCCAAACGTTCCAAATCCGGGCGGTGTTTTTACAATCAGATCGATAATGGACAGCGTTCAAGAAACTGAAGAACCGTTAAACACCAACTAGCATCAAAAAGAGAATTAATTGGCATAATGATTTTTGAGAATGCACATGAAATTTTAAAAAAAATAAAGCAAAAGGAAGTCTCTGCTCAAGAGGTCCTTGAGTCCTTTTTAAAACAGGTTGAAGTTGTAAATCCAAAAATCAATGCAATAGTTGCATTAGATATTGAACGAGCACTAGAAAAAGCAAAACAGGCAGACAAAAAAACTTCTTCGAAATCTAAACTAGGTTCTTTACATGGCTTGCCAATGACCATTAAAGATGCTTTTGAGGTGGAGGGTATTGTATCGACTGGTGGAAACCCTGCCTGGCAAGATAATATTCCAAAACGAAATGCAGAGGCAGTTCAAAGATTGACTGATGCTGGAGCAATTATTTTTGGCAAAACCAACGTGCCCTTTCTTTCATCAGATTTGCAAAGCTTTAATAAAATTTATGGTACTACCAATAATCCTTGGGATTTAGAAAGAACTCCTGGAGGGTCTTCTGGAGGCTCTGCAGCAGCTTTAGCTTCAGGCATGACGCCTCTAGAACTTGGCTCAGA